>DATBCS010000036.1:0-1763 GCA_036270315.1 Gemmatimonadales bacterium
TCCAGCTCTGCTGGTCCCCCCGCAGCAGGAAGCCCAGGTCGTTCACCTCGAAGCCCGGCGAGCGCCGGAGGTAGCTCGTCTCGAACCGGGTGATCCCGCCGCCCACCTTCCCGAACAGGAGCTCCTCGGCGTCCCCGGCCAGCGTGGTCCGCGTCGAGTCGTACGGCAAGCCGCCGTCAGGACGCTGGTAGTAATGCACGGGATCGCGTTGGGTGGCCGCGATCGCGGTCGGGGTGCCCGCCACGCGGCTCAGGTCCACCGAGCCGAACACCTGGTAATGGCTGCTCAGGAACCGGTGCCGAAAGTCGAACGCGCCCACATAGGCGCTGTGCCGCAGCGTGCCGTCGGTCCATTGGTCGAGGCTGCGGTTGACCGCCGTGAGCATCATCCCGACGCCGCTCTCGCTGTGGCGCAGATCCTGCTGCGCGCGGACCACGGCGTAGTTCGTGGCGGGCTCGAGGGTGCGGTCCAGGGGGCCGGCGGCGCGCTCGGTCACGGCGTCGAACATGCCGAGGGTTTGGCCCCCCGGCAGGTGCCCGGTCAGCTTCGCGGCGCCCGCGATCGTCGTCGCGGTGGGCGAGCTCGCGTCGCGATACACCGAGAGTAGTTGCGGGGACCGCCCAATGCGTCGCGAGTAGAATAGGCGCTCGCCGTTGCAGTTCACTTGGCTGCAGTCCACGTCGAAGCGAAAGATCCCCGCGCCCTGGACGAAGAAGGGCCGCCGTTCCTGGAAGAACGTTTCGAAGGCCGTGAGATTGAGCACGGCGGGGTCCGCTTCGACCTGGCCGAAATCGGGGTTCACCGTGGCGTCGAGCGTCAGGTTCGACGTGAGCCCGTACTTCACATCGGCGCCCGCGGTGAGCTTCTGGCTCCGGTCGAAGCTGCCCGCGACCGGCACCGACACGTTCTTCGTCAACACGTACGGCGCTACCTCGGGCCGTCGCGGCGAGGGCAGGCCCACGAGGCCGGTCAGCTCCCCGAGTTGCGACGAGATCCCCTGCTGGGATTGGCGGAACAGGGGCCAGCTGTCGCGCGCGTTGTAGCGCTGGATGTCGCGCCAGATCCCGAACCCGAAGGTGTTCGCGCCCCGCGGTACGTAGCGGAGCTGGGACAAGGGGATCCGAAACTCGGCGGTCCACCCCAGGGAATCGACGCGCGCGGCGACGTCCCACACGGCGTCCCAGGCGTCGTCCTCTTGCGAATCGTTGTAGATCGCGTAGTCGCGCTTCACACCCGCCGGGTTCACGGCGAACTCGTAGCCCGAGCGCCGGTCGTGGTAGGAATCGATGATGATCTTGAGCTGGTCCGTGGGGGCGCGCACATCGCGCCGCGCGAGGAGTTTGAGGATGCTGTCGGGGTGGGGGTCGAAGGCCCGGATGAAGACGTAGAGATTGTGGTCGTCATAGGCGACCTTGACCTCGGTCCGGAAGCGGGGCGGGCCCCCCTCATGCGGCTGGAACTCTTGGAACTGCGTGATCGCGGGCGCGGTGCGCCACACGGCGTCGTCGTCCCGCCCGTCGATCACGGGCGGCCGGACCGCGCGCACCGCGCTCGCCGTGGTGGCGGTCGCCGGCGGCGCAGGGCCCCAGGCCGCGGGCGGGGCCGTTGTGGCCTGGAGCAGCAGGGCGAGTCCGACCGCGAACGGCATAACGGGTCCCCCCGGGGCCTGGTCCTGTAGTTAGACAGGTCCTACGGCCAAAGGGTTGAACCCGTTTCGCCCGTATTTTAGTTCTGCGTGGCGACCAGGCTAGGCTCGTGCGGCG
>DATBCS010000037.1:0-3142 GCA_036270315.1 Gemmatimonadales bacterium
CGCGCGAACCCGCGATTGAACGCCCCGAACACCCCGGTGGTCCGCGCCGCACCCCGCTCCTTGAGCAGCAGGGCGCACAGTGCGGGCGTGAGCGTCAGCGCGACGATCCCCGAGAGCACGACGGCGATGACGATCGTGATGGCGAACTGCCGGAACAGCTCGCCGGTGACGCCCCCGGTGAACCCGACGGGCACGAACACGGCGACCAGGGACAAGACAATGGCGACGAGCGCCCCGGCCACCTGGCGGATGCCGCGGTCGGCCGCGACGCGCGCCGACACGTGCTCGCTGTCCATCGTGCGCTCGACGTTCTCGATGACGACGATGGCGTCATCCACCACGATGCCGATGGCGAGCACCAGGGCGAAGAGCGTCAACACGTTGACGGACAGCCCCAGGAACAGGAGTCCGAGGAAGGTGCCGATCACGCTGACAGGGACGGCGAGCATGGGGATGAGCGTCGCGCGCCAACTCTGCAGGAACACGAACACCACGAGCGCCACGAGCACCATGGCCTCGGCCAAGGTCTTCACGACCTCGTCAATCGATGCGGTGACGAACGGCGTCGTGTCGAAAGGGATCTTGTAGGTGATGCCCTTCGGGAAGGTCTGCGACAGCTCGTCCAGCCGCTGTCCGACCGCCTGGCGCACCGCCAGGGCATTCGCGGCGGGGCGCAGGTAGAGCAGCATGAACGCCGTGGGCTGACCATTGAGCCGGCCGGCGAAGTCGTAGCTCTGCGCTCCGAGCACCGCCCGGCCGATGTCGCGCACGCGCACCAGCGAGCCGTTGGGCTTGGCGCGCACGACGATGTCGTTGAACTCGTCGGCCGTCTGCAACCGACCCAGCGTCGTCACGGGCAGCGTGAGCTGCGTGCCCTGCGGAGCCGGCTCCCGTCCGATGCGGCCCGCCGGGTTCGTGGCGTTTTGTTCCCGCACGGCGGCGGCGACGTCGCCCACGGTGATCCCGAGTTGCGCCATCTTGTCGGGATCGAGCTGCAACAACATCGAGAACTGCAGCCCGCCGAACGTCAACGCGTTCCCCACACCCGGGACCCGCTTGAGCTCGTCCTCCACGTAGAGCTTCAGGTAATTCGTCAAGTACGGCGCGTCGTAGCGCGGGTCGGTCGCCGACAGCGCGACGACCGCTAAGATGTCGGTGTTCGCCTTGAGGATCGTCACGCCGTTCTGGCGCACCGCGTCCGGGAGCTGGGGCGTCGCCACCTGGACGGCGTTTTGCACGTCGACCGCCGCCAAATCCTGGCTGCGCGCGACGTCGAAGTAGATCTGCAGGCTCATCGACCCGTCGCTCGCGTTGGCGGTCGAATAGTAGAGCAGGCCCTGCAGGCCGGACAGCTGCTGCTCGATCGGCCCCGCCACGGCGTCGGCCACGTCCTGCGCGGTCGCCCCCGGGTAGACCGCGGCTACTTGCACCGCCGGCGGCGTGATCGACGGATAACGCGAGACCGGCAACAGCCGGATAGCGAACAGCCCGAGCAGCGTGATGACGATCGAGATCACGGCGGCCAAGACGGGCCGCCGGATGAAGAAGTAGCGAATCTCGGGGGACGGCTCGCGGGCCGGGGCGTCGGCACTCATCGCGTCGCTCCCGGGGGCGTCGCCGGCGGGCGGGTGGTCGCCGTATCGCCCAGGGGCTCGGGCCGGACGGGGCGCCCGGGCGCTACCTTCTGGAGGCCGTCCACGATGACCCGGTCACCGGGCGCGAGGCCCTTGTCGATGATCCAGCGGTCGCCGCTCCACGGGCCGGATTGGACGTCGCGCGCCGCGACGGTATCGCCGGGGCCGACGACGTAGACGAATTGCCGCCCCAACCCGGTTTGCACCGCGCGCTGCGGGACTGCGAGCGCGCTGTCGCGTGCGAACCCGATGAGCCGCACCCGCACAAACTGCCCCGGCAGCAGCAACCGTTCGGGGTTCTGGAACACGGCGCGGAACTCCTGCGTCCCGGTCGCCGAGTCGAGCGAGGGCGCCACGAAATCGAGGCGACCGGCGCGCGGCAGGGTGGCGCCGTCCGGCAGCACCACCTGGACCTGGAGCGCGCTGCCCGGACGCGCCAGCTCCCGCGACGGGGGATCCTGCTGCCACACCAGGAGCTGCTGGGACGACGGCCGGAACGTCACGTAGACCGGATCGATGCGGTCGATCGTCGTCAGGAGGTCGGCGGGACCCGTCACCCGCGCCCCCGCGTCCAGCCGCGTGCGCCCGACGCGGCCGTCGATCTCCGCCCGCACCTCCGTGTCATCCAGGTCTTTCTTTGCCTGGTCAAGCGTGGCTTGGGAGGCCGCGTACTCGGAGCGCGCGTTGTCCACATCCTGCTGCGCGACCGCGTTCTGGGCCACGAGCGGCTCCAGCCGCGCCAACGTTTGCTTCGCGTTCTCATTGCGCGCAACAGCGCTGCGATACGCTGCCTCGTAGCGCACCCGATCCAGTCGGTAAAGCAGGTGGCCCGCGCTGACGATCGCGCCCTCCGTGAAGGGCCGCGCCACGATGACGCCCTCGACCCGGGCGCGCACCTCGACCCGCCGGTACGCCTCGACTTCCGCCGGGAACTCGTATACCTCGGGCATCCGCTGGGGTGTCACGACCACGATGCTCACCTGAGGCACGGGGAACCGCGGTGGCGGGTCCCGGCGGCCACAGCCGGCCGCCAGCACGAGCCCCACCGCGGCGACCGCAGCCCTGGGTGTCCGACGCATCAATCCGACGTCGCTGGTCCTCACGCTACCTCCACGATTCCGGCACAGATCATTTCTACCGATGAACCGATCCCCAGCCGCCGCACCGCACCGGGTGACTTACCGCTTTCGCCCACGCATGGCCACTGTGAGCCCTGCCGGCTGGCGAACCGCATATGATCGGAAACGTCACGTGGGGCAGGGAAAGTGCCCCACGACCGCCCGTGCGCTAGGCGAGCTACGGTGCGACCGCATCGCCCCCGCGGGCCGCCCCCCAGCGAGCAGGCCGTTCGCGGCCACAATCGCACGAAAGGGCGAGATCGTCCAGTACATAGTCCGTGTTGCCGCCCCGTGGCCGCGCGGGCGCAGCAGGACCGGAGCAACACCCTAAAATCGGTATCCCGTGATCATCTTGATGATGAGGCGGTCGGTCGCCGGGGTGAGGCCCAC
>DATBCS010000038.1:0-4445 GCA_036270315.1 Gemmatimonadales bacterium
GGCTTTTTACCAGCTCCGTGGCGGCGTCTTGCTCCCGCTTAGGGACCTCAAGCACAAGCTCGTCATGGACTTGCAGGATCATCCGGGCGGCGAGCCCGCGCTCCGTGAGGCCCCGCGCGATGGCGATCATCGCGCGCTTGATCAGGTCCGCCGCCGAGCCTTGGAGCGGTGAGTTGGTGGCCGTGCGCTCTCCGAAGGCCCGGATGTTGAAGTTGCGGTCCTTCAGCTCCGGGATATAGCGCCGCCGGCCGAACAGTGTCTCGACATAGCCCCGCTGCCGGGCCAGGGCGACGGTCCGGTCGAGCCACGCCCGCACCCCCGCGAAGCGCGTGAAGTACTGGGCGATGAACTGCTTCGCCTCGTCCTGGGAGATCCCGAGCTGGCGTGCCAGCGCGAAGGGGCCCTGCCCGTAGATCGTGGCGAAGTTGATCGTCTTGGCGCGCGCCCGCATCTCGGGGGTGACGGCGTCGTGGGGCACGCTGAAGATGAGCGCCGCGGTCTGGCGATGGATATCGCCGCCGTGCTCGAAGGCCTCCACGAACGCCGGATCCTCGGACAAGTGCGCCAAGAGCCGTAGCTCGATCTGGGAGTAGTCCGCGGTGAGGAGGACGGCGCCCGGCGGCGCGACGAACGCGCGCCGGATTAGCTCGCCGCGGGGTGTGCGCACGGGGATGTTCTGCAGGTTCGGCTCGGAGGACGAGAGTCGCCCCGTCGCGGCGCCCGTCTGGTTGTAACTCGTGTGGATCCGCCCGGTCTGCGGGTTGATGAAGCCCGGAAGGGCGTCCACGTAGGTCGACTTGAGCTTGGAGAGTTCCCGGTACTCGATCAGGAGGCGCGGCACCTCGTGCCCCATCGCCGCCAGCTGTTCGAGCACCTCAAAGTCGGTCGACGCCCCGGTCTTGGTCTTCTTGAGCACGGGCAGCTGGTGCTTCTCGAACAGCACGTGGCGGAGCTGCGGCGTGGAGTTGATGTTGAACTGGGTGCCGGCGGCGCGGTAGATCGCCTGCTCGAGCTCCGCCAATTCGCGCGCGAACGCGCGCGCGATCTCTCCCAGGCGCTCGAGATCGATCCGCACCCCGCGGTATTCCATATCGACGAGCACGGGGATGAGCGGCACCTCGATCGTCGCGAGCAGGCGGACGAGGTCGTGGTCTTCCAGCTCGGGCTGAAACGCCGCGTGGAGCCGCAGCACCATCTCGCTGTCCGCGCTCGCGTAGCGCGCTGCCTCCCCGAGCGGCACGGCGGCGAACGGCCGCTCGTCCTTGCCGTGGCCCACGAGCTCCACATAAGTCCGCATCTGCAGGGAGAGGCGCTCGCGCGCGAGCTCGTCGATCGCATGCGAGCGGCGCCCCGGGTCGAGCACGAAGCTGGCGAGCATGGAGTCATAGGCGACCCCGGCCAGCTCGACGCCCGCCCGCCGCAACACCAGCCAGTCGTACTTCACGTTGTGCCCCGCCTTCGGCACCGCCGGGTCGGCGAGCAGCTGGGCGAGCGGGCGGAGGGCCTCGCTCGCGAGCGAGGGGAGGTTGCGCGGCGCCACGCCCCCCGCCAGCTCCCCGTCGGGCGCGACGTGCGCAAACGGGAGGTACCAGGAGCGCCCCGGCGCGGTCGCGAGCGACAGGCCGACGAGCTCCGCCCGCATCGGATCGAGCGACGTCGTTTCCGTGTCGAGCGCCAGGAGCGGCGCCGCCCGCCAGGCGGCCACGAGCGCGGCCAGGCGCGCCGGGTCGTCCACGATCGTCGGCTCGACCGTGGCGGCGGTCAGGGCGGGGCTGGACGCCGGGGCGAGGCGGGCGCCGGGGGTGGGGGCTGCCGGGGGCAGGGGCGCAGGCGGCGCCATCCGGGCCGTCGCCGCGAGCGCCCCGAGCTTCGGGAGGAGCGAGCGAAACTCCAACTCCGTGAACAGGGCGCTGAGCCGTTCCACGTCCGGGACGCGCACCCGCAGCGCGGCGAGGTCGAGTGCCAGGGGCACGTCGCGCCGGATCGTGACGAGATCGCGCGACAGGCGGGCTTGGTCCGCTTGTTGCCCCACGGCTTCCCGCGCCCGCTTACCCGCGATCTTCTCGGGGTTGGCGAGGATCGTATCCAGGTCGCCGAAGGTCCGCAGCAGCTCTAGCGCCGTCTTCTCGCCCACGCCCTTCACGCCGGGCACGTTGTCGGAGCTGTCGCCGACGAGGGCGAGGTAGTCCACCACCCGTTCCGGCGGGACCCCGAGGCGCTCGCCGGCGTTCGCTTCGTCCACCCAGTGTTCCTGGACCGCCGCCGGCCCGCCGCGGCCGGGGTTCAAGAGCGCGATTCCGGGCCCGATCAACTGGTAGAAATCCTTGTCCCCCGACACGATCACGACCTGCACGCCCTGGCGTGCGGCGGCCGGGGCGAGCGTCCCGATGACGTCGTCCGCCTCGTAGCCTTCGACCCCCACGACCGGCACGCCGAACGCGGCGAGAATCTGCTCGATGCGCTCGACGGAGCGGTCGAAGTCCTGTTGCAGCTCGGCGCCAAGCTTCTCGCGCGTCGCCTTGTACGCCGCGTACGCCTGGTGGCGGAACGACTTCCCCACGTCGTGCACCCAGGCCAAGTAGTCGGGCCGGCGCTGCTCGAGCAGGCGGAGCAGGAAGTTGGTGACACCCCAGGCGGCGGACGTGTTCTCGCCGCGGCGCGTGGTGAGGGGGCGGGCGATCATCGCGAAGAAGGCGCGATAGATGAGCGCGTACCCGTCCACGAGGTACAGCGTCGGAGCCGCGGGCAGGACGGGGGCGGACATGGGCGGAACAATAATAGGGGCGCAACGAGAACCCCCGCCCGGAGGCCGGGCGGGGGGAGGCTGAACGGCGCGGGGACCGCTTACACGCGAACGACGTTCGCCGCGTGCAGTCCTTTGTCACCGGTTTTCACTTCGAACTCGACGACTTGCCCTTCGGCAAGCGTCTTGAAGCCGTCCATTTGGATCGCCGAGAAGTGGACGAACACGTCGTCGCCGCCTTCCTGTTCGATGAAGCCGTAGCCCTTCGCGTCATTGAACCACTTCACCTTTCCCTTAATCATTCGGTCCGCCTCCTGCAGAGTCGCGCCTGGGGCGCAAGGCGCCCGCGCCGACACCCCTGTGTCGGGCGCGATAGAAATGACGCGTGCCGGAAAAGTTGTCAACCGTCGCGTAACTCGCGGTCGATCAATTGCTTGGCGCGACGTACAGGGCGCGGTAGAGCTCCCGGTTGCGCAACACCGACCGCACGTAGCCGCGGGTTTCCAGGTAGGGGATGAGTTCGATGAACGCATCGGGGTCCGCGGCCCCGGGGCGGCCGAGCCAGCGGAGGACCGGCGCGACGCCGGCGTTATAGGCCGCCGCGGCGACCTCGACGCGATCGCCGAACCGGCGCAGCAACTCCTCGAGATGGGCGGCGCCCAGGTGCAGGTTCAAATCGGGGACGGTGATCCAGTCCGGATAGAAGGTGACGTCGAGCCCGCGCGCCGTCAGGGCCGCGGTGCCCGGCAGCAGCTGCGCCAAGCCGCGGGCGCCCGCCGGGGATAGTGCGGCGGCGTCGAACACGCTTTCCTGGCGTACGATGGCGACGAGCAGGAGCGGGTCCACGCCGAACTCGGCCGCCTCCGCCTCGACCGTGCCGCGGTGGGGCCACGGAAAAATGGCGCGCAGCACCCGGGGGTCGGCGGGCGACTTGAGCGCGGCCTGCCATCCCAAACGCACGGCGGCGGGGCCGAAGCCACGCAGCGCGAGCCCGTCGCTCCAGGCGAGCAGCGCGTCGACATCCTGTTGGGGCGCACGCCCCAGGATGGCCCGCACCTCGACCTGGGCGGCACTGTCCAAGCCGGCGAGCACCAGGGTGTCGAGGCGCCCGAGCGACGCGGCGACGGGGGGTGGCGGCGGCGGTAGCGGGGCGGCGGCGATGCGGAGCGGCGCCAGCGGCACTTCGCGGCGGGCGCGGAGTCCGTAGTAGCCGATCGAGTCTTCGCGCACGAGCGCGAGCCACGTGGCCCGGGCCGCGGCGCTGTCGCCGGCGAGCAGCGCCAGCTTGCCCAGCCAAAAGCGCGCGGCCAGACGCTGCGACCCGTTGGCCGCCACCTCGGCCCGGAACAACGCCGCCGCGCTGTCGGGCAGGCTGTCGCGCACCGCCTGGGCCGCAAGCCGGAAGCGGGCCATCGAGGCCCGGAGATCGGCGGGATAGCGCGCGATCAGGTCGCCGAACCAGCGCGCGGCGCCCGCTGGGTCGCCCCGCTCGCCCAGCATGTCCGCCAAGGCGTACAGGGCACTCGGCGCCGCGGTGTCCGACGGAAAAGTCTGGGCGAACCCGGCGAGGGCCTCGGCCGCGCCCGGGTCGCCCAGTCGCACTAGCAGGCGGGCGCGGCGGGCGATTGCCAGCGGCCGCACCGCCGAGTCCTTTGCGGCGGCGAGATCGGCGCGTGCGGCATCGCGATAGCGCGCCGCGGCG
>DATBCS010000039.1:0-10551 GCA_036270315.1 Gemmatimonadales bacterium
GAAGTGCACGGCGGCGGGCGTGCCGGGGAGATGGGGGTGAACGTACCCCATCCCGTGCGCCAGCGCGGTGGCCAGGCCGGCGTACAATCCATCGTCGTAGAACACGCCGACCAGGTTGTGGTTGAGAGTGACCGCGCCCGCGACGAGCGCGACGCCTCCGACGGCGAGCGCGGCTCGCCCGGTCGCGTCGAGCGTCACCGCTTCCCGGCCGGGCGGGGGCGCGCGGCCTCGAGCGCCGCACGGTGTCGCAGGAGCGAGCCCGCCACCGAAGCCAGGCCCCGCGCGCGGGCGTCGAGGGCGGCCCTCTCGTAGAACGTGTCGCAGTGGATGCCGGTCGAGTCGATGTGGCCGAGCAGCGTGTCAGCGAGCGCCGGGCGACGTAACTGGTACGCCATTTCGGCCGCGCGCAGGCTCAGTCGGTTGTCCGCGGGCATGAGCTGCGCCGCACGCCGAAAGCCCTCGAGCGCCTCGCCATACCGGCCGTCACGCTCCGCGAGAACGGCGCCGAGCATCGGTCCGGCGTACGATCGCGGCGAGTCCCGCACGATGCTCTGGTGCACGCTGTCGGTGCTGCGCCAGACGGGCACGCGGAGTGCCGCCACGCCCGCGGCGAGTCGGCGCGGGGCCGGCCAGCTCAGCGGGCCCGCCACGCGCCCCGTGGCGGCAGCAGGTTGAAGCGCAGGATATGGAACAGCGCCGCCAGCCCGTCGCGCCACGTGATCTTCTTGCCTTCCGCGTAGGTCCGGCCGCTGTAGGAGATCGGCAGCTCCCAGATCCGCGCCCGAGCCTGGGCGAGCCGGGCCGTGACCTCGACCTCGAAGCCGAACCGATTCGACGTGAGCGGCAGGCGCTTCATGAGGTCGGCGCGCACCAGCTTGTAGCACGTTTCCATGTCGGTCAGGTTGAGATCGGTGAGCATGTTCGACAGCAGGGTGAGCAGGCGGTTCCCGATGGAATGCCAGAAGTACAGCACCCGATGGGGGCCACCCTGGAACCGCGAGCCGAACACGGCGTCGGCGCGTCCGTCGACGATGGGGGCGAGCAGCCCCGGGAGGTCCGCCGGATCGTACTCGAGGTCGGCGTCCTGGATCACGATGACGTCGCCGGTCGCCTGCGCGATGCCGGAGCGGATCGCGGCCCCCTTCCCCCGATTGGCGGGGTGGCGCACGAGCCGGTCGATGTGCCCCTCGCGCCGCAACCCCTCGAGCACGTCCCCCGACCCGTCGCTCGACGCGTCGTCGACGGCCACCAGCTCGAGCTCGAGCGGGACCCGCCGTAGCCGCACGACCACTTGGGCGACGGTTTGGGCTTCGTTGTAGACGGGGATCAGGACGCTCAGCCTCACGCCTCGGTCGACTCCCCGTCGTACCGGCTCAGTTTCCGGTACAGGGTCGACGGGTCGATGCCGAGGACTTCCGCCGCGCGGGTCTTGTTGCCGCCCTCGCTCTCCAGCACCCAGGTGATGTAGGCGCGTTCGATGACGTCGAGCGTGGGGTTGGCATGGGGTCGCTCGGCGACGAGCGGCTCCGCGCGATGCTCGGTGAGCTTGTCGGGGAGCGCCGGCAGATCGATCGCATCACCCTTGCTCAGCACGACGGCCCGCTCAAGCGCGTTCTCGAGTTCGCGCACATTGCCGGGCCAATTGTAGCCGAGCAGGGCCTGCTTCGCCGTCTCCGACAGCGCCTTCGGGTTCTCGCTCCGCTCCTTGGCGATCCGGCTGAGGAACTCCTCCCACAACACCTGGATGTCGTCGCGGCGGTCGCGTAGCGGCGGCAGCTGGATGTTGATCACGTTGAGCCGGTAGTAGAGATCGGTGCGGAACCGACCGCGCTTGATGTCGTCCTCCAAATCGCGGTTAGTCGCCGCCACGACGCGGACGTCGACCGGGATGGCCTCCGTACCGCCGACCGGGATCGCTTCCCGCTCCTGCAGCACGCGAAGCAGCTTTACTTGCGTCGCGGGCGACATCTCGCCGATCTCGTCCAGGAAGAACGTGCCACCCCGCGCCGCGGCGACGAGGCCCTGCTTGTCCCGCACGGCGCCCGTGAACGATCCCTTGACGTGGCCGAAGAGTTCTGATTCGAGCAGGCCCTCGGGGAGGGCGGCGCAGTTGATCGACAGGAACGGGCCGTCCGCCCGGGCGGACAGCTCGTGGATGTAGCGGGCGACGACCTCCTTCCCGGTGCCGGACTCGCCTTGGATCAGGACCGTGCTCTCGGTGGGCGCCACCTGCTCGGCGAGTTTGAGCACGTCGACGAAGGCCCGCGACTTCCCGAGCGGCTTCACCAGCCCAGACCGCTCGCGGCGACGGATTTCCTGCTTCAGTTGCTTGTTCTCGGCCTTCAACAGGCGCTGCTCGACCGCGCGCCGGCAGATCGCGACGAGGTCGTCGTTCGAGAACGGCTTCTGGATATAGTAGAAGGCACCCTGGTTGACGGCTTGGATCGCGCTCTGCAGGGAGGCCTGTGCCGTCATCAGGATCACGGGAGTCTCGGGGTCCTGCTCGCGCACCGCCGCGAGGATCTCGGTGCCCGAGATGCCGGGCATCTTGATGTCAGTGAGCACGATGTCGGGGGCCGCCGCCTTGAGCGCCTCGAGCCCGGCCTTGCCCCCCTGGGCGGTGGTTACGTCGAAGCCTTCGCCCTTGAGCAGGATCCGCAGCACGTCCAGGATCCCGAGCTCGTCGTCGACGACGAGAATCGATGGCTGCTGACTCATGTTAGGCTGCTTCCTCTTTCCGCCGGGCGGCTGGGAAGTAGACGGTGAACGTGCTGCCCCGGCCGGACGGCGAATCCACGATCACGAGGCCACGGTGCGCCTCGACGGCGCGCTGCACGATGGCGAGCCCCAACCCGGTGCCGCCGACCCGCCCCGTCACGAACGGCTCGAACAGCCGGGCACGCAGCGGCTCGGGGATCCCGGGGCCGTTGTCGCTCACCGCCAAGGACACGGGGTTTTCGATGCCGAAGCCGCCGGGGAGCTCGTGCGACGCGGGGCGCCCGGTGTGCACGACGACCCGGGCCCCCTTGCCCGCGGCCTGCACGGCATTGAGCACGAGATTCGACACCACGCGGTGCAAGAGGTCCTCGTCCCCTTCCATCGGTGTCGCCTCGCCGGCCAGGTCGATCACGGCGTCGTCGGGGCAGTCGGGGTGCTCGCGCACCAGCCGGATGGCCGCGGCCGACACGGCGCGCAGGTCGAGCGGCCGGCACTCGGTGACCCGCACCCGGGAGAAGTCGAGGAACTCCGAGAGCAGCCGCGACAGCCGGTCGCTCTCCCGCACGATCAACGAGGTCAGGAACTTTTCGTCGGCGTTGGCTCGCTTCGCCCGGCCCAACTGCTCCACCGACGAGCGGATCGACGCGAGCGGGTTCTTGATCTCATGCGCCAGACTCGACGAGAGCTCTGCCACCGCCTCGAGCCGCTCGGCCCGGAGATGGAGCTCCTCGAGCCGCTTGGAGTCCGAGATGTCGGTGAAGATCGCGGTCACGCGGGGGACGCCACTGGGGTCGGCCTCGAGCGTCGTGGTCGTGACGCCGATCGGGAACGTGCGGTCGGAGCGCCGGACCGTCGCCTCCACGCGCATCGCGCGCACGCCGCGCCGTGCGGTCGCGGTGATCGCGGCCCAGAACTCGGGAGCGATCTTCGCGAACTCCGGCATGATCGAGCGCCCGCGCCACTGGCGCTCCTGGAAGCCGAGGATGTGCTCCGCCGCCGGGTTGCAGTAGAGCACGTGCCCTTCTTGGTCCACGGTCACGATGCCGGTCGGGATGTTGCGCAGCACGTCGTCGGCTTCGAGTCGGGCTTGGCGCAGCTCGCCGCGCAGGGCCTCGCGCTCCGCCCCCATGATGGAGACGCGGCTCGCGAAGTACGCGGTGACCGCCGCGACCGAGACGAACACCGACAGCTGGAGCCCCACCTGGCCGGACATCGCGGTGTGGTGTCCGAAGAACACGTCGGCGAGGTAGACGATCCCGACGAGCACCGTGATCAGCGCCGTGCTCGCCGGCGGCATCAGTACGGCGGTGACCGCGATCAGGGGCACGTACAACGGCGTCAGGTCGCTTTGCGGGCCGCCCGTGATGTGGACCACCGTCGTGATCAAGGCGACGTCGAACAGGGCCTGGCCATAGAGGAACGTCTGACCGGGGGAGCGCCCGCGCAGGTGGGTGTGCCAATACGACGCGATCGTCACCACCACGGTCGCGACCAACACGAACGACGTAACGAGCAGATCGAGCGGCGCCGCGACGGCGAACTTGAATACGGCCGCGAGGTACAGCGCCACGGCTACGCACGTCCGCCCCACGTACACGTTCCGCAGCAACGCCTGGGGCGTGGGGATGGCGGACGCCGTCGAGCTGCCCCCGAGCCACTTCACATCGCGCTCCTTGCTGTGCGCCTAAGTGACCATAGCGGCACTACTTAGCGCCTAGCGCGATCGCGCCGCGCGAGCCCGACCGAGCGGGTAAGTATTGGGAGTGGTCTGGCAAAGTGCAAGAGCGACCTCGCGTCCGCCTGCAATTGGGGTTGGCGAGTGCGATGTGCTATGGTAGGGCATGGCGCGCCGCGTCCGCCACCTGGTACACTGCGCGGCCGTGGCGATCGTCGCCGTGCCGCAGCCCGCGGGGGCGCAGGCGACCCTCACGGCCGCGGACTCCGCCATCCTCGCCTCCCAGCCGCTCAAGCGCCTCGCCTTCACGGCGTCGCTCCTCCGGCGCTTAAGCGCGCTCGCGGCCGGACTCGACCGGGAAGTGGTCCTCTGTCTCCAGGGCACAGCGTCGGGAGACAGCGCGGTGGTGCGCGACTTCACGATGCCCGATCTCGTGAGTTCGGGCCCGGACGCGGTCCAACCCGTGCCGTGTGGGTCGGCGACGCTCGCCGTCTGGCACAATCATCCATGGACGGGCCCGGACTCCAGCTTCGGGGTGAAGACGCCGGAGGATTTCTGCTCGCTCAGTCAGCCCGATTTGCGCAGCGTGATCGCGGACTCGGTCCCGTTCGCCGTCGTGAGCGTTGGCCGGGCGCCGCGCGCGATCCTCTGCTGGTGGCGTCGGGTGCAGGCGGTCGTCAATCGCCACGTCAAGTTCCTGCCGCGGTTCCCGCGGCAATGGCTCGAGCCGTCACGCCCCGCCCTGCTCGCCGACCCGCCGGCGGCGCCCGCCCCGGCGCGGCCCTAGCTGGCGTCCCCGGCGGCCGGGAGATCGAGTGCCTCCAGTTCGAGCACGAAGACACTGCCACCACCGGGCCGTGGTTCGTACCGCAACCGCCCGTCCTGGGCTTGGGCGAGCCGGCGCGCGATCGACAGCCCGAGGCCGGCACGCCCCACGTCGGGGGGGGACGTCGCGGCGCGGTAGAACGGCTCGAAGATGCGATCGCGCTCCTCGGCCGGGATGCCGGGCCCCCGGTCAGCCACTGTGAAGACCAGCACTGCGTCCCGACGCGTGACGGCGAGTTCCACCGTGGTCTCGGGCGGCGAATAGCGCAGCGCGTTTTCGACCAGGTTGCTGAGGATTCGCAGCGTCTGCACAAAGTCGAAACGTCCCAGGAGCGCGGGCTGATTGATGTCGATCGCCGTCGCCAGGGCACGGCCCGGAAAGAGGGGCTGGAGCTGGCGCGTCAGCGCCCCGACCACGTCTTCCGCCGTGTTGGGTTCGAGCGTCACCGGGAAGACGCCCCCCTTGAGCCGCGACAGGTCCAGGATGTCTCCCACGAAGCGGCTGAGCCGATCGACCTCTGCCTCGATCACGCGCGCATTCTCGTTGCCCCCGACGGCCGCGGCCTGGGCGAGGGCCTTGATGGCGGTGAGCGGTGTGCGCAGGTCGTGGGACACCGAGGCGAGCACGATGTCCTTGAGTCGGTCGGCCTCGCGCAGCGCTTCCCCGCGCTCCGCCTCCGCCACGAGGCGCACCCGTTCGAGGCCGAGCGCGGCGTAGTAGGCCAGGGCGCTGAGGAATCGCCGGCGCGCGGCGTCCAGCACCATGGGGTGGGCGTCGGCGAGGCGAAGCACCCCAACGGTCCGCGCCTCCACCCGGAGGGGGACGACGACGGTGCGGGCGTCCGGGGCGGCCACGCCGATGGCGTCGTCCTCCGTTCCCGCCGCGCTGGCCTGGAGCGACGACCCGTCCGCGCGCACCACCGCGGCGCGGCCGTGCCGCGCCACCCAGGCGACCAGCGCTCCGTCGTCCCGGGAGGCGGGGGCTGGGGCGGTAGCGCTGTGGGCGCGGACCGCCGAGGCGACGGGCCCCGCCCCGTTGCCATACCGGTAGATCTCGCAGTCCAAGACACCGAGTGTGCCCCGGATGACGGCCGCCAGCGTGGCCAGCGCATCCTCGGCGCGACCGGCATTCAGGGCCTGCGAGCCCAGCCGCGACAACCGGGCGACCTCGTCGGCGCGCCGGCGGGCGGCCTCCGCTTCGGCCATCGCGCGCGTCACGAGCTCGCTCGTCACCGTCGACGTGGCCAGGAAGGCGAGCAGCGCGGCCCAGTCGAGGGGCTTGTCGACCCCGAACGAGTCGTAGGGGATCTGGAAGAAATAGTCGATGGCGAGAAACCCGCCGCACGCCAGCGCGAAGCCCAACGCCCGCCCGGCGGCGACGCTGCCACCAACCACGACGAGCAGATAGATGAGGGCGACGTGCGATTCGCCGATGTCGCCGCGAGCGAATCGCATCAGCCCGGTCAGCGCGGCGAAGATGGCCCCCCAGAGCAGCCAGGCGCGCCAGCGCGACGGCCAGCGAATCCGATGGGTCACGTCAGGGTTCGAGCTCGAGGCGGTAGCCCACCCCCGGCTCCGTGATGATCAACTGCGGGCGGGTGGGATCGCCCTCGATCTTGCGCCGCAGGTTGGTGATGTAGACGCGGAGGTACTGCTGCGGGTTGCCGAACTGACGACGCCACACGGCGTCAAAGAGCTGCTGGTGGGTCAGGGTGCGACGCGCGTGCGCGAGGAGGGTCCGGAGGATGTCCCATTCGAGCGGGGTCAGGTGGATCGCGCGGCCCGCCCGCCGGACGCGGCGTCGCGCCAAGTCGATCGTGAGCTCGCCGGCGGTCACGACCGACTCGGGGGGGTCGCCGGCGAGCCCGCGGCGCAGCTGCGCGCGGACCCGCGCCGCGAGCTCCCGGGGACTGAACGGCTTCGTGACGTAATCGTCTGCTCCGGCGTTCAGCAGCAACACCTTCTCTTGCTCCGCATGACGCGCCGACAGCACGACGATCGGCATGTTGGCCGAGCGGCGGATCGCGAGGCAGACGTCCACGCCGGCGACATCGGGAAGGCCCAGGTCCAGCACGACGAGGTCGGGGCGCTCGGCCGCGGCACGGTCGATCCCCTCTTGGCCGCCGCCCGCTTCGAGCACGCGCTCGGCCACCTCTCGCAGCGCGTCGCAAATGGCCCGGCGCACGGGTGGCTCGTCCTCGATGACGAGGATCGAGCGCGCGCGGACGGCCGGCTCCGGCGGCTCGATGCGCGTGGGTACCGACGGGCTCGCGGGCATCGAGAACGTTACGGCGACACTAATACCCGCGACGACGCCGAGCTGCGCAACGGCCTTTGTGACATCTTAGCGCCGTGCTCCTGGCACGAGGGCTACAGGGTCCGTCGCAACGCGGCCGCGAGCGTCCGCGCGTCCCCCGGCCCTTCGTGACGCCGGCCATTGATGAAGAACATCGGCGTCCCGCTCACGCCGCTTTCCACACCGCTCAGGAAGTCCTCGCGCACCCGCGCGCGATGCACGTGAGCGGCGAGCTCGCGCCGTACGCGCTCCCCGTCAAGCCCGAGCTCGCGCGCGTACGCCACCAGGTCATCGTCGCCCAGGGCCGACTGTCGTTGGTACAAGAGGTCGTGCATCTCCCAGAACTCTCCCTGCGCCGCCGCCGCTTCGGCCGCCTCCGCCGCGCGCTCCGCCCGCGGGTGTTGCTCGCTCAGGGGAAAGTGCCGAAACACGAAGCGCACCTGCGGCCCGACTTGCTCGAGCACCCGCTTCAGCTCGGGGTAGGCGCGGCCACAAAACGGACACTCGAAGTCCCCGTACTCCACCAGCGTCGCCGGAGCATCCGCCGCGCCCCGCACGTGGTCGCGTGGTCCCACGGGTGGGGTGAGGAGCGTCATGGCGGTGCGGGCGCGCCACCGTTCGCGGGGCGCTCGAGCGCCGCCCGATCCCACCGGCCCAGGGTCGCCCACGCATCGTAGCTGCTCTGTAAGAAGGCGAGGAGCGTGTCGGCAGGCGAGGCCGCGGTCCGCACCGCGTCGTAGGGCAACACGAAGATCTTCCAGATCGGATCGTAGTAGGCGCCACACGGCTCGAGCCGGGTCGCTGTGAAGCCCTCCGGCGGAGGGGCGGCGTAGGCGTAGAAGGCGGCCTCCTTGACGGAGCCGCTCCCGGGCCAGAATCCGGCACTGATCACTTCGTGCGAGTATGCCTCCCGCGTCATGCGATCCGCCTCGGGCCGCGCGGGCGCGCGCTTCCCATTGAACCGAGTCGCCGCGAGATCAAAGCTGCCCCAGAAAAAGTGCACCGGGCTCACCTTCCCGAGGAATCCCCAGCGGAATCGCCTGAACACGTGGTCGGCCTGCGCGATCACGCGCCACCACCGGTTCGCGTGGCCGGGGTCATAGGAGGCGTGCAGGCGATCATCGGTGAAGCGAATCGGGTTCTCCACCTCGCAGGGCATCGGCCAGAGCTTCACCCGGACGCCCAGTCCAGCGAGCATCGCGAGGTACTCGCGATAAAATTCCGCCACCGAGCGCGGCGCGAGCGCGAGGTCACTCGTGGTCCCGTCGCTCATGGCGGCGCGGAGCCGGTGGGCGATGAAGTCGAAGTCGAGCTGCAGGGTGCGCGGGCCGTACGGCATGGGGCCCGTTGTCAGCCCTCGCGCCGTGAGGTACAACGCCACGTGCCACCAATGGTTCTCGGGCGGCGATAGCGCGAGCCGCGTCTTGCCGACCATCTGGGTCCACATGTGGAGCGTGGCGTAGGTGTCGCGCCACTCGGCGAGGGGCAGCGCAGGCCAATCCTCGTGGGCCGCCAGCGCGTCGGGCATGGGTCAGACCTCCACGTCGTCTCTAAAGCAATACCGCCAGTCTTCCCCCGCCTCGAACGATTGGACGATCGCGTGTTGCGTCCTGCCGGCGTGCTTGCGGGCGTGGCGGTTGGGCGACGAGTCGCAGCACTCCACGTGTCCGCACGCGAGACAGAGCCGCAGGTGCACCCAGGGGCTTCCGGTCTTCAGGCATTCCTCGCACCCGTTCGACGTTCGGGGCGTGACGTCCGGGATTTGGCTGAGGTGCGCGCAGGCTACCGTCATTCGACTCGAGCGAGTGGGTGTCGCGCAACGCCGCGGGCACCGCCAGCGCTGACTCCGTCAGTATCGCACGAGTAGCGCGATCCCGGCAAGCTGCGAACTCCCGGTGCCGCCCCGGGACGGGGCGGCGCGGTGGGCATTGCGGCGCCGGTCAGATGGGCGGGGCCTGGACGACGATCTTCCCGCCCGCGCGCAGGCAACTGAACCGCAACCGCGAGCGGGTCCGCAGCCGCTCGGGTGCGCCGTGCGCGCGGATCGACCTCACTGCACGGCGTTCACCATGTCGAAGATCGGGAGGTACATGGCGATCACCATGCCGCCGACGATCACGCCCAGCACGACGATCATGATCGGCTCCATGAGCGCCAGCAGCGCGCTCACGGCGGCGTCGACTTCGTCGTCGTAGAAGTCGGCGATCTTGGACAGCATTTCGTCGAGGCCGCCCGTCTGCTCACCCACCGAGATCATCGAGATTACCATGGGGGGGAACACCTTCGACTTCTGCAGCGGGGCCGCGATCGTCTCGCCGCCAGCGATCGAGGCGCGCGACTCCATCACGGCGTTGTGGATCACCATGTTGCCGGCCGTGCGCGCCGTGATCTCGAGCCCGTCGAGGATCGACACCCCGGACGAGATGAGGGTGCCAAGCGTACGGGTGAAGCGGGACACGGCCGCCTTGCGCAGCACGTCGCCCAGCACCGGCGTCTTCAGGAGGAATGTGTCGATTTGCAGGCGACCGGGCGTGGTCTTGTAATAGCGGTTCAGCGAGAACACGACGAAGCCGATCACGCCCCCGAAGGCCCACCAATAGTTCTTGAGGAGGCTGCTCGCCCCGATCACCAGGCGCGTCGGCAGGGGCAACTCCAGGTGCACCGACGCGAACATGCTCTGGAAGGTCGGGATCACGAAAATCAACAGCACGGAGATGGCGATCACCGCGACCGACAGGATCACCGCCGGGTAGATCATCGCGCCCTTCACCTTGCGAATGATGGCGTCGTTCTTCTCGAGGAACTGCGCCAGCCGGAGCAGAATCGTGTCCAGGATGCCCCCGGCCTCGCCCGCCGCCACCATGTTGACGTACAGGTCGCCGAACGCCCTCGGGTGCTTGCGGAGGGCGCCGGCGAGCGTCTGGCCGCTCTCGACGTCGTACACCACCTGCCGCGTGACGTCGGCCAGGACTTTGTTCTCCGTCTGCTGGGCCAGGATGTCCAGCGCCTGGACGAGCGGCAGGCCGGCGTTGATCAT
>DATBCS010000040.1:0-8101 GCA_036270315.1 Gemmatimonadales bacterium
AGTACAGCAACCTCTCGGCGGGCAATCCGAATCTGCGCCCCCAACATGCGTGGAACGTCGACCTGCTCTTTGAGCACTTCCTGGCGTCCGTCGGGGTGCTCTCGGCTGGGGTGTTCTACAAACGCATCACGGATTTCATTCTGGTCCGGGATTTCACGTATAGCGGGCCCTACGCGCCGTTTGTCGGCTACCGCGGCACCCAACAGCAGAACGGGGGCGACGGTCATTTGACCGGCTTCGAACTTGACTGGGTCCAGCATCTGACGTTCATGCCGGGGATCCTGTCGGGCCTCGGGTTCGATGCGAACTACACCCACGTGTCTTCCACGGTGGTGGTCGATACCCTGGGGCGCCAAGCGCAGTTGTTGCGGCAGGCGCCCGATCTCGCCAACGTCGCCGTCACCTACGACCGGGGACGCGTGTCGTCCCGCATCGCGTGGACCTACAACGGCGCCAACATCGCCGGGTACGGCGACGGGTCAGGCTCGCCCAGCGGGGACAACTACTTCTACGCGCACTCCCAGATCGACGCGTCGGCGATCGTCCGCGTCACTCGGGGCATGCAGGTACAGTTCCAAGTCCTCAACGTGAACAACGCCGTGTTCGGCTTCTTCAACGGGACGCCCGACCACGCGTACAATTTCCAACGTGAGTACTACGGACAGACCTTCTTCTTCGGGACGAAGTACAACTTCTAACCGGGGAGTTCCTGCCGAGGCGGCGACAATCGCGGCGACCCATGCCGCTGGTTGTCGCCGCCTTGGGTGAGCACGGCTGCATCCTTCCGTTGCACCCTCGCAACTCGCCCCGCACGGGCCGCGCCTGACCCCGCCCGGGGGAGCGCCCGCCTCGACACGGACTGGAGTCCTCTGTTTCTTAAGGGGCGTTGCGGCGTGTAACGTCGAGTTCCCGTGGTCGGGAGTACCGTGAATCCAAGCCGTCGTGCGCTTCTCCGCAGGCGCCACCGATCTCCCCTGGCGCGGCCGCTGGCGCGGCTCAGGCGGACGTCCGGTGTAGCGCTCGGCCTGGCGCTCGCGGCGCTGAGCCTTGCGCCGTCCCCCCACCTCACCGCGCAAACGATCGACACGATCGTCATCGTCCGACACAACATCTATGATCGCCGCCACGCGCCGCAGGCCATCGCCAAAGTCGGGAATGCTCTGCATATCACCACGCGTGGTGGGGTGATTCGCCGCACGCTGCTCGTGAAGGCGGGCGATCCCTACGACTCCGCCAAAGTCGCCGAGAGTGAGCGCGCGCTGCGGGCGCTCACCATCTTCCGTGCCGTGCGCATCGACACGACGCGTCGGGATGGCCGATTCGCCCTCGTGATCGAAACCGACGATGCGTGGAGCACGATCCCCGACTTCGATTACGCGTCCGTGGCTGGCGACGTCATGTGGGCGGCGGCGTTCACGGAGGCGAATCTGCTGGGCACGGGCACCGCGCTGACGGGGCGCTACGAGAGGACGCCCGATCGTCACAGCGTCAGTATCGGATACACGAGCACCGGCGTGCTCGGCCGACGCACGGTGCTCTCGGGCCTGTACAAGCGGATTTCGGATGGCCGCACCGGCGCCTGGAGCGTCGGCGTCCCGTTTTACGAAACCGTGGCACCGCGGTCACTCACGACCGACGGCGCGGTGGCGAAGGAGCGCGTGCTGCGATTTCGCGATGGGCTGCTCGCCGACAGCTTGCAGCACCGCGAGTTGCGCATCGGCGTCGCGGGCGGCGTCGCGCTCGCGACCACGGCCACGAATTACGTGCGGCTGTGGTACGGCGTGGGCTGGCGGCGCGAGGACTTCGCCCCGGCCTCCACGGTGCCGTTCCCGCAGTCCCAGTTTGGGACGGCGGGCGCGGGGATTGAACTGAAGCAGGTGCGCTTCCAGGTGCTCGAGAACCTCAACTCGTTCGCGCGGCAGGAGGACGTGGAGCTGTCCCAAACGTTGCGGCTCGGGCTCTGGGCGGCGCCGCGCGCCTGGGGATATCCATCGGGCCAGGCGGGCGTGGGGCCCGAGGCGAGTGGACAGGTGAGCAGCATGTGGCCCGGCGGGTTCGCCGTGCTGCGCGGCCGGGCGACGGGGGTGCTGACCGGTGGGGGCCTCGATTCGGGCCGCGTGCTCGCCGGCGTGACGGTCGTCAGTCAGAACCTGCCGCGGCAGTCGCTCGTCCTGCATCTCGAGGGGGGCGCGCTGCGGCGGCCCAAGCCAGGCGACGAGTTCGACCTGTGGCGCGACAGCAAGGGGCCCCGCCTGTTCGGCGCACACGCCTTCACGGGCACGCGCATGGTGTGGCTGGCGCTCGAAGACCGCGCGGTGCTGAAAGAGGAGGTGTGGGGGCTCTTCGGCGTTGGGCTCGCGCCCTTCCTCGACTACGGCGGTGCCTGGTACGCGGACGAGCCGGCGCGGATCGGGAGCGACGTGGGGCTCGCGCTGCGCCTCGGCCCCACTCGGTTGACCATCACCGACGTGGGGCAATTTGCGCTCGGGTATCGCTTCGGCAAGGGCTTCACCGGGCGTCACTGGGCGTTCACCGCGACGGGGAACTTCGCCTACTGACCGGCGCCCGCCGGCGCGGGCCGAACGCGGCGCCTTGGCGAAGTACTTGACAGAGTCAACTATCGACCGGACATTGCCCCGATGGCGCGGGGTCTCTTGGCACACCGGGTGGAAGCGGTGCGCCGCTTCAACCGATTCTATACGCGGACGATCGGCGTGCTGCGAGAGGGCGCCTACCAGAGTCCGTTCTCGCTTACGGAAGTGCGCGTGCTGTACGAACTGGCGCATCGGGCCCGGCCCACGGCAACCGAGCTGGGGCGGGCGTTGGGGCTCGACGCGGGCTATCTCAGCCGCCTGCTCCGAGGGTTCGCGCGGCGCGGGTTCCTCACCAAGACGCGCTCCGCAGCCGACGGGCGGCAAAGCGACCTCGCGCTCACGCGGCGTGGGCGGGAGGTGTTCGCCCCGCTCAATACGCGCTCGCACCAGGAGGTGGCCGCGGTGTTGCGCGATCTCACGGTCCGCCAGCGAGGCCAGCTCGTCGCGGCCATGAGGGCGATCGAGCGGCTGCTCGGCGGGATTGCCGAACCAGTGGGGACGGTTCGGCTCCGGGCGCCCCAGCCCGGGGAGTTGGGATGGGTGATCCACCGGCACGGCGCCCTGTACGCCCACGCGTACGGCTATACCGAACAGTTCGAAGCGCTCGTCGCGGGGATCGTGGCCCGGTTCGTGGAGCACTACGACCCGAAGCGCGAGCGCTGTTGGATCGCCGAGCAGCGCGGCGAGCCCGTCGGCTGCGTGTTACTGGTCGCGCGCACCAAGACCGTGGCCCAGCTGCGCTTGTTGCTCGTCGAGCCCACGGCACGGGGCGCGGGGATCGGAACCCGGTTGGTGCGCGAATGCGTCGCGTTTGCACGCCAGGTCGGCTACCGGAAGCTGACCTTGTGGACGCAGAGCGAGCTGCGCGCCGCCCGGCGCCTGTATCAAGCGGCCGGATTCAATGTCGTGCACACGGAGCGGCATACGAGCTTCGGCAAGGCACTGGTGTCGGAGACATGGCAGCTTGCGTTGTGAGGGCGGATGAGGCCCGATCCCACGGCTCGGCCGGAATCGTGTCCCAGCGATCCCCGCGACCCCGGGGAAGTGAGGGGGTGCCACCAGAGCCAGTGGCCTGCGAAGGGCAGTCGTCCTAAGTTAGCCCAGGGCCGGACCCAACGAGCCACTGCTACTCAGGAGTCGCGACCATGAACTGTCCTGCCTGCGGCACCGTGATGACGGAGATGACGGCGGGCGACGCGAAGGTGCAGGCGTGTAAGGGAGGCTGTGGCGGGCTGTGGTTCGCCGAGTGGCAACTCGGCAAGGTGGACCAACCGGATCAGTCCGCCGGCGAGCCCCTCCTGCACATCGAGCAGAACCCTGCTGTGAACGTTGACCCCAACCAACGTCGCAAGTGCCCCCGCGATCCCGACATCGTCATGATGCGCCACTTCTGGAGCGTCAAGCGCGACGTCGTCGTGGACGAGTGCCCCAAGTGCGAGGGCATCTTCCTCAATCCCGGCGAGTTGGCCGAGATCCGCGCGGACTACAAGTCCGACGCCGAGCGTCACAAGGCCGCCCAGGCGTACTACCGCGAGATGTTCGACACGCAGCTCGCCACGATGCTCAAGCAGGACAAGGCGAAGCTCGAGAGCGCGCGTAGGGTCGCGGGCATCTTCAAGTTCCTGTGTCCGAGCTACTACATCCCGGGCAAGCAGGCGTGGGGAGCGTTTTAGCGCCGGGGGGCGCCCCGCGGCATCTCACGGTTCTGCGGTGGTACTACCTGGGCACCCCCGTCTTCTGGCTCGTTGGGGCTGTGTGGGGAGTGAACGTCCGCGTCGCGTTTCTGGACGCCTTCCCGGTTGGTCGCACCGTGTACTACGTGCTGTGCTTCCTGATCGGCATCGTCGCGCTCCGGGCACCACAATACGCGAGCCGCCTCGCGCTGTACGAGAGCGCCACCAACCTCGGCCTCATCATCCTGAGCGTCGGGGTGTGGTACGCGCAAATGCTCGAGTGGGCAGCGGGGCCGAGTGCGGTCGTGCGGGTGGTATCGCCTGCGGAGCTCGTGAACTTCGTGCTTTCGACGGCGATTGGGACGATCAGTTACACCCTACGCCGCCTGGAGCGCGCGGCGTAGGGGCGCAGGTGAGAGCGGGGAGCGGTGTGGGCGTCGTCATGAAGTACGCGGACCAAGAAACCGGAGGTGCGTTATGGTGGAACCGACCGAGCCGGGCGTCGTGGTCGTGCGCGGCAGCGGGCAGGGGTTCGTGCAGGAGGTCACGGCGGGGCGCCACCGCCTGCTCGCCGACGAGCCAGTGGCCGTGGGCGGGAGCGACCGCGGGCCGGGACCCTACGAGCTGGTGTTGGCGGCCCTCGGCTCCTGAACGTCCATGACCATCGCGCTGTATGCGCGACGGAAGGGATGGCCGCTCACCGGTGTGACGGTTCACCTGCGCCACTCGCGGATCCACGCCGAGGACTGTGCCGACTGTGAGACCAAACAGGGCATGCTCGATCGCATCGAGAGTGCGATCGCGGTGGCGGGCGACCTGACCCCGGAGCAGCGGGACAAACTGCTCGAGATCGCCAACAAGTGTCCCGTCCATCGGACCCTCACGTCGGAGATCAAGATCCGGACGACGCTTACGTGAGCGTGGGCCGCGCGGCGGGAGCCGCGCCCCCGCGCGGCCCTAGCGACCGATCTCCAGCACGACCTTCAACACCCCCGGCCGCTCGGCATGCGCCATTGCGGCCGGCGCATCTCGCAGCGGATAACGGGCGTGGATGAGGGGCGCCACCGACACCGCGGCCGCGGCGAGCAATCGCAGCGCCGGCGCGAACGGACCGCAGCGCGACCCGACGAGGGTCAGCTCGTTCACCACGATCGCGGACGCGTCGAGCGTCAGGGCGCCCGCGTAGGTGCTCTTCAACACGAGCGTGCCCCGCGACCGCAGCGCGCGCTGGGCGAGGGCCACCCCGTCGGGATTGCCGGTGCACTCCACCGCCACGTCGAAGCTGGCGCGCTCCACGGCCTCAGGCGGGCCGGTCGCGATGCCCCGCGCCGCGAGCAACGCGAGCTTCGGCGTATGGCGGCCAATGGCGGTCACGACGCAACCCGTGAGCGCGAGCGTCTGCGCCACCAGCTGGCCCAGTTTGCCGTCGCCCACGACGACCACCCGATCGCCGCGCTGGAGCGGCACCTGCTCCTGGATCTCGAGCGCCGCCGCGAGCGGCTCCGTGAACACAGCGGCCTCGGTGGCCAGGGCGGCGGGGACCACGTGGAGGTTGTCGGTGGGGAGCGTGAGGAACTCGGCGAACGCGCCGTGCCGGCCCAGAATCCCGAGCACGGTGCGGCGCTCGCAGTGGGTGCGCCGTCCGGCGGTGCAGGCCCGGCAGCGGCCGCACACCGCGTTGATCTCGCCCACGACCCGCTGGCCCCGCAGCGCGTCGGGGCCGCGCTCCACGACGCCGACGAACTCGTGTCCGGGAATCCCGGTGAACGGATAGTAGCCGCGGGTCAGCTCGAGGTCGGTGTTGCAGATTCCGGCGCAGAGGACGCGCACCAGCGCTTCTCCCGCCGGGGGCTCCGGGGTCGGGACGTCTTCCCGCACCCGCACGCAGCGATCCTCCAACCACAGGGCGCGCACAGCCCTTAATATGAAGGGGTCGCACTGGCGTGCGACCCGCGGCGGTGACGCAGGTTGGCGAGCGGCGCTAGCCGGTTTCCCCTAACACGGTACCAGGTTCGGGAGGCTTCGCTCGTGTGGTGGCTCGCAGTGGTGCTGCTCGGGGACAGTGTGACGGCTGTCTCGACGTTCAAGGTGCCGGTCGCGCGGGCCGAATCGTTGTCGGTCGAGACGGCAGGGACGGGGGAGCCGGTGGTCCTCGTGCCGGGGTTGTTCGGTTCGGCGTTCGGGTTCCGCAAACTCGTGCCGCTCCTTACCACGGCGGGCTACCGCACTATCGTGATCGAGCCACTCGGCATTGGGGCATCGGCCCGGCCCGAGAAGGCGAACTACTCGCTCACGGCGCAGGCCGATCGGCTCGGCGCCGTGCTCGACTCGCTGCACGTGCGCGACGCGTTGCTCATCGCCCACTCGATCGGTGGGTCGGAGGCGTTTCGGCTCGCGTACCGGCGCCCGGACCTGGTGCGGGGGCTCGTGTCGATCGAGGGCGGGCCGACGGAGGCGGCGATCACCCCGTCGTTCCGACGCGCCCTGCGCTTCGCGCCCTGGATCAAGCTGTTCGGAGGGATTAAGCTCATTCGGCGGAAGATTCGCGGACTGCTGCTCGACTCCTCGGGCGACTCGACATGGGTCACAGACGAGGTGGTGTCGGGCTACACCGCCAGCGCGGCGCGCAATCTCGATGCCACGCTCAAGGCCTATCTCGCCATGGCCAAGGCCCGCGAGCCGGACAAGCTGGAGCCGCACCTGGCCGAGATCCGCTGCCCGGTCCGGCTGATGGTAGGTGGAGCCAGGCACGACGGCGCCGTGCAGGACGCCGAGGTCCCGCTGCTCGGGCGCGCGCTGCGCGCGTTCGCGGTCGACTCGATCGCGGGGGCGGGGCACTTCATCCAGGAGGAACAACCGGCCGCGGTGGCCGCCGCGGTGGCGCGGCTGCGGGCGAGTGTGACCCCGGCGCGCCCCAAAGGGTCACACTGAGGCAGCCGACGCCCGCACTTCCCACGCTACGGTCATAGGACCACGATGCGCATCGCCCTGGTCGCCGAGGACTACTATCCCCAGCTCGGGGGGGTTCCCGAACACGTGCACAACCTGGCCCTGCAGCTCAACGGCTGGGGGCATCCGACCATTGTCATCAGTTCCCGGATGGGGGACTACCCGGACGCGCCGTTCGTGCGCCGCGTGGGCACGAGCCGGGTGATCTACGCGAACGGCGGGGTGTCGCGCGTCACCACCGGCTGGGGGCTGCGGCGGCAGCTGGCGCAGGTGTTCCGCGAACACCGCTGCGACATCGTGCACGTGCACGGCGGGCTGGCCCCGACGTTGGGGCTCGCGGCGCCGTTCGCGGCGTGGCGCGTGGGCCTGCCAGTCGTGGCCACGTTCCATTCGTGGTTCGCGCGCTCCGCGGCCTGTCGCGTGTTCCGCCGCCCGCTGCAACACATCCTCGCGCGGCACGCGGCCACGCTGGCGGTGAGCGAGCCGGTCGTGACCGCGAACGCGCGTTACTTCGAGGCCGACTGGGAGATCATCCCCAACGGCGTGGACACTAGTTTCTTCCAGCCCAACGGCCGTCGGCCCACCGATGCGCTGCGCGAGCGGCCGCGCCTCCTGTTCCTGGGCCGCATCGAGCCCCGCAACGGGCTTGGTACGCTGCTGGATGCCATGCCCCGGATCCTCGCGCGCTACCCCAACGCCCTCCTCACCGTGGCGGGCGATGGGCCGTGGCGCAGCTACTATGAGCGCCGCGCCCGCGAGCTGGGCGCGAGCGTGCGGTTCGTGGGGCAGGTGTTCGAGGACCGACCCGCCTACTACGGGTCGGCGGACCTGTACCTCTGTCCCACGACCATCGCGTCGTTCGGCGTGACGCTGCTCGAGGCGATG
>DATBCS010000041.1:0-10866 GCA_036270315.1 Gemmatimonadales bacterium
CTCCTCTTCAGCATCGTGCTGCAGCAGCCTCCACGTGCCGCCCCACCCCGCCCGCCGGACGGCCTGAAGCGGGCCCACACCTACAGCATCGTCGCCTACGACTCCGTCACCGGCGACCTCGGGATCGCGGTACAGTCCAAGTTCCCCAACGTCGGCGGTATCGTCCCCTGGGCGAAGGCCGGCGTGGGGGCGGTGGCGACCCAGTCGCTGGGCAACACCGACTATGGGGAGAAGGGCCTCGAGCTCCTGGCGCTCGGGACCACGGCGCCCGAGGCGTTGCGCGTGGTGATGCGCGCCGACCCACGGCCCGCGCAACGCCAGGTCGGAATGGTGGACGCGCGCGGCACCGCGGCGAGTTGGACGGGTGACTCGTGCTTCGATTGGGCAGGCGGGAGCGTGGGCGGCCAAGCGGACGCCCGCTTGGGCGCCAAGGGGGAGCTCATCGTGGGGCACGGGTACGCGGCGCAGGCCAACATCATGGTCTCGGACCAGACGGTGAAGAATCTTGCCGCGGCGTTCGAGCGGACCCGGGGCTCGCTCGCCGATCGCCTGATGGCGGCGCTCGCGGCGGGCCAGGCCGGGGGTGGGGACAAACGAGGGATGGAATCCGCCGCGCTGCTCGTGGTTCGCAAGCAGGCCGGGTATCTCGGGCTCAACGACCGCTACATCGACATCCGCGTCTACGACGACACGAATCCCATTCGCGAACTCGCGCGCCTCTACCAGCTCCACCAGCTCTACTTCTTCACGAGCCGCCCCGAGGACCTGCTCCCGATCACGCCGGAGATCGTGCAGCGGCTCGAGCCCATCTTGCTGCGCGAACCGCTGCGTCAGCGCGAGAAGTGGCTCGCGACCCCACAGGGGCAGGCGAACCGGCCGTTCCTCGAGGCGCTCGCGAACTTCATGTATTGGGAGAACTACGACGTGCGGGTGCGGATGGATGGCAAGATCGACCGGGTCGCCCTCGAAGACATCCTCAAGCGGCGGAAGCCGTGAGCGTGCTCCGTCAGGTGCTGACCTACTTCCGCGAGGCGTTCGGCACCCCGCGCGCCTCGCACGACGGACGACGCTCGGGAGGTTCCATGGAGATCAAGCGCGACCGCATGGTGTTTCTCGGGTACGGCAAGTACTGGCGGTCGGACGGCATCATCGGCCTCATGCCGATCGAGGAGGAGCGGGGTCCCAAACGGCGCACTAACGTGTTCGTCGAGGGGCGCGCGGAGCCGATCGTCGCGTCGCGCACGGAGCAGAGCATCCTCGAGGATATGGGGGCGACCGAAAGCGGGTTCCAGACGCAAGCGCAGCGCGAGGCGATCACCGAGTTGTTGGCTGCGTTCCATGAATTCCCGCCGGTGCTGCGCCGTGCCCTCCAAGAGGAGCGTCGCTTCGACGTCGAGCAGTGGGCGCAGCGGTTGAGTGAGCTGCTGCGCGCCCCGTCGGCCGCGGAGCCGGTCGAGCAGAACGACCTATTCGAGTGAGCCCATGACCACACCCACGGCGTCGCCCACGGGCGCCGACACGGCAGGCTGGGCGGGGCACCCGCGGGGCCTCTCCACCCTCTTCTTCACCGAGATGTGGGAGCGCTTCAGCTATTACGGGATGCGGGCATTCCTCATTCTCTACATGGTGCATGCGCTCGGGTTCGACGACCGCCGCGCCGGCGAGTTATACGGGGACTACACCGGCAGCGTGTGGCTCGCGGCGATCGTGGGCGGCTTCGTGGCCGACCGGTGGCTCGGGCATTACCGCAGCGTGCTCGTCGGGGGGATCCTCATTGCGCTCGGCCATTTCACGCTGGCGTTCAAGGCGTTGCCATTCTTCTACAGTGGGCTAGCCCTCATCGTCCTGGGCACCGGGCTGCTGAAGCCCAACGTGAGCACCCTGGTCGGCTCGCTCTACGAACCGGGCGACGTGCGCCGCGACGCGGGGTTCTCGATCTTCTATATGGGAATCAACCTCGGTGCGTTCATCGGGCCGCTCATCGCGGGCTACCTGGCCCAACGGGTGGATTGGCACCTGGGGTTCGCCTGTGCGGGCGTCGGCATGACGCTGGGCCTCGTGCAGTACGTGGCCGGGCGGCGCCGCCTGGAGCCAGGAGTGGCCCGCCTCGCCGCCCGGGCTCCGGCGGCTGCGGCGGGCGCCGCGGGCGCGGCGACGAGTGGGGGCTTCACGGCGGCGGACTGGAAGCGCATGGCGGCGGTCGTCGTGTTCTTCCTCTTCGCGACGCTGTTCTGGGGCGCCTACGAGCAAGCGGGCTCAACGCTCAACCTGTTCGCGGACCGCTACGTGCGGCTCGAGCTCTGGGGGATCACCCTATACGCCTCGTGGTTCGTATCGGTGCAGGCGCTGTTCGTCATCCTCCTGGCGCCGATCTTCGCGTGTGGCTGGCTGCGGCTCGGCCCGCGCCAGCCGTCCAGCCCCACCAAGTTCGCCCTCGCTCTCCTGTTTGTCGGGCTGGCGTTCGTGCTGCTCGTCCCCGCGGGTATGCGGGCGCAGAGTGGCGTCAAAGTGAGCCCCCTGTGGCTCGTGGCTGCCTATTTCGTCGAGGAGCTGGGCGAGCTGAGCCTGAGCCCCGTCGGACTCTCGGTCGTCACGAAGCTCGCGCCCACCCGCGTCGTTGGGCTGATGATGGGCGTGTGGTTCCTGTCGAACGCGTTCGGCAACAAACTCGCTGGTTGGGCCGCGGGCTTCATCAGCGCGCTCCCGCTCCCGACGCTGTTCGGCGCGGTTGCGGGCGTCTGCCTGGCCGCCGCGCTGATCATGGCGCTCCTCGTGCGCCCGATTCGGAGTCTCATGGGCGGGGTGCTCTAGTCCGACTCTGCGTATCGCTCCTGGCGGGCACTCCGCGGCTGCCGGGGGGAGCCCCTCAGTTGAACCGAGTCGTCCGCCAGAGCAGCAGTCCGGTGCCGACGAGCAGCACGACCAGAGCGAGGGTGAGGCCGGCGATCGCGGTCCACTCGAGGGCGAGATTGGGGACGCGGGCGATGCGGGCGAGCCCGATGAAGACGGCCGTCGCCGTCGCCACGAGCAGCCAGTCGAGCCACGTCCGGCGCGCGGCCGGGGCGGCGCTCTCGCCGGCCAGCGCTGCCCGGACGTAGGCCGGGTCGACGCCATAGCGCGCTCCCTCGCGCGCCGCGGTCTCCTGCCACTGGCGGTGCTCCGCTTCAGAGGCGGACGCGAGTGCGATCCCGGCTGCGCCCAGCGCCATGAGGAGCGAGCCGCCGACCACCTGTGCGTAGGTCGTCCCCGTGCCGCCCCGTAGCTCGCCGAACACCAGGAGACCCCAGGCGAGCCCCCACAGCTGGTTTGTGTTGGACAGCGGAATGCCGCGGCTGATGCCGATGTACTTGGCGGCGTACTGCTGAAACAGATCGCCCACCACCCATACGAAGCCGCCGAGCAGGAGCCAAAACAACACATCGCGCGCGCGGCCGAGCTCGGCGATCAAGGCCGCTGGCCCTCCGCGGTCCGCCAGCGCCAGCGCGCTCATCAGGCCCAGTTCGCCAATCGTGAAGAATGTGACGAACGACAGGGGATTCATCCCGGTCAGATACGCCTTGCGGTAGGGGATGTACATCGTGCCCCACAGGGCTCCGGCCGCCAGGGCCGCTACGACCCCCCGCGCGGGATGCCCTGCCGGCGCTTGGGTGGACGATGCGAACGCCAGCAGCGCGGCGCCGACGCACATGACCAAGGCGCCGCCCAGGACGCCGAGCTGCCGCGCGCGGCCGGCGTCGCGCAATTCGCCGAAGAACAGCGCGCCCCACAAGATCCCGAGCAGGCTGTTCGCGTTCCACAGCGGGAACGCGATGCTCAGCCCGATGTCCTTGATCGCGAAAATGGTGAGCGTGTTGGCCACGGCCCACAGGCACCCGGCGAGTACCGCCCACACCACGAGATGCGGCGCTTGCCGCACGTCGGCGCCCACCGCGGCGGTGCCGCGCAGCAGCGCCGGGAGGCTCCAGCGGGCGAGAAAGACGCCCAGCACCATCGCCAGCGAGATCACCACGGGCGAGATGCCGAGCGACACCATCTTGGTTGGTGCTTCGGCCGCGCCGAGCCAGGCGCCCGCCGTGAAGCCACTCAGCACACCGATCAGTTGCAACCGCCGGAGGCGGTCCGCGGCTAGCGGATCCACGTGAGCACCAGGAGGCCGAAGACGAGCACCGCGACGGGGACCCAGAACTGGACGTCGCGCAGCATGGCTGAGAGGCGCGGGTGGGGCGGCCCGGCGGTCACAGTGGGTCCTCGGCAAAGTGGCACGCGGCGAGCTGGCCGGGCGTGACTTCGCGCAGCGCGGGTGGCTCCGTACGGCACCGCGCGTTCTTCTTGGGGTGGGGGCAGCGCGGATGGAACGGGCAGCCGGGCGGCGGGTTCGCCGGCGAGGGCACTTCGCCGGGGAGCACGATGCGCTGGTGCTGCGACCGCGGGTCCGGCACGGGGACGGCGGAGAGCAGCGCGGCCGTGTAGGGGTGACGCGGTGCGGCGTACAGGGTGGCCACCGGCCCCTGCTCGACGATCTTGCCGAGGTACATCACCGCCACGTGGTCCGCGATGTGTTTCACCACCGCGAGGTCGTGCGCGATGAAGAGGAACGTGAGCCGCCGCCGCTGCTGCAGGTCGGCGAGCAGGTTGAGGACCTGCGCTTGCACCGACACGTCGAGGGCGCTGACCGGCTCGTCGAGCACGAGGAACTGCGGCTCCACCGACAGGGCGCGCGCGATGCCCACCCGTTGGCGCTGGCCACCCGACAGCTCATGCGGGTAGCTGCGGGCGAAGCTCGGGTCGAGTCCCACCTCATCGAGCAGCGCCCCGATGCGCCGCTCGGCCTCCGCGCCGCGGGCCAGCCGGTGGATCGCGAGCGGTTCGGCGAGCGTCTGGCGGACCGTCATGCGAGGGTTGAGCGACCCGTAGGGGTCCTGGAACACGATCTGCATGCGGCGGCGCAACGCGCGCAACGCCGACGCCCGGAGCGCGACGACGTCGCGGCCGTCGATCGTGATCCGGCCCGCGTCCGGCTCGATGAGACGGAGGATGGTGCGGCCCACGGTGGACTTCCCGCACCCCGACTCGCCCACCAGGCCGAGCGTCCGCCCCGAGCCGATCGCGAATGACACGCCGTCCACGGCCCGCACGGGGCGCTGGGCGCGCCCGAGCCCGAAGAACCCGCGGGCGCCGGGAAAGTGTTTCACCAAGCCGGCGACGTCGACGAGCGGCGCGCCCCCGACGGCGGGCGGGGCGGCCATGGGACTCGGAGCCGGAGCGGGTGCGGGGTTCACGTGTGGGGTGTGCGGCGCCCCGGCTCGGTGAGGAGCCAGCAGCGCACAGTGTGCGTCCCGGGCTCGCCCGTGCCCGCATCGAGCAGCGGTGGCGCCTCCTCGCGGCACCGGTCCCAGGCGTACGGGCAGCGGGGGTGAAACCGACAGCCGCCGGGCCACGCCGTCGCCGCGGGGACCTGGCCCGGAATACTGTGCAGCCGGCCGCGGGCCCGCGCCGCCGGCCCGTCGAGACGCGGGACCGAAGCTAGCAGCCCCTCGGTGTAGGGGTGTAGCGGGCGCGCGAACAGCTCGCCCGTCGGCGACTGCTCTACCACTTGGCCCGCGTACATCACCACGACGCGATCGGCGCTGCCCGCCACCACCCCGAGGTCGTGCGTGATGAGCATGACGGCCATCCCCAACTCAGCTTGCAGCCGGTCGAGCAGTTCGAGGATCTGCGCTTGGATCGTGACGTCGAGCGCCGTCGTGGGCTCGTCGGCGATGAGCAGCTTCGGATGACACACGAGGGCCATGGCGATCATCACGCGCTGGCGCATCCCGCCGCTCATTTGGTGCGGGTAGTCGTCCACCCGGTCGGCGGGATCGGGAATGCCCACGAGCGCGAGCATCGCGATGGCGCGCGCCCGCGCCGCGCGGCGCGACACGCCCTGGTGGATGATCGCGGCTTCGGCGATCTGATCGCCGACCGTGAACACCGGGTTGAGCGACGTCATCGGCTCCTGGAAGATCATCGCGATCTGATTGCCGCGGACGGCGCGGAGCTCCCGGGGCGCGAGCGTGAGCAGGTTCCGCCCCTCGAACTCGATGAAGCTCCCCGGGCGGATGTGGCCCGGGGGTTCGGGGACGAGGCGGAGGATGGAGAGCGAGGTGACCGTCTTCCCGGACCCCGATTCTCCGACGATGCCGAGCGTCTCGCCCGGGTAGACCTCGAACGAGACGCCGTCCACGGCCTGCGCGGTGCCGCTGCCGTGCTCCGTGACGAAATACGTCTTCAAGTCACGGACGCGGAGCAGCGGCTCCGTCACGCCCCCTCCTTGCGCGGGTCGAGCGCGTCGCGCAACGCATCCCCCGTGGCGTTGAGCGCCATCACGACGACCGAGATGGCGAGCCCGGGAAAGAGCGAGGCCCACGGGGACACGGTGATCTTGTGCCAGCTATCGTAGATCATGTTGCCCCAGCTGGCCGTCGGGGACGCCACCCCGAGCCCGAGAAACGACAGCCCGGCTTCCAACAGCATCACGTTGCCGATGCCGAGCGCCGCCGAGACGATGATCGGCGCCGCGGCATTGGGTAAGACGTGGCGAAAGATAACGCGGGCGGAGCCCGCGCCGAGCGCGCGCGCCGCCCCCACGAATTCCCGCTCGCGCAGCGACAGCACCTCCGCGCGCACCAGCCGGCTCGTCCCGAACCACCCCGTCACCCCGATGAGGAACACCAAGACCGGGAGCGACACGCGATCCCACAAGGCTACGACCACGAGCAGCACGAAGATGCGGGGGATCGCGAGCCCCACATCCACCACCCGCATCAACGCCGTGTCCGCCCACCGCCGGAAGTAGCCGGCGACGCCGCCCACCACGGCACCGAGCGTGACGGCGACCAGCATCGCGACGGTGCCCACGCCGAGCGAGATGCGCGCCCCGCACACCAGCCGGCTCCAGACATCGCGGCTGTAGGGGTCCGTGCCGAGCAGGAACTGGGCGGAGGGCGGCTGGTCAGCCAGGTGGACCACGTCGATCTGCAGGTAGCAGGGGTAGGGGGCGACGAGTGGCGCCGCGAGCGCGATCGTAACGAAGAACGCCAGCACGAAGACGCCAGGCGCGGCCGTGGGATGGCGGAAAAAGCGCCGGCCCGGCGCCCCCGTCGCGCGGCGCCGCGCCTCCGCGGTCACGATCACCGCCACGAGGACGGCGGCCGCGAGGGCGAGCCAGGTCCAAACCGTCACTCGCCGGACACGCGGATGCGGGGATCGGCCACCACGTAGAGGACGTCGGCCACGAGGTTGCCCACGACCACCATCACGCTCGCCATCAGGGCCGTCGCAGTCACCACCGGGTAGTCGCGATAGCCGATCGCGGTGACGGAGAGCCAGCCCATGCCGGGCCAGGCGAAAACCGTTTCGACCAGGACGGCCCCGGTGAGGAGAAACGGGAACGCGAGCCCGAACAGCGTGATGAAGGGCAGCAAGGCGTTGCGCAACGCGTGTACCAGCAGCACGCGGCGCTCTCGTACGCCTTTGGCGCGGGCGGTGCGGACGAAGTCCTGCCCGAGCACCTCGAGCATCGCCGCGCGCTGGTAGCGTGCGGTGGCGGCGGCGCCCACGAGCCCGAGCGTCGCCGCCGGGAGCGCCAAGTGCCAGAGCCGATCGCCCAGGCAGCGCAGCGAGTCGAGCCGGGCGCAGAGGACGACGTCGTGCGTGCCGCCTACCGGAAACCAGTGGAGCCCCTGTGCGAACACCAGCACCAGCACGAGCCCCAGCCAAAACGTCGGCATCGAGTTGATGAAGAGCGCGGCGTTCCCGAGCGCGATGTCCCCGAAGTGCCGCGCCCGCGCGGCCTGGTACACCCCCAAAGCGAGCCCGAGGGTGAAGTCGAGGAGGAGCGCCGCGCCCGCGAGCACCAGCGTGTTCGGGATTGTATCCCGCAGCGCGTCGAGCACCGGCCGGCGCTGCCAGAACGACACCCCGAACTCGCCGTGGAGCAGCCCGCCGATGTATTTCGCGTACTGCACGAGCAGCGGTTTGTCGTACCCCTGCTGGATGATCAAGCGCTGGCACACGTCAGGAGGGACGGGCCGCCCCTCGGGCAGCACGCACGGCGTGCCGTGCGCGAGGTGGATGAGGAAGAAGGTGAGCGTGACGACCGCAAAGACGATGGCGATCGAGGCGGCGAGACGCCGCACGAGCCACGCCGTCACCTAGCGCTCCACGCGGTCTCGCTCGATCAATCGGTCGGCCGGGACGCGCCAGGTGCGCAGCAGCGCGAGCCAGGAGTCGGGCCGGATCGTCACGTCCGCGATCCGGCGGTGGGCCGCCGCCACGTTGTCGGGGGCGAACAGAAAGATTCCTGGCGCGTCCTGGTTAAAGAGCTCGATCGCCCGACGCCACCAGCGGCGCGCCTCGACCCGGTTCTCGGCCGCCACGGCGCGATGGACCAGCGAGTCGAACACGGGGTTCAGGTAGCGTCCGTAGTTGGACCGCCCGAGCCCCGCGCGCGACCAGGTCTGCGGGATGCCGGAGGAGGGCGTTGGGTCCGTGATCCACGCGTTGAGCACTGCGTCGAACCGGCCCGCCAGCTCGCGCTGGTTGAACAGTGCTAAATCGACCTCGTCGAGCGCGACGTCGATGCCCATGGTGCGGAATTGTTCCTGCAACAACCGGCCGTACTGACGGCGTAAGGCGCTCGTGGTGGGCACGAGGATCCGGAAGGACAGCGGCTGGCTGTCCCGCTCGCGCACGCCGCCCCCGCCTGGGGCGATCCAGCCAAGCCTCGTGAGGAGGCGCGCTGCCTGGGCGCTGTCGTGGGGCAGCTCGCGCGTTTCGGGGTCCCAGATCCAGCTGAGTTGGGACATGGGGCCGGGCGGCACTTTGGCGAGATCGTCCCATACGTTGCGGAGCAGCCGTGTGCGATCGACCGCCATCACGAGCGCCCGGCGCAGGTCGCGCTCGTCGAACAGCGGGTGGGGCTTGGTCGAATCCCCGGGTGCCGCAAAGTTGAAGCCGAGGTAGCCGTACGTCGCCCCTTTGTAGGAATAGGTCGCAAGCCCGGCGGCCTGCGCCTGCTTCACGTTGTCGGGCGAGACGAGCACCTCCGTCGCGTCGGCGTCGCCGGCCACGAGCAGCTTCAAGGCCGCCGGGACGTTAGGGACGTAATGCCAGATGACCCGCCGGATGTGCGGGCGCCCGAGGAAAAAGCTCGAATCGGCGGCGAGCTCGATGGTCTCGCCGGCCTTCCAGCTCACGAACCGATAGGGGCCATCCCCCACGGGGGCGCGGCTGAACGCGGCCGTGCGCCACTGATCCCGGGGGATGGTGCGGAGCAGGTGCGCCGGGAGGATGCGCATGTGGTGCACGGCGTCGTAAAACATCTCGGGGTAGCGCTCCCGGAACCGGAACACCGCCGTGAGCGAGTCGCGCGCCGTGACCGCGCTGATCAGGCGCAGCCCAGAGCGGAACGAGGAGTTCACGAGCGAGTCGTTGTAAGCGTCGTAGGTGAACACCACGTCCCCCGCCGTGACCGCTTGCCCGTCCTGCCAGCGGGCTCGGGGATCGAGGTGGAACGCCAGCGTCACTGGGCCGTCCCACTCCCACGAGGCGGCGAGCTGCGGCTGGAAGTCCTCGGTCCCGATCGTGTTCTCCGACATTCCGATGTCGGCGAGCTTGAGGAACAGCTGGTCGGCCACGTCGCGACTGGCGGATAGCTCGCTCACTGGCGGGAGCAGGCCATCGGGCTCGCCGGCTTGGGCGATCACGAGGGTGCCGCAATAGTCGCCGGTGCAGCCACCGCGCCGCTCGCATGCGGAGAGGAGCAGGAGCACGACGCTCGCGAGGGCGGCGCTGGGACTCAGGTGTTGGAGCAGTCGGGCGGTCCGCATCACGCCAAACATTCCACCGCGCCGCTAGCGGCGCCAGGTCCAGGCAGGGTCGGCAAAATGCGCCGTCAGAGCCGCGTCCGGCCGGTCGAGCGCGGTCGCGGCCAGGCGGTCTCCGCCCCACGCCCAAACCACGGCCTCGGCGACCTCGGCGAACGCCACCGGCCGTCCGAGCACGGCGGCGAGCGTCGTTTCGCCGCTTGCGCCGGCCCCCCCACCCATCCTGCCTTGGTCCCGGGCGAGGGCTCGGACGAGCCCCTGCGACCCGTCCAGCAGGATGGAGCCGTGCTGTAGGAACGCGTTGCCATCGCGCAACTGCGCTGAGCCGATCAGCTTGCGCCCCGCCACCACTACCTCCCCGCCGACCGGGCCGGCGAAGCACGCGCCGGCGGCGACGCCGGGGACCGGAGCGGCCGGGGCCAGCGTGGCGGGCACGCCCAGGGTGACGAGCGCGGCCGCCAGCCGCGCGTGGATCGTGCGACAGCTCTCGGCGAGTGTCCCCCCTCCGAGCGCCGTCATCGGGGCCGCGACGGCGTAGGTGACCTCGTGCTCATGCCATACCGCGCGCCCCCCAGTCGGGCGCCGCACCACGTCGATCCGCGCGCGGGCGATCGCCGCGCGGTCGTAACGCCGGGCCCCGGGCTCGTGGCGTCCGATCGAGAGGCAGGGGGGCGAGAACGCGTAGAGCCGCAGGAACGCGCCGCCGGTGCGGCGCGCCTCCGCGAGGAGGGTCGCGTCGATCGCCATGTTCTCGGCGCCGGACCGAGGCGCCGAGATGAAGAGTTGGAAGGGGATCGCGGTGCTCGGCCCCGCCGCCCGGTCCGCGCGCGGGTGCGCGGTGTCAGTCAGCGGCAAGCGCGTAGGCCTCCATCGGGGGACAGGTGCACACGAGGTTGCGGTCGCCGTAGGCGCCGTCCACGCGCCCCACGGAAGGCCACACCTTGTGCTCGCGGGTCCAGGGCGCGGGAAACGCGGCCCGCTCGCGTGCATAGGGCCG
>DATBCS010000042.1:0-9787 GCA_036270315.1 Gemmatimonadales bacterium
CGGAGGATCCGCACCTCCGCGTCCGGTGCCCACGCCAGCCCGGCGACTCCGTCCTCCTCGATCCACGGGATGTCCTCGGGTCGGATGCCGACCGTGCCGATCACGAGCGTGCTGCAGGACGCGATCCGCACGAGATTCTCGGCCTGCGACCCCAGGTCGGTCCCCTCGATCCGATGTGCGCCATGGCGGGCCAGCACAAAGAGCGACGGCTTGATTTCCTCGGCCCACTGCAGGATCACCTGGAACGGCTTGCCGATGAGGATCTGCGTCGTAAGCGGGACGGTGGGGAATTCCTGGGCCATCACCGTGGCGCGCTTCAAGTTCGCTTGGCAGAGCTGCAGCAGGCCTTTGTCGATGATGTTGTTGTGGAGCTCCTCCTGCTCCTCGAATTTGAACACCTTCGCGGCTTGGTAGGAGAGCACGTCCTTGATGTTGTGGAACACGACGTGGTGGTATTCCACATCGAAGGCGCTGCACACGTACAGCGAGCCGCCGACGGCCTGCGCCAGCTCGAGCGCGACCCGCATCGCCTTGTAGCTATAGGACGAGCCATCGACACACACCAGGAACCGGCCCCCGGCGAGCGGCCGGTCGTCGCGCACGATCAAGACGTCCTTCTCGACCCCGCGCACCACCCGCGCGACCACGCCCCCGAGCTGCGAGTGCGGCTGGCGCCCCAGGCCGTGCGCGCCGATGGCGAGCAGATCGTAGGCGCGGCCCGAGGACCCCACGAGCCGCGCCGCGGGATCGTCGTCGTCGGCCACCAGGCGCCCGTTCTCCCCCACCTGCACGTCCGCGCGGATCTTGTCGCCGCCGTCGTAGCCGGCGGCGCGATTGGGATCGAAGCCGATGAGGCCCGGCAGTCGGCCGGCGCCGCGGTTCACCTCGTTGGCGATCTCTTCGTAGTGGATGCCCTCCAGCAGCTGGCGGGTGAGCCGCACCCCGGCGGCGTCGCACCGCTTGCCCAACTGATCGAGGAAGCTGTCGGCGATGAGCTGCAGGCCCTTCTCGATCAGCTTGTCGTGGATCTTGCGCTGCTTCTTGATCTCGTCCGGGGTCTGGAAGCGCGCCGGGAGGCCGGTCTCGAGCTGGCGGAACCGCACATCGTGGAGACGGGCGGCGTAGACGTGGTTACCGGTGATACTGCCGGAGGACTGGCGGCACAACTCGATGGCGCGGTCCACGGCCCAGTCGGAGTGCGGCGAGTTGTCCACGGGGACGAAGATCTCGCGATACACCGGCACCTCCCTCGCGCTGGGGCTGGGCCGGGCATGCACTCCCCTCTCGCCGGGCCCGGTAAGAACCGCCGGGTTCGGTGCCTATGTGCGCGGGAGAGGCTCGAGTGTATGTCCGGCCGTCATGGCGGACCGGGGCCCGCCTGAGTTCGCGATGCTGGAGCGGCTTAGCGCCGCGAGTATGCGCCCCCCCCTGGGGGCTGTCAAGTCGGCGCGACCGGGACCAGCTGCCGCCCGTCGCGGTCGTAGACCGTGATCGCGTCGACGGGGCAGGCGTCGCAGGCGCGCAGCAGGACTTCGCGCTCGACCAGGTGCGGCTGCACGAACACCGCGACCGTGTCGTCATCCAGGGCGAACGCCTCGGGCGCCGCCTTCACGCAGTCCGCGAACCCCACGCACTGCTCCCGATCGATCACGACCCGGAGCCCGCCGACGATCCGCTCGTCGAGGCGACTCACATGCCCTCGAGCCCGAGCTCGCCACGCGCCCGGTCCATGATCGCGGGCGTGATCTCCCCAATGCCGCGATCCTTCGCGTACTCCGTGTAGATCTTCTTCACCATGCCGCGCACGAAGCCCGGCACGCGGCCGAGCCGCTCGGCGGCTTCGGGTGACCACGCAGGCACGGGGCCCGGGTGCTGGACCGGAGCCTCGACGAACGCGTCGTCTCTCCCGGTCGCGACCATGCCGCGGACCAGCTCGAGGGGCTCGGGGGGCACCGTCGTGCCGCCGATCTTCACGCCGAGCGACGCCACGAGCTGGGTTTCCATGGGATTCGTGAGCATGGCGACCACGCGGCCGCAGCGGGGGCAGCGAAACGCCGCCGCGAGGGTCCCGTCTCCCGGGAGCTGGCGCTCCTCGAACTCCATCTGCCGGTCGCACTCGACACAGAGGAACTTCATAACCGGGCCGCGAGCACGTCCCAAGTATCCGGGCCCGGGTGCCAGGGAATGCGGGCGAGCAGGGGAACGCCGAACTCCTGGGCCAGCACGGCGCCGGCATCTCCCGTGAACGGCCCGCCCGCCATGTTCTCCACCACCCCGAGGCAGGGCGCCCCGCAGTCGCGCGCCGCCGTCAGCGCGCGCCGCACCGCATCTTCGGATTCGGGAGTCGGGATCGTGACCGCGAGCACCGCCGGCGGCCGGGGCAACAGCTCGGCGAGTTCCCGGAGGCGCTGGATCCCCGGGGGCAGGTCCACGAGCAACAGCTCGAGCGCGCCCCAGGCCACGTCCGCGAGGAACTCGCGGAGTGCGGCCGCCTCCAGCGCCTCCCGCCACACGTGGCTCTCAGCCGCCGGGCCGCGGAACGCGAGCGGCTGCCCGGCTTGGAGCAGCTGGGCCATCGAGACGAGCTTGACCCCGTCGGCCCCGGTCACGGGGACGACCGCGTCCGCCTGGAGTACCAGGCGGCCATCCGCGGCGCTGAGCAACCGCGCCACCGTGGGGCCGTTTAAGTCCGCGTCGAGCACCCCCACGGGCTGGCCGCGGCGCGCGAGCGCGCGGGCCAGCGCGGCCGTCGCGTAGCTCTTTCCCACGCCCCCCTTGCCACTCATCACCGCCACCACCCGCCGCACCCCGCTGAGCCGCTCGGCCACACGCCGCCGCTGAGCGCCGATCTGCTCGGGGAGCCCCGAGCGGTCGCGCCCGGTCAGTTCGTGATAGGTGCGGATATCGAGGGGCATGGCCCTAAGATGGCGGGGACGCGGGTAGGCCGCCACGTGGGCGTCCGAGGCAGCCGCGCGGATACCGGTGGCATCCGCGCCGGAGAGGCTCTAGTTTCCTGCCTCTCACATGCTTGACGAACTGAAGCGCCGGTTGCAGGCCGAGGTCGAGCGCCTGAATCACGAGATCAACTTCGTATTGCCGAAGGAGATCGAGAAGGCGCGCGCCCACGGGGATCTGCGCGAGAACTCCGAGTACAAGGCGGCGCTCGAACGCCAGCAATTCGTGACGTCGCGCCTGTCGCACCTGCGCCTCCGGCTCTCGAAGCTGTCGGGCGTGCAGGAGTCCGACATCCCCCGCGACCGCGTGGGGTTCGGCTCCCGGGTCACGGTGCAAGACACCGCCACCAAGCGCAAGGAGACCTACAACCTCACGCTCGGCGAGTTCATCGAGGGGGACGCGGCAGGCGACGCCATACCCGTCTCGATGGCGTCGCCGCTCGGCAAGGCACTGCTCAGCGCCAAGGTCGGCCAGGCGGTCACGATCGCGCTCCCGATGGGAACGCGGCGCCTGAAGGTCGTGGAGCTCCAAACGGTCCACGACTTAGCGGGGCAGCGCGACTAGCCTACGGCGACTGCCCGCGCGCCGGCTTAGAGGGGTAGGTGGAACACCGTGGGCCCGCGCGGCTCGGTCGATCCCGCGCGCGGCTCGATGCTCATCGCCGCCCCCATCACCGGGCCGCCCTCTCGCGGCATCTCGAGCGCCATCACCATCGGCTGATCCGCGTCCATCGGCATGAGCGCGGCGCTGCGCATCCCGTCCCGCGTGATGAACCAGAGTTGGTACGCTTGGTCCGGGGCGTTCGGCGCGAGGCCGTCGCAGCGCACCAGCCAGCGGTGGTGCGCCGTGTCGGCGAAGATGGTGACGGAGCCGACCCGACCTCCCGTCGAGACGGTGACCTGGATCAAGCGCGTGGCTGAGCCGTGGATGAACGTGGCGACGGTGTCGCGGAGCGCCGCCGCCTCGGCCGCCAGGCGGTCCCGGTCGACCCGGAGCGCCTCGAGGGTGCGCCGACCCCAGAATCCGCCCCCGCCCAGGGCGAGCGCGAGGGCCGCGGCCGCGGCCAGTCCCCAGGGCCGCCGCCGCGCCGCGTAGGCCCGGGCCAGCACCCGCGCCTTGAGCTCGGCGCGCGGGGCGCGCGGAGCGGCCGCCATCCCGAGCCAGTCGGTCATGTCATCCAATCGCTGATGTGGGCCAGGGCCTCCGCCAACTTCGCCTGGGCGATCCGCAGCCGGGTCTTCACCGTGCCGAGCGGCTGACCGAGCCGCCGGGCGATCTCGCTATGCGTCAGGCCCTCGAAGTACGCCAACAGTACCACGCGACGTTGCTCCTCGGGCAGCGTGGCGAGCGCGGCATGCACCGCGCGGTGCACCGGCCACCCGGGCACGGCGGCCTCCTCCGGCCCCGCCGCCGGACCCCCCTCGTCACCGGCGGCGGCGCGCGCCTGCTCGAAGCGCTCCGCCTTCCGCCACCAGCGCCGCCGGCGCCGCCGCGCATCGCGCGCGCGGTTGCGCGCGATCGAGAGAATCCACGGCACGAGCGGCCCGCGCTGCGCGTCGTGCTGATCGATCCGGCGCCACACCTGCACGAACACGTCCCCCACCACCTCCTCAGCCTCGGCCTCGTCCTCGAGGATCTTGCACGCGAGGCCCAGGACCCACGGGGCGAGCAGGTCGTACAGCTCGCTCAACGCCCGTTCGTCCCGCGCCCTCAGGCGTTGGACGAGGGTGCGCTGCGCCTCTTGACTAAGACGTTTGGAGGGGGTCACTTAGATTCTCCGGGGCCGCCGCCGGGGAGCGGAGTCCGCCCCGCGCATGTATGTTTGCAGGCGTCGGCGAGGCACCCACCCCCCCCTCATAGCACCTCGGCGCGCTGGGGATGCACGAGCCGCAACACGCAGGAGGTCCGATGGCGGTTCACGTCGAGGGTGATGAAGAGCGGTTTTCGTTCGAGGCCTTCACCCGACATCCGTTTTTCACCGAGGTCAACCGGTGGATCGTGGAGCGGGTCATTTGTCCCAGCCGCCGCAAGATCGTCGACCTGGGCTGCGGGCCCGGCGCGGTCACCAAACTGATCCTGGAGCGGTTGGACGACGCCCGCAACGTGAAGGTCATCGGGATCGATCCCTCCGCCTCGGCGCTCGAGAAGGCGCGCGCGGCGATCCACTCCAAGATGGTCGAGTTCATTCAGGGCAGCGCCGAATGGGTGTCGCGTCTCGTCTCGTCGGCCGACGCCGTCGTGTTCCTCAACGCGATTCACCTCGTTCCCGACAAAGCCCAGGTCATCGCTGAGATCCGCAAGGTCTTGAAGAAAGACGGCGTGTTCGCCTTCAACACCACGTTCTTCAACGGGGCGTACGTCGAAGGCACCTCCGGCTTCTGGCGTCGCTGGGTCGTGCGCGCCGTCCAGGTGTTGCGCGAGCGCGGGCTTGAGGTCAGCCACAATGCGCATGCCGTAGCCCGGCAGTTCCTCACCCCCGGAGAGTATTCGGACCTCTGCGTGCAGGCCGGGTTCTCCCCGCCGTCAATCGACCTGGTGCGCATCGAGATGACCCCGGAGAGCATCCGCGACATCGGCCGCTTCTCGCTGTTCATCGAAGGAGCGCTCCCCGGTGTGCCGCTCGAGGAAGGATCCGCGGCGTTGGAGAAGGGGCTCGAGCGGGCGATGGACGAGACCGGCGTCAGCTCGGTGCCGCGCAACTGGCTGGAGTGCGTCGCCACGGCCGCGTAGCTCAGACCGCAGGATCGAGCAGAAAGTCCAGCCGGGCGTAGGCATCCCGGAGCGCCCCCTCCACCGCGGCCGCCGTCTCCCCCCGCGCGAAGATGAACCCCGGATAGCGCGACCCCTCGGGCCACGGCACGAGTGTTTCGCCGGGGTGCGCCGTAATCGCGACGTCCGCAACGAGTGGCACGGCGCGTGCCGCCGCGACTCCCCGCACCTCTTGCAGCGTCCCCGCTCGGGGCACCGGGATCATCATCACACCCGACGCCGCGCGCTCGCGCTCGAGCGACGGCAGCGGCAGGCGCAGCGCATGGCGCAGGATCAACTCTTCCAACGACTCGCCGCCGGCGAACCGGAGCGCGGCACTACAGCGTCCGCCGATGGGCCGCGCGGCGATCTCGATCAAGCACACGCCGTGCTCGTTGTAGCGCAGCTCGGCGTGCACCGGGCCCTCCGTCAAGCCGAGCGCGGTGACGGCCGCCTGGGCGCACGCGGCGATGGCCCGCTGCGCGGGTGCGGGGAGGCGCGACGGCGTGACGTAGAGGGTCTCCTCGAAGAACGGGCCGTCCAGCGGGTCCGGCTTGTCGAACAGCGCCAGCGTGTGGAGCTGGCCTCCGGTCACGAGGCCCTCGAGCGCCACCTCCGGCCCTGGCACGAAGGCCTCGACGAGCACCTGGCGCGTCCAGTCGCCGCAGGCCGCGATATCGGGCGTGGCGAGCAGTGCCGTAAGCCGGCGCCACGCCGCGGCAAAGCTCGCAGGGTCGTCGGCGCGGATCACGCCGCGGGACGCCGCCAGGCGGAGCGGCTTGAGCACGCACGGGTAGCCGACCCGGGCGGCGAGGGCCGTCGCGTCTTCCGTCGTCGCGTGGAGCTCGAAGCGGGGCACCGGTACGCCGCGCTCCGCGCAGAGCACGCGCTGGCGGTGCTTGTCGCGCGCGGCCAGGACCGCGGCGAGCGGATGCCCGCGGAGGCCGAGCGCCGCGGCGACTGCGGCGGCGACGATCGCGGTGTCGTCGTCCACGCCGACCACGGCGTGCACCGGAACCCGCGTCGCGAAGGCCTGCGCCTCGAGAGCGGCGCGCTCAGGGACCGCGAAGGTGAGGGTGAGCAACAGGTCGGGCTGCGCCTGTTGGAACGTGCTGGGTCGCTCGGATGCCACCGTGAGGTCGATCTCGAGCACGCGCGCCGCCGCTACGAACGCCGTGGTGCGGTACGTGGCGGTGGGCAGGAGCAGCAGCAGCCGCGGCGACAGACTACTTCTTGGCGGCGGCGAAGTAGGGGTTGGAGCCCGCGGTGTGGTCGGTAATGTCGACGACCCCCTTCACCTCGGGGAGGTGTTGCTGGAGCAGCCCCTCGATGCCCTGGCGCAGGGTCACATCCGCCATCCCACAGCCCTGGCAGCCGCCCGCCATGCGCAGCAAGACCACGGCGTCCTGGACGTCGATCAGCTCCACCCGGCCGCCGTGGCGCGCCACCATCGGGTTCACCTCTTGCTCGAACAGGTCCGCCACCCGCTCGTAGAGGGTGTCATCGTCCCCGCCGCGGGCCGGCGTGGCGGGCGGCGGCGCGACCGCTGGCTGTCCGCTCGCGAGCGCCGCGCGGATGGCTTGGCCGACCGCCTTCCCGACCGCCTGCCACGGCGCGGGACTGCGCTTCGCGACGGTCACAAGGTTGCCCGACACGATCACCTCAGCGACCTCCACGCCGGGGAGCCCAAAGAGCGCCTCCGCGAGCGGCGAGCCCTGCGCCTCTGCCGGAGAGGTAAAGCGACGCACGCCGCCCCCGTGCACCGGCTCGCTCACCAGGAACTTGCAGCGCCCCGTGTCAATCGGCTCAGCGGTGATGCGGATGTCGGCCGGGCTCATGCGGGGAAGTATGTCCGGGGGGTCACAGCCGGTCAACGGCGGTCGACGCGGGCGTGGGGCGCAGCTGGCGCGCCGCCTGCACCATGTTCCGGAGCGCGGCCAGCGTTTCCTCCCACCCGCGGGTCTTGAGCCCGCAGTCGGGATTGACCCAAATCTGGCGGTCCTCGAGCACCTCCCGCATGCGCTCCAGCGCCTGCACGATCTCCGCCGTGCTCGGCACGCGGGGCGAGTGGATGTCGTAGACGCCGGGCCCGATCTCGTTCGGGTAGGTGTACTCCTTGAACCCCTCGAGCAGTTCCGACCCCGAGCGGGCGTTCTCGATCGAGATGACGTCGGCGTCCATCTGCTCGATGACGCGGACCACATCGTTGAACTCACTGTAGCACATATGGGTGTGGATCTGGGTCGCGTCCGACACCCCAGCCGTCGCCAGCCGGAAAGCGTTCACCGCCCACTCGAGATAGCCGGGCCACTCGGGCCGGCGCAACGGCAGCCCTTCGCGTAGCGCGGGTTCGTCGATCTGAATCACCCGGATCCCCGCCCCTTCCAGGTCCTTCACCTCGTCGCGGATCGCGAGGGCCAGCTGTTTCGCCGTCTCGGCCCGGGCCTGGTCGTCGCGTACGAAGGACCACTGCAGGATCGTGACGGGACCCGTGAGCATTCCCTTGACGGGGCGTGCGGTCTTGGACTGGGCGAACGTGCTCCACCGGACCGTCATCGGCTTGGGGCGCGAGACGTCCCCAAAGATGATCGGCGGTTTCACGTAGCGGGTCCCGTACGACTGGACCCAGCCATGCTCGGTGAACGCGAAGCCTTCGAGCTGCTCCCCGAAGTACTCCACCATGTCGTTGCGCTCGAACTCCCCGTGCACCAGCACGTCTAGCCCCAACTCTTCCTGGAGCTTGAGGGTGCGGGTGATCTGGTCGGCGATGAACGCGTCATACGCAGCGGCCGTCAGCGTGCCGTCGTGCAGGTGCTTGCGCGCGGCGCGCACCTCGGCGGTCTGGGGGAACGAGCCGATCGTCGTCGTCGGGAAGCGCGGCAGTCGCAGCTGCTTCTTGCGCCGGGCTGCATGGGGCGACGCGCGCCGCAGGTCGCGCTCCGCTACGGCCCGCGCCCGCTGCTTCACCGCGGGGTTGTGAATCCGCCGCGACCCGCGGCGGGTCGCGAGCGCCCGCGCGTTGGCTTCGAGCTCGGCCGCCACCCAGTCGGACCCGCCCCGCAGCGCGCGCGCCAGCAACGCCACTTCCCCGAGTTTCTGCTGCGCGAACGCGAGCCATCCCTTCAACTCGGCGTCGAGCCGGGTCTCGAGCGCGAGGTCGATCGGCACGTGCAACAGCGAGCAGGACGGCGCCACCCAGAGCTGTGCTGCCCCGGCGCGCTCCATTCCCGCCTCGAGGTCGCGCAGCGCTGCCGCGAGGTCCGCCTTCCAGATGTTGCGCCCATCGATAACGCCCAGGGACAACACCTTGCCCTCGCGCCCGCCACCCGCCGGCCACGCCTTGAGCAAGCCGCCGAGCACGGCGCTGCCCCGCACGGCGTCCACATGGAGCCCGGCCACCGGCAACTCGAGGGCCGTCGGCAGATTGTCCTCCAGGCCCGCGAAGTACGTGGCCACGAGCAGCTTCAGCGTGGGGACGCGCTCGGCGAGGAAACGGTAGGCGTGCACGAACGCGGCGCGCTCCGCTGGTGTCCGGTCGAGCACCAGGGAGGGCTCGTCGAGCTGCACCCAGGTGGCCCCGGCGGCGGCGAGGCGCGACAGCGCCTCCGCGTACACCGGGAGCAGGGCGTCGAGCAGCGTCAAGCGGTCGAACCGGGCCGTCCGGGTCTTGCCGAGCAGCAGGAAGGTCACGGGGCCGATGAGCACCGGCTTCGTGCGGAGGCCGAGCGCCTGCGCCTCCAGGAACTCGTCCACTGGTTTGGAGGACGACAGGTGGAACGCTTGCGCCGGCTCGAACTCAGGGACCAGGTAGTGGTAGTTCGTGTCGAACCACTTGGTCATTTCGAGGGCGGTGAGATCACGCCCGCGCTGCTGCACGCCCCGCGCCATCGCGAAATAGGTATCGAGATCCACGGGACCGCCGGCCCAGCCGTAGCGCTCGGGGACGGCGCCGACGAGCGCGCAGGTGTCGAGCACCCGGTCGTAGTAGGAGAAGTCGTTCGACGGAAGGAGCTCGATCCCGGCGGCCTGCTGGATCCGCCAGTGGCGGGCACGCAGGTCGGCGCCGGTCTGGAGCAGGGCCTCC
>DATBCS010000043.1:0-15952 GCA_036270315.1 Gemmatimonadales bacterium
CACCCCGTGTTCCGCTTCCCGGTCACCATTCGCGTGATCACGCAGGACTCAGTCGTCCGCTCCGAGATTATGATATCCAAACTGCGCGAGACATTCCGCACACTGCTGCCCGGACCGCCGCTCTCATTCCGCTTCGACGAAGGCGGCTGGCTGCTCGGCACGGTCGAAACCGACCAAACCCCCGCGGAGCTGGCCGAGATGGCGAAGCACGATCTCGACTTCTCTGCGCGTATCTGGGCATTGCGCAAGGTGGACTCACTGACGGACTCCAATACGGTAGCCGCACGTCGTTTCATCGTGCTCAACGAGCCACAGCCCTCGCAGCGAGTGCACGCGCTCCAAGTAGCCGCTGCCGACCGGTCGAAGGAAACAGTCGCTATCGTCCACTCGGCGCTTCAGGATCCCGATTCGGACGTCCGTGCCGAGGCGATCGAGGTTCTCGCAAAGCTCGACTCCGCCGGCGTGGCGACTCCTGCCGAGTCGATGTACCGGACCGATCCGAACACCCGGGTACGGGGGACGGCGTTACGAATCTTCGCCGAGGTCGTCGGCTCGCGAGCGCTCCCTCTCCTCGTAAGTGCGACTAACGCGGGTCTCCCGTCCCCCCTCCGGATGACTGCGGCGCGCGAGCTTGCCAAGTTCGAGGATCCGCGGGCGACCAACGCGCTCGAACAGCTCACACTCCCCGGCGAACCTCGGGATCTGCGGATCGTAGGACTTGCCTGCCTCGCCCAGCAACGCGATAGCGTACGAGCGGCGGCCGTGGCCGCCCGGTACCTCGATGATGAGGATCCTCTCTTCGCGAGTGCGGCGGCCCGGGTTCTTGGCAGTGTCGGTGGCGACGAAGGACGGGCCCGATTGAGAGCGCGTGAAGCCAACGAGAACCGGGTCACCGTGAAGAGAGCCATTGCGGAGATACTCAAGAGCCAATGAGGCGATTCGCGCTTCAATGGGCAGTAGTGCCGAAAGCAGCGAGGGGCTGGTCGCACATCATCCGCCTCCTCAACGCCCGTCTTGGGCTGCATCCTACGCCCCTCTGCGCTCCGTTGAGCAGGGGCGGCTCGTCGGTCCCCAGGATGGCAAAGCACGTCGCTAGCGGAACTGCATCAATAATGCGCCTGCCGCTCCGGTCCGCGCGGAGCGGAACAGGCCCTCACAGTACTGCGAGGACCAGGTCTGCCCAAACCGCTGCACCCAGTGCGACGTGCGCCGCCTGGAGGAGCCGGGGCAACGCGAGGAGTACCATCGCGGCGGCGACGGCGACCTGCAGGGTCACGAGGGCCAGCACACTCCACGCCCCACGGCTCCGTGTGCGCGACGCCCACCACAGCGAGCACCCGAACAGCGTGTAGGCGAGCAGCCGGTGCGTCCAGTGAATCTCCTGGAGATAGCCGCCGGCGGGCACGAACTGCCCGTTGCAAAGCGGGAACCCATGGCACGCGCCGGCCGCGCCCAGGTTCGCCGTGAGCCCCCCGAAGAGCAGCGTCACGAACGCGAGCGCCAGCACGCCGAGCCCAGTGGACGTCGGTCGGGTGGCTCGGGGGCCTTTGGTCGCAACGAGCAGCGTCGCGAGCAAGAGCATCGCCGTGCCGAGGTGCAGGATCACGGTCCACGGCGGCAGGTCGAGCTTCACCGTCATCGCGCCGAGGGCCACCTGCAGGGCGGCAAGGCCGAGCGCACCGTACGCGGCGACGGTCGGTCCGGTGGACGGGGCGTAGTAGCCGGGGACCGGTGCGTTGACAGGTTGCCCGCGCCACGCACCCCGGTCGCGCCGGAGCCACCAGGCATAGGCTGCCACCATGAGCACTAAGACCGACACGGCGCCGGCGGCGAGCCGGTGCCCGTACTCGATCAAGGTGGGGAGGTCGAGTGGCGGGAGCAGCTGCCCCCGGCAGAGCGGCCAATGCTCCCCGCACCCCATGCCGGACCCGGTGATCCGCACGACCGCGCCAAGGACGATCAGGAGGTAGGTGAAGCTCGCGGCGATCCAGGCGAGCCACGTGAAGCGTCGCGTCATGGGGGCTGAAATGTATATTCCCGCACCCTATGTCCGCCCGTCCGCCTTCTCCGTCATCTGGCACCGACCGGTGGGGCGACCGGCTGCCGCGCCGTTTGGGGCTGTGGAGTGCCGTCGCGGTGCTCATCGGCTCGACCATCGGCAGCGGCATCTTCCGTACGCCAGCGATCATCGCGGCGCGGGTGCCGTCGCCCTGGCCCATGCTGGGCGTGTGGGTGCTGGGCGGCCTCCTGGCCCTGTGCGGAGCGCTCACCTACGCCGAGCTCGCCGCGATGTTCCCGCGCTCGGGCGGGGTGTTCGTCTACATCCGGGAGGGGTTCGGGCGCCTGCCGGCGTTCTTGTTCGGGTGGACGGAGCTCGTGCTAATCCGCGCTTCGGCGCTCGGCGCCATCGCGACGCCGTTCGCCGAGTACCTGCTGCGCTCGCTCGGGTTCGATGTCCGGCTCCCGCCGTACGCGGCCGCGGTGCACTACGTCGCGGCGCTCGCCATCGCGCTCACCGCCGCGCTGAACTACGTCTGGGTGCGCTGGAGCGCGGTCATCCTCAACCTGACGACGTCGGTGAAGTACGGCGCGCTCGTCCTCTTGGTGCTGCTCGCGTTCCTGTCGGGGCGGGGTGACGTGGCCCATTTCACGGCCGCGGCGGGGCCGGTATCGGGCGGGCTGTTCGGCCTCGCCTTGGTATCCGTGCTCTGGGCCTACGACGGCTGGGGCGATCTCTCATTCGTCGGGGGGGAAGTCCGCGACCCCGAGCGCAACCTCCCGCGCGCCCTGGTGCTCGGCACGAGCGGCATCATCGCGATTTATCTGCTCGTGAACGCGGCGTACCTCTACCTGCTGCCCCTCGCGCAGGTGGCGCACTCGCCCCTCGTCGCGGCCGACGCCGCCCAGCTCCTGGTCGGCCGGGTGGGCGTGGGCCTCATCGCCCTGGTGGTGATGATCTCGACCTTCAGCACTCTGCTCGGCTCGATGCTGACCGCGCCGCGCATCTTCTTCGCCATGGCGGACGACGGCCTGTTCTTCCGGAGCGTCGCCCGTGTCCATCCGCGGTTCCAGACCCCCTCGGCCTCCATTGTGCTGACCGGGCTCTTGGGCATCGGGTTCGTGCTTGCCCGCACGTTCGAGCAGCTGGCCGATCAGTTCGTGGTCGCCATTTTCCCGTTCTACGCGCTCGCCGCCGCCGCGGTCTTCGTGTTGCGGCGCCGCCGGCCCGAGGCCGTGCGGCCGGTGCGGGTGTTTGGGTATCCCGCGGTCCCGCTGCTGTTCGTGCTTGCCTCGCTGCTCATCCTCGGCAACGCCCTAATCGAGCATCCCATGGGAACGGGTCTCGCGTTCCTGATCATCCTGCTGGGGATTCCCGTCTACTACCTCTGGCTCCGGGTGCGCGGGACCCGGGGGCCACCGTCCCCGGAGCCGTGACGCAAACGTGACTGGACGCGGATTGACGACCTCTCGACGGCGGGCCACATTTTCCCGCGCCCTGACCAATCCTTACATCGCAGGCACTCCGGAGACTCGGCTGATGAAACGGCTCGTGTGGTTGTCGTGTGTTCTTGGGCTGGCGTTTGGCGCGCCGGTCGATCGGTTGCTCGGCCAGGGGGTGACGACCGCGGCGATCGCGGGGAGCGTCACGGACTCCTCCGGTGCGCCGCTCGGAGGCGCACGAGTGGTCGCGGTGCACGGACCGTCAGGCACGGTGTACTCGGCGGTCACACGCGCGGACGGCCGGTTTACGATCCCCGGGATGCGGGTGGGCGGACCGTATCGCGTGAGCGTGGCAGTGGTCGGCCACCGGCGGGAGGTGCAGGACCAGATCAACCTCACGTTGGGGGGAACAGCCGACCTGCGGTTCGTGTTGGCGCAGGTGAGCGTCGAGTTGGAGCCCGTCGTGGTGACCGGGGTGACGAGCCCGGTGTTCAGCGCCGAGCGGAGCGGGGCGGCGACCACCATTGCGACGACCGAGATCGCCCACCTCCCGACCATCAGCCGCCGGGTCGAGGATCTGCTCCGGCTCACGCCCCAATACAGTCCCATGTCCTTCGGGTTCTCGTTCGCCGGCCAGGACAATCGCCTGAACAACACGACGATCGACGGTTCGTACTTCAACAACTCGTTCGGGCTGGCGGGGCAGCCCGGCGACCGCACCAACGTAGCGCCCATCTCGCTGGACGCTATCCAGCAGCTTCAGGTCAACGTGGCGCCGTACGACGTACGGCAGGGCAACTTTGTGGGTGCGGGCGTCAATATGGTCACGAAGAGCGGCACGAACGAGTTCAGCGGCTCGCTCTATTACAACCTGCGCAACAACCGCTACGTCGGCGAGTGGGCGGGCCCGAACCCCTTCAACGCCGGCACATTCAAGTACCACGATATCGGGGCCGCGCTCGGGGGACCGATCGTGCGGGACCGCTTGTTCTTCTTCGCCAGCTACGAAGACGATGCCCAGACCCAACCGGGCACCACGTTCCTGGCCAATACCGGCGGCCAGCCCGTCGGCGGGAGCGTCACGCGCGTCCTCGCTTCGGACCTGGACGCCCTGAGCAGCTACCTCAAGAGCAACTTCGGCTACGCCACCGGCCCGTATCAGGGCTACGATTTCCACGTTCCGTCGACGCGGTTCCTCACGCGGCTGGACTACAACGTGGACGAGCGCAACAAGCTCAGCCTGCGCTTCAACCTGTTGAATTCGAGCTCCGACATCCTGCTCTCCAATTCCGGCTCGCTGGGCTTTGGAGGCCGGCGGGGGACCCTGAATTCCCTCAACTTCGCGAACTCGAATTACGCCATCCTGGAAAACATCCGCTCGATCGTAGGCGAGTGGAACTCGTCGCTCAAAAGCAACATGTCCAACAACTTGATCATCGGGTACACGTCGAGCGACGAGAGTCGCAAGAACATCACCCCGCCGTGGTTCCCGTTGGTGGAGATTCTGGCGGGGAACACGAACTATACGACGTTCGGGTTCGAGCCGTTTACGCCGGACAACCAGCTGCGCTATCACAGTTACCAGCTTCAGGACAACTACACCATCTATCTGCCGCACCATTCGCTGACGTTTGGGGCGAGCATCGAGAAATATCACTCCACGAACGTGTTCTTCCCGGGCGCGCAGAGCGTGTACGTGTACAACTCGCTGGCCGACTTCTACACCGACGCGAACGGCTACCTGGCGAACCCGGGCCGCACCGGGCCCGCGCCCGTAACCCTACGCCGGTTCCAGGTCGAGTGGTCGAATATCGCGGGCCAGTCCCAGCCGGTGCAGCCGCTCGATGTGCTCTACGCGGGCGTCTACGCGCAGGACGAGTGGCACGCCCTCCCGAACCTCACGCTGACCGGTGGGTTGCGGATCGATGCGCCGCGGTTCACGAACACCGCGTACAAGAACGACTCGGCCGACGCGATGACGTTCCGGGATGCGAGCGGCGCGCCGGTGCACTACAACAGTGGCAGCCTCCCGGGGGTCAATCTCTTGGTCTCCCCGCGCTTGGGGTTCAACTACGATGTGCGCGGCGAGCAACAGACCCAGGTCCGGGGCGGCACCGGCATCTTCACAGGCCGACCCGCGTACGTGTGGATCTCGAACCAGGTTGGCAACACGGGCGTGCTCACGGGCTTCAAGCAGGCAGATAACACCACGGCCTTCCCCTTCAACCCGAATCCCGACGCATACAAGCCCGCCGCGACCGGTGGGCCGGCGGCGAGCTTCCAGCTCGCGCTCACCGACCCCAACTTCAAGTTTCCCCAGGTGTGGCGGAGCAACATCGCGGTGGACCAGCGCCTCCCCGGGGGGCTGATCGGCACCGCCGAATTCCTCTACACCAAGGACGTGAACGGCATCGCGTACATCAACGCCAACCTTCCGGCGGCGCAGTCGGCGTTCACCGGCGCCGATGCCCGCCCGCGCTGGACCGCGAACCGGATGAATCCGACCGTGAGCAACGCGATCGTGCTCACCAACGAAGGGATCGGCCACTCCTGGAACCTCGCGTTCACCGTGGAGCGGCCCTTCACGAACGGCCTGTATGGGAAGGTGGGATACACCTACGGCGTGAGCAAGAATACGGTCGACGCGGGCTCCATCGCGTCGGGTTCGTGGACGGGGAACGCGATCTCCTTGGACCCGAACAATCCGACGGCGGGGTACTCCCAGTTCTCGCCGGGCCCCCGCGTCTTCGCGGCGTTGTCCTACACCCGCGACCTTTTCGGCTTCGGCCCGACGAGCGTCAGCGTGTACCTCGATGGGCACAGCAACGGCAACGCCAGCTACACGTTCAGCGGCGACATGAACGGCGATGGCGCGTTCGGCAACGATTTGATCTACATCCCGCGCAACACGGGCGAGATGAATTTCATTCCGGAGACGGTGGCGGGCGTGACGTATAACGCCGCCCAGCAGGCGGCCGCGTGGGACGCGTTCATTAATCAGGATCCGTATCTCAGCAAGCACCGCGGCCAATACGCCGAGCGCAACGGCATCTTCCTGCCGATGGTGTACCGGGCGGACTTGAGCATCTCCCAGGACGTCGGGCGGCGCATCGCCGGCCGCGAGAACCGGCTCCAGATCCGGTTCGACATCCTGAACGTCACCAACCGGCTCGACCACAACTGGGGTGTCGGTCAGGGCTTCGTGACCACGACACCCTTGATCGCGGCGGGAGTCGATGTCAACGGGGCGGCGCAATACCGGCTCGCGACCGTCGGGGGTCAGCTGATCTCGCAGTCGTTCCAGAAGGTCGTGACCACGGCGGACATCTGGCGCATGCAGCTCGGGGTCCGCTACCTGTTGAACTGGTAGCGCGCTCGGCGCCTGCGACGCGTGAGCCGCCCTCCGCGAGGGGGGCGGCTTCGTGTTGTTGGGTCCGGTAGGGAGAGGGCGGCGGTGACTCCTTCGCCTGACGGCCTGCTCACGTCCTCGCGTTTCTCAGCAGCCACACCCCCGCGGCGCCGACGAGCAAATCCGGGACCCAGGCGGCGAAGGTCGGCGGCAGCGCGCCGCTCGAGCCCACGGCCTTGGAGAGCTGGAACATCAAGAGATCGATGAACGTCGTCGCGAGGCAGAACGCCACACCCCAGGCCGCGCCGCCCCGCGGTGTGGAGATGGCAAGCGGAGCGCCGAACAGCGCGATGACGATGCACGCGAACGGGACCGACAGCTTCAACGCCCGCTCCACCCGGAGCTTCCGCGTGTCCGAGCCCGAGCGCCCCAGCGCGTCGATGTAGCGCCCCAGCTCGGCGTAGCGCATTTCGTCGGGCGCCTTGGGCTCGGCGAGGAGGTCGGCCGGCGTCTCCCGCAGCGCCTTGATGCGCAGGCGCTCGAACGTGAACGTCGTTTCCGGCCCCGGCCCGAGGAGGTAGCGCACGGCGCCCTTGTTCACATTCCAGGCGCGCTGCGTTCGGGCGGTGTCGTAGGCGGCCAGTTCCGCCGCGACTACGATCGTCGGGTAATCGGCCCCCGTCCCCTCCCGCTCCAGGATGAGGTCGCGCATCATACGCGGTCCGATTTCGAGAGACCGGATCGTGTACACCCAGCCGCCGTCCGCGCGATACACGAAGTTGTAACGGTTGGCGGTCGCGCGGATTTGCTTATTGCCCAGGAGCTCGGCGCGGCGCGCCGACGTCACCGGCGCGAGCTCGGTGAGCCCGAGATCGAGCAGGACGGCCGCGGCGGCCGCGGCGAGCAGCGGTCGCACCAGGCGGTGGAAGGAGATGCCCGACGCCTTGGCCGCCGTCAGCTCCGAATGCCGCCCCAGCGCCCCTACCGTGAAGACCACGGCAAACAAGACCGCCACCGGCAGCACCAGCGAGATCGACTCCGGCAGGTAGTAGACGTAGGACAGCGCGATGTGGCCCTTGGAGATGCCCCGGCCGCTGTAGGCGTGATTGTCGACCAGATCGATCACCATCACGAGGAAGGGAAATCCCAGCGCCGTGAGCAGGCACACCTTGACCCACTCGCGCAGCACGTAGCGGTCGAGGGTGTTCATGGTGCGTACCACCGGACGCGCGGCAGGCGGGCGACGAGCGGCGCAAGCCAGGCGGTGGACCGGCGCAGAGCCTCGTACAGGTCGCCCCAGTCCCCGCCGTGCGGCGAGTGCCCGGGCTTCCGGATCCACCACATGCCTAGGAGACCGGCGAGCCCGAAGATGATGTTCGGGGTCCACATCGCAATGAACGGGGACAGGATCAGCCCGTCCCCGAGGTCTTCGCCCCCGATCAATCCCACGTAATAGACGGTGAACACGGCGACGCTCATCCCGATCACGAGCCCGACACCGCCCCGCTGGAACCGCAACGCCACGGGGACCCCGACCAGCGCGAACACCAGGCACGCCGCCGCGATCGCGTACTTCTTTTGGATCTCCACCTCGTACATCGCCTCCCGCTCGCGCTCGGCCCGCTGGCGCTGATCGTCGCCCACGTTGGCGCCGGCGGTGAGAAAGATCGGCTGCCCGGGGGATTGACCGGCCGGTACCGGAGGCGAGAGTCGGGGTGCGACGCTGAGGCGCGCGGGCCCACGGGGCACCTGCCGCAGGGGCGGGGCGTGGGAGCGGGGTGGCGGGGGGGGCGGCACCGGCGCTTGTGCCGCGCTCGCCTTCGGCAGGAGCCAGGCGGTGAGGTGCCGCAGCGCGCTGCAGTAGAGTCCCGGGGCCGCGGTGTCGGCCGTGGCGGGCGTGGGCAGGGCGCGCGGCGCGAGCCCGGCGAGCCGGCGCAGGTCGTTCTCGATCACCTGGCGCCCCTCGAGCCCGGCGCGCTCGGCCTCGCGGCGGGCGCCCGCCGCCCCCTGCTGCATTTCGCAGATCGTCATCTCGCGGCTGCTCTTGTAGGTGTCGTTCGCCGTGAGTTCCAGCGAGTTGCCCACCCCGACGACGCGCATGCGGTTGGTCACAAAGAACGTCCGGTTGAACTGCGTCGGGTCGGCGCGATTCACCTCCCGGATGTCGCCATCCTCGAGGGTGAGGTACAAGTCTCGGCCCCAGGGGGTATACGCCATGGTACCCGAGTCCGCCGTGATGATGCGCCGACGCTCCTGGTCGCCCAGGTCGTAGATCGTCACGTCCTTGAGCTTGTTGGCGTTGCCGTCGATCCGCGCCGCGCGCAGAAAGAACTGTCCCGGGACGACCTCGTTGATGACCTGCTCCTTCAGCGTGAAGGACGGCTTCTTGCGCTGGATGTCGACTTGCAGCGTGCGGAGTCGATGGTTCGAGCGCGGCAAGATCTGGTCGTTCCACAGGAACGACACGGCCGCGACGCACGCCGCCCCGCCCAGCACGGGCGCCACGAGGCGCGCCACACTCACGCCGCCCGCCTGCATCGCGGTGATCTCGTTGTCCGCCGCGAGGCGGGTGAAGACGTGAAGCACGGCGACCAACACGGCCATCGGCAGCGTCACCGCGACGATGAAGGGCACCGAGAGGACGAACACCTCGATGATGAGGCTCGTGGGCAGGCCCTTGCCCAGCAATCCGGACAGCTGCTTCGCGATTTGACTGATCAGCATCAGCGACGTGATGGCCGCCAGGGCAAAGCCGAGCGGCGCGAGATGCTGGCGCAAAAGGTAACGGCTGAGGGTGCGCACGGTCGCTCGCGCCATTATATTCGGCCCCTCACTTCTGAACAAGTGATGCGACGTATCCTAGTCGCACTCGTCGGTGTCTCGCTGCTCATACCCCAGGCTCACGCGCAGGATGCGGGCGCAGGCTCCGGCCCCGCACGGCGGCCTGGGTTTGTCGCGGCGTTCCGGTGGGCGCCGCTCGAGCCGCCGCACAATCCCGCGCTCGACTCGGGCGGCCGGTTCGGGCCGGCGTCGGCGCCCGCCGTGGTCGCGGCGGACTGGGAGCGCGCGCTCCGCGCGCGCTTGCCACACGGGCTCATCGCGGGCGCGGCCACCGTCCTGCCCGTCGCGGCGGCCCCCGGCGCGCCGCCCGCCGCCGGACCGCCGTTACCGGCGACGCGCGCAGGGTTCGGCGCGCAGTTCGGCATGGACCTGCGCCTGCGCTTCGAGCTGCGCGGTGATCAGTTTAAGAACCTCAAATGCTCGCCGCTCGAGCAGCAGTTCGCGTTGTCGGGCTGCCAGACAGGGTTCCCCTCCATCACCGCGGCGCCGCAGTACGCCCTCCGTACCGGCGGCGTCTTAGGGCGGCGGCTGCATGTCAACGTCGACTTCGACAGCCAGCGCGAATTCGACGCGAACAACAACCTGCAGGTGTGGTACGAGGGTCTCGAGGACGAGGTGCTGCGGCGCGTGGAGGTGGGCAACGTCACCTTCCGGATGCCGACCTCGCGCTTCATCAGCGCCGCCATTCCAGCGAACAACTTCGGCATCCAGGCGATCGGCCAAGTCGGCCCCCTCGAACTGCGCGGCATCTTCGCGCAGCAGACCGGGAACTTGGTCAAAGACCGCGTCTACAACGTGGGCGCGACGACGTCACAGCCGCTCGACCGAGGGGCTCGCGACCTCGACTATGAAGTCGGGCGGTTCTTCTTCGCCGTGGACCCGGCGCTGATGCCGGGGTACCCCGCGATCGACATCCTGTCGGTCGATCCTACGCGGCTGCCCGACTCGCTGCGCGTCGGCGGGCTGCGCGTGTATCGCGTCCGGGCGCTGTCGTCGAACTCGAGCAGCAACCAGAATATCGGCGGTGTGCGGGCGGTCGCTTGCGGCCCGGGCGCGACGCGCTCGGTGGACTGCAGCGGCGAGCGCGCCGGCCCGTTCCAGTGGGAGATCCTGCAGGAAGGGAAGGACTATTATGTGGACCCGAGCGGCACGTGGTTCGGACTCGCGAGCCGGCTCGACCAGCGGGATTATCTGGCCGTCTCCTACCTCCCCTCTGGGGCAGTCACGTGCGGTGCCGGGCAACGCTGCGTGGGCACGTTCCCGGTGGGCGCGAAGCGCGACACATCCGTGGTCGATACGCTGCGGCTCGTGTACGACCCGAACCTCGGCGTCACCGCCGCGACCCCGTCCTTCCGCTTCGAGATTCGCAGCGCCTATCGCGTGGGCGGCAGCGAGATCGTCCGGGAGACCGTGCAGCTGACGCTGACCGTGAACCAGCGCGAGCGCACGGTGCTCAGCGGCGATACCTACCTCGCCCATTTGGGGCTCGCGCTCGCGACGGACCCAACCAAGTTCGACCAGTACAACCGACTGTTTCCCCGAGCACGCGACCCGCAGCAGGGCGCGCCGCTCCGCGACTACTTCATCGTGTTCCCGCATTTGCAGCCGTTCGGCGATGCCACGCGCCTCGCCGCGACCGAGCGCAACGATTCCCTGTATCGCACGCCCCGCGCCCTGCTGCTCACGCTGGGCCCCCCCGCGGTGTTCGCGCTGCGCCTGCGGGCCGACGTCTCCGCCTCCGCCGACCGCAGCACGCTGTCGCTCAACAGCTTCCAGATCCGCGATGGGAGCGAGCGGATCTACGTGGGTGGCCGCCTCCTCACCCGCGACGTGGACTACTCCATCGACTATCCCACGGGCCAGGTGCAGTTCAAGAACGCCGACTCGCTGTTCCAGGGCGGGCCCGCCCAAGTGCGCGCGCAGTTCGAGGAGCGGGCCGGGTTCGCCGCTGCGCCGACGTCGATCTACGGACTCGCTGCGCGCTACGACCTGGGGCAGCGCGGCAGCGTGAATCTCACTGGCCTGTTCCAGAGACAGTTGAGCGCGTTCACCCGGCCGCCGCTCGGCTCCGAGCCCTCGTCGAGTTTCATTGGAGGGGTGAGCACCGAGCTGCACTTCCAGCCGGAGTTCGTGACCCGGGCCCTCAACGCCCTCCCGGGCGTGCACGCCGACGCCCCTTCGTTGCTCAACGTGTCGGCGGAGGTTGCCGTGTCGCGCCCCTCGCCGAACCAAGTGGGCCAGGCGTATCTCGAGGAGTTCGAGTCCGAGGCGAGCCGCTTCATCTCGCTCGCCGAAAATGACTGGCACTGGGGCGGCGTTCCCAGCACGGCGCGCGGCGCCGTGGGGTTCGGCATCTCGCCCACCGGGTTCGACTCGTTGAACGCCGCGGCGCTCACCTGGCAGAACCGACCGGTCAACGCGGACGGCACGCCGGTGCAGTTCTTGTCCCAGCAGATCGACCCGCAGATCCGGCTCGTGGGCCAGGCGCAGTCGGCCGACGCCGTTCTCTGGCTCATGCTCAAGCCGGACACGGTGCTCGGCCTCGCGGATGTCACCAAGGGAACCCCCAACTGGGTGCGTCCGCATCGCGACGGCCCACGCTGGCGCTCTGTCACACAAGGGCTCTCCCCGACCGGGATCGACCTGTCGCGCGTCGAATACCTCGAGCTCTGGGTCTGGGAGGACAACCATCGCACCGCTCGGGCCAACCATACCGCTGTGCTCTTCGACTTCGGTGGCGTGTTCGAGGCTGCGCTCGCGTGGGTCCCGCAGTATTTCACGCATGCCGCCGGGGGCGGGGACACCGTGTACTACGGCCAACGGTTCGTGCCGCGGAATCGGGAGTATACGGAGCGGGACCCCGTGACACACTCGTGGGACGCCGCGATCAACGACGAGGGGATCCTCTCGGATCGCGTGACGGACGGGATCGTGGACTCGACGACGGGCGCGCGGCTCGACACCCTGCCGCTCTGCAGCGCGACGCAGGGTGGCGCGCTCCAATCGTATTTGTTCGGGGACCTGCGCTCCCGCTGCGGGCGGCACAACGGGTTCATCGACTCCGAGGACCTGGACGGCGACTTCCAGCTCGACTCCATCGCCGGGGTGCGGACCTCGGAAGGCTTCCTCCGCTACGTCTTCCCGATCGGAGACGATCGCTTCTACGTGCGCGATGGCGCTATGGTCACGGTCGCGGGCGCGAACGGCCAGCCCGACGGCGCCGCCGGGTGGCGCCTGTACCGCATCCCCTTCCGCACGGACACGATCCAGCAAGGACTCGTGAACCTACGTCAGATTCAGAGCCTGCGCATCACCGTCGTGGCGCCCCAGACGGCGCCCACCGGCCAGCCCTCGCCGCAGGTCTTCTTCGGGCTGGCGCGCGTGCGGCTGGTCGGCGCCTCATGGCTGAAGCGCGCCGATACGCCCATCCGGGGCCTCGCCGGGGACCGCGGGTCGGGCAGCGGCGAAGTGATCGCGTCGGTCGTGAGCACCGAAAACCGCGACCTCGGGTACACGCCGCCCCCCGGGGTGACGGACCAGGCAAGCCGGGTGGACGCCAGCCTGCAGCTCGGCACCGCGCAGATCAACGAGCATTCGCTCCGCCTGCTCGCGACCGGGCTCCAGGTCGGCCAGCGCGCCGAAGCGTTCACCCGGTTCAGTGCCGAGGGCGACAAGAACTTCCTCAAGTACCGGAAGCTGCGTGCCTGGGCGCGCGGCCGCGGCCCCGGATGGGAGGACGGCGACCTGCATTTCTACATTAAGGCCGGCAAGGACCAGAACAATTTCTACCTCTATCACGTGCCGGCGCGCACCGTGTCCTGGGACCCCGAAGTGGTCGTCGATTTCAGCCGCTGGCTGGCGCTGCGGGCCAAGGTCGAGCAAGCGTGGCTGCGGGGCGACGCGGCGCGCGTCTCCGCCGGGTGTCCGGACACCACCCTCCTCCCACCCGACTCGGCGTACGTGATGTGCGACGGGCCCTATATCGTGCACGTGCGCGATCCGGCGACCGGCCCCCCGAACCTCGCGGCGGTCCAGGAGCTTGCCGGCGGCATCCTGCGCGTCGGGAACGCCGTCTTCGTGCAGCAGGCCGAGCTGTGGATCGACGACATCCGGCTGAGCGACGTGGTACAGGATGTGGGCCTGGCCGCGGCGCTTGACGTGACGCTCACCGCCGCGAACGTCGCGGATGTGGCGGTGCGCCTGTCGCGGCGCGACGCGCATTTCCGCCAGCTCGGTGAGGACCCGAGCTACGCGACGCAGAATGCGGCCAGCGTCGCCGGCACGCTGCGGCTCGAGCGCTTCCTTCCCACCCGGTGGGGGATCGCCGCTCCCCTCTCCGTGCAGTACGCCGCGACGTCGACCGATCCGTTCTACCTCGCTGGCACCGATATCCAGGCCAGCGCATTGGACGGACTCCGGACCCCACGCTCGAGCGCCACGAGCTACAACCTGTTGCTGCGGCGGACGGCCCGCTCGACCGATCCCTGGGTGCGCTATCTGGTTGATCCCTTATCGCTCTCTGGCGCGTACGCGACCGGGAGCGATCGCGCGGACTTGTCCCAGGCATCGAGCTCGACTTACACGTTCAACCTCGACTATGCGCTCGCGCCGCCCCTGGCCAGGTGGGGGCGCTTCCGCCTCACGCCCACGAGCGTGCGCTTTCGATCCACCCTGGCGGGTTCGGACGCCTCGCGCTTCACGTATGCAGTGCCGGTGGCGCGACTGGGCGACACGCTCATCGCGCCCGCCCTGTCATACACCAAGGTCTGGCGTAGCTCGGCGGGCTTCGACTTGCAGCCGCTCGGGGGGTTGCTCCTGCGCGTCGACGGGACGTCGCAGCGCGACCTCCGCGACTATGGCGACTCGACCACGATCGGGCGATTGCTCCGCCGCGAGCGGCGCACGCTACTCGGGCTCAACGCCGGGGCAGAGACCCAGCGCGCACTGAGCACCTCCCTCAGCGTGACGCCGCAGGTCGCGGTGTGGCTGCGCCCGCGGGCGAGCCTCTCGGGGACGTTTTCCTTCAACCGGGACCCGAACGCCCGAGACCCGGTGCGCGACCTGGCCGACACGGCTGGGCCATTCCACGTCCCGGTGGCGTTTTCCAACGGACGCCACGCCGATCTCGGGATGCAGTTCGACGCCCATCGCTTCGGGCAGCGGATTTTCGGGGACAGTGCCGCGGTGACGAAGCTGCTGGGGCACGTCACGAACGTGGACGTTTCCTACGGGCGGAGCCAGACGTCCAGCTATAATCGCACGGGCTTTCTCCCCTCGCTCACCTATCAGTTGGCGCTCGCCTACTTCGACAACTTCAAGAGCCAGGGAGGGTTGCTTGCGAGCTCCGCAGCAGACAACTGGAACCTGAACGCCGCCGGGAACCTGCTGTTGATTCTGGGATTGCGGGTGAGTGCCAATTACCGCGAGACGAACGGCCTCACCTGGATCCTGCGCACCGACCAGCAGGTCCCGTTACGGACCGGCACACGCGAGTGGCCGTCGGGGAGCGTTAGCTGGACGGTCTCGCCGGCGCGCACGGTGCTGGGCCGCCTCCTCACGAGCCTGTCGGCGCAGCTCACCTACCACGAGCAGCGGTCCACGAGCGAGCAGCTCGGGTTCACCACGGTAGCGGCGACGACGGCGCTGACCGAGACCGTCGATCGCTTCGTCCGGCCGACGCTGTCCGTCACGTGGCGCCAGGGGATCTCCACCTCGTTCGACGCGACGCGCATCCGCAGCGATCAGGTCAACGCCGGCAACGTGTTCCGCACGGAGCGCAACCAGACGAGCGGCAATCTCGGATTCGCGTTTCGCCCGCCGGCGAAGCTTATCCGGCTGAAGAACGCGATTCGGGCCACGGTCCACTACACCGCCAGCACGAATACCACCTGCCTGCAGACGCCGGGCCAGGCAGTCTGCGTGCCCTACGTAGACAGCCGGCAGACGCAATCGCAGCTTACATTAGACACGGACTTGCCCCGCACCTTGAGCGCCGGGTTCCAAATGGCGTATCTGGTGAACGACGAACGGCAGATCAACCGGAAGACGTCGCAACTCGTGATCACGGCGTTTGTGGAGTTCCACAGCAGCGTGGGGCAAATCCAATGAGCCGGACGCGTTGGGTCGCCGGGGCCATCGCGATCCTCGTCGCCTGTACGGCACGGGGCGGGGCCAGCCGGCCGCGCGAGTTCGACGGCCCGCGCGCCTTCGGTTATCTGGAACAGCAGATGCAGTTCGGCCCCCGCATCCCTGGGACGCCCGCCCACGAGCGCACGGGCGACTGGATCCTGGCGCGGCTCCGCGCCACGGCCGACACTGTCG
>DATBCS010000044.1:0-9036 GCA_036270315.1 Gemmatimonadales bacterium
CGTGGCGCGACGGGCTGGCGGCGCTGTTCCATGTCTTGCGCTTCAACCTGCTGCCGCCACGGGGCGCGTGGCGGGCCCGCTGAGCTGGCCGGCGCCGCGCCGACTCGCCGCGGCCGTGGCGGGGCTCGCGGTGGTCGTGTACGGGGGCGCCATCGCGAACGGCTTCGCCTGGGACGACGTCCCGATCATCGTCGACAGCGCGCTCGTGCATCACGTAAGCGGGCTATGGCGGGCCTACGCCGCCCCCTCCTGGCCGCCCGCCGCGGGCGGCTATCTGCACCGGCCCCTCACCGTGGCGACTTACCCGCTCGACTGGCTCGTCGCGCCGGGGCATGCGTGGTGGTTCCACGGGGTCAACCTGTTATGGCACGCGGCGGCTAGCGTCACCCTGGCGCTCCTCGCGCGGGGCCCGGCTTCGGGGGCGGACTCGCTCCTGCGACACCGTGCGGCGCTCGAGGCCGCGCGCCCCCGCCCGGCCGGGAAGCGGTGACGCTCAACGCGACCGGGCGAGCCGCGCTCGCCGTCGGAGGCGTCGCGCTCGTCGCCGGCTCGGTCACACTCAACCACAACCTGGTCGGCGTGTTCTACGACGATGGGTTGTACGCCGGCTTGGCCACCGCCCTGGCGCACGGGATGGGATACGTTCACCCTCATCTCCCCGGCACGCCCGCCGCCGTGCACTTCCCACCGCTCTATCCGCTGGTGCTTGCGCCGCTGTTCGGCGCCTTGTCCGTGTCGGCTGCAGCGTTCACCGGGAAGGTGCTGAACGTCCTGCTCGCGGCCGTCACGGCTGCGCTCGTGGCCTGGCACGCGACCCGCACCGAGCTGCTCGGCGCGGGCACGCCGCCCTGGCTTCCCGCGGCCGTCGTCGGGGCGGGGGCGGTCGCCATCCCCGTCCTCACCGTCCTCACCACGCTCCTCTCGGAACCGCTGTTCGGCCTGCTCGTGGCAGCGGCAGTGATTCTTGCCGACCGCCCCGCGACCACGCCGCGCTCGGCGGGGCTCGCAGGACTGGCCGCCGCGCTTGCCCTCTTGACCCGGTCGATCGGGATCGCGGCGGGGGCCGGCGTGATGGTCTTCCTCCTGCTCGTGCGAGGGGCCGGTTGGCGGATGGTGCGCTGGGCCGCGCTGCCCGTCGGCATCGCAGTGATCGGCTGGGGGCTCTGGCTGCTGCGCCATGGCCACGCCATCGATCCCGACCTCGCGGCTGACTATGGCACGTACGGAGACCTGGTCCGGCAAACGGGCCTCGGCGCCGTCCGGGCGAGCGTCACGGACCTCCCGCGGCCCCTCGGCGTGCTGGCGTTCTCCTGGGTGCCGGCCCGCTGGATCTACTATGTGTGCGGCGTGCCCTCGCTGGCCATCGGCTTGTACGGCCTGTGGCTCGTCAGCCGCCGCTCCGCGATCGGGTTCACCCTGGCCGGCTATCTGGCCATTCTCGCCGTGTGGCCATTTCCGCCGGACCGCTTCCTGTGGGCGGTGCTGCCCTGGCTTGCGCTCGTGTGGGTGGCGGGCGCGGGCGCGCTATGGCGGGGGCGCTGGCGGGTGCCGGTGGCGGTGCTCGTGGTGGTGGTCGTGCTGGGGTACGCGCGGTACGAGGGCCGGGGCCTCGGGGGCCGGTGGTGGGCGATCGCGGCGCAGCGGATCTCGGCGAACTTCGCGGAGTTGCTCCCCGGCGTGGCTGCCCTCCCCGACACGGCCGTCCTCGCGACGGACGACGAAGCCCTGGTGTGGCTGTACACGCGCAAACGGGCGGTGCCCCTCTACCTCTTTGCCTTTCGCGGCGCGACGGAGATCACACCGCCGCCCGCCGAGCACCGCGCGTTCCTGGAGCGGATGGGGGTGACCTACATCCTCGAGAGCGGCCCAGGGAGCTCAGCCGCCGAGCTCGACCAGCTGCGCGCGGCGTATCCGCACTGGCTCACGGTCGTTCAGCAATGGCCCGGGGGGCGCGTCCTGTTCGAGGCACACCGTGACCGATAAGCGGTTGTACCTGGCGGTAGCCGCGTGCGCCCTCGTGGTCCATCTCGGCGCGCTGTGGAATCGTTACGCCGTCGACGACGTCTACATCGTGGCCTTGAACCCGGTGGTCCAGCAGCCCGGGACCTTCTGGCGCGCGTTCCTCCAGCCGTATTGGCCCGGCAACCTCGCTGGCACGCTATACCGCCCTCTCGTCGTGGTGACGTTCGCGCTCGATCGGCTGGTCGATGGCGCGGCGTGGTTTCACGCGGTGAACCTGCTGTGGCACGCGGGCGCGAGCGTCGGCGTCGCGGCGCTGACCCGGCGCTGGGCGGGCGCGGCAGGCGCGGCGGTCGCCGGCGTGCTCTTCGCGGTCCATCCGGCCCACGTCGAGGCCGCGGCCACCCTGGTGGGGCGCAGCGACCTGATGGCGGCGGTATTCACCCTGCTCGCGGTCTACGCGGCCGTCGAACGGGGCAGCGTCGGCTGGAGCGCGGCGGCCCTGGGAGCGGGGCTGCTGAGCAAGGAGGGAGCGGTCGTCATCCCCGCCTTGATCGTGTGGGCCTGGGCCGCCGGGGTGGCGCCACTGCCGTCGCGCCGCAAGCTCGCGTGGTACGCCGCCAGTTGGGGATCGGTCGCCGTGGTGTACGCAGTGCTGCGCTGGATGGCGTTGCGGGGATCCGCGGGCCTCGATCTCGTCGCACCGGTGTTCGCCGACCAGGGCCCCGTCGGCGTGCGCCTCACCGCCATCAGCGCCTTCGCCGACGTCGTCCGGCTCCTGCTCTTCCCACTCCACCTGAGCGCGGATTATTCACCCAACGAGCGGACGGCCGTGCGGTCGGTCTTGGACGGCCGTTTCCTGCTGGGGCTGCTCTGCCTCGCCGGGTGGGGGCTGCTGGTGACGCTGGCATGGCGGCGGCGGCGCCGGATCGAGGCATTCGGACTCGGCTGGATCGGCATCGCGTACTTGCCGGTGGCGAATCTGCTGTTCCCGATCGGCGTCCTGATCGCCGAACGCACCTTGTACCTGCCTTCGGTGGGGCTCGCCGTGGCGGCCGGGGCCGCGTGCCGTGACCTCCCCGCGAAGCGCGTCGCGGCGGTGGCGGGCATCCTGCTCGCGCTCGGTGGCGTGCGCTCGGCGTTGCGGGTGCCCGCGTGGCGCGACAACCGCAGCGTGTCGCTGAGACTGCTCGAGGACGCGCCTAAGTCCTACCACGCGTGGGATTACACCGGCTGGGCGTTGCTGTGGGCGGGCAAGACGGAGCGAGCGCTCGATGCGTTCCTGACGGCCGGACGCATCTACCCCTGGGACGCGCGCGTCCACTTGGCGGCCGCCGACGCCGCGTTCAGCCTGGGACGCAATCGCCTGGCGGACTCGCTGCTCGCGCAGGCGGACCGCATCTGCAGGCCATGCGCCGGTCCGTATCGCGGGCAGGCCGAGGCCGCGCGGCAGCGCGGGGCCCAAGCAGCCGCGGACTCTCTGCTGGCCCGCGCCCGGAAGCTCGAGGCTCCCTGATGGAGCACGCCGGCGGACTCCCGGGCGAGGCCCCGCAGGCCACTGTACCCGCGTGGACCAGACACCTCTACCTCATCGTGGCCGCGTGCGCCCTGGTGATCTACATCGGGGCGGTATGGAATCAGTGGGCGGTGGACGATCTCCCTATCATCTTTTCCAACGCCTTCGTCCATTCACCGCGCGCCCTCTGGCGCGCGTTCGCCGCTTCGTACTGGCCCCCCGAGCTGGGTGGCGGGCTGTACCGCCCCCTCGCGATCGCGAGTTACGCCCTCGACTGGCAGCTCGGGTCGGTCGCGTGGTTCCACGCGGCAAACCTGCTGTGGCACGCAGCGGCCAGCGTGGCCGTTGCCATGCTGGCGCGTCACTGGAGCGGGGAGCGCGCCGCCCTCGTCGCCGGTCTCCTCTTCGCGGTCCATCCCGTCCACGTGGAGGCCGTGGCGAACATCGCGGGCCGAGCGGAGCTCATGGCGGCGCTGTTCGCGCTCCTCGCTGTGTATGCGGCGCTCGAGCGTGACAGCCTCGGCTGGAGCCTCGCGGCGAGCGCCGCGAGCCTGCTCTCGAAGGAGAACGGCGCCGTCGTGGCGGCACTCGTGGCGTGGGGCTGGATCCTCGGCGTGGGTCGACGCCCATCCGGGCGCCGGATGCTGGCGTATGCGGTCGGCTGGGTCGTGCTCGGCGCCGCCTATGGCGCCGTGCGCTCCACCGTGCTCGAGCCCTACGGGCACATCGTGAGTCGGGCGGCGCAATTCATCGGGGCGACGCCACTCCAAGTCCACCTGACGGCCATCGCGGCATTCGCCGACTTCGCTCGGTTGCTCGTGTTCCCGGCCACCCTGCGCGTGGATTATTCACCCAACGAGCGCACGCTCGTGCCCTCCCCCTTGGACGGCCGCTTCCTCGTGGGATTGGCCTGCGGCGCCGCGTGGGTTGGGCTGCTCGTCTTGGCGTGGCGGCGCGGGCGCCGCGTGGAGGCTTACGGGCTGGGGTGGATCGGTATCGCCCTCCTGCCCGTGGCGAACCTCTTGTTTCCGGTGGGAATCCTAATTGCCGAGCGCACCCTGTATCTGCCCTCGGTCGGACTGGCGCTCGCGGCTGGCGCCGCGCTGGCACGCCTGCCGCCCGGGCGGCTCAGGCCGATCGTGGCGATCCTCGTGGCGGCTGGGGCGATCCGCACCGCGTTACGGGTGCCTGTGTGGCGCAACAGTACCAGTGTGGTGTTGAGCGAGCTGCAAGACTCGCCGCGCTCCTTCGATGGCCCCTGGCGCATGGTGGGGTTGTACCTCGCCGCGCACCAGCCAGAGAAGGCGCTCGCCGCCTACCGGGTCGCCACGGCCATCTACGACAAGATGCCGTGGCTGTACATGTCCGGAGCGGACGCGGCGTTGATGCTCGGGCGGTCGGCCCTCGCGGACTCCATGCTGGCGCGCTTGAACGCACTGTGCACGGGGTGCGACTACTACTATCGGTACGAAGCCGCCATCGCCGGCAGCCGCGGCGACACGGCCGTCGCGGACTCCCTGCTCGCCCGCGTGCCGCACGCCTTGGCGCGCTAGACCCGAAGGGCAGGGGTCCCTGCCTTGCGGCGCACCCAGGTGGCATGCAAAACGCCAGTGATACGGGATACACCCGGGGGCATTCCTAACTACCCTACAATTGCCCAAGCGGTTGCTACTACATGAGTTATGTCCCAAAAGGCCGGGGGCGGCATGGGGCTTGCTCGTAGTGGTCCCGGGATGGTCGGCTCATAGGACTGAGGTTACTCCAGGGGGTAAGCAGATGAATCGTAAGGGCTTCACACTGATCGAACTCTTGATCGTGGTGGTGATCATCGGCATTCTCGCCGCCATCGCGATCCCGAAGTTCGCCAACACGAAGGAGAAGGCGTACATCTCCTCGATGAAGTCGGATCTCCGGAACATGGTGACCGCCGAGGAAGCGTACTTCGCGGATTCCGTGAAGTACACGACCTCGACCAGCTGCACCAACCCGGCGCCGGCGGGTAGCGCGTCGTGGTGCGCCAGCATCGGCAACACCGTGGGCACGATCACGATCGGCACGGGCACCCAGGCCGGTTGGACCACGAGCATCACCAACATCAACACGTCGAAGAGCTGTGGCATTTACGTGGGCGCGATTACGCCCGCCGCCCCGGCAACGTCGGCGGACGCGGAAGGCGCACCGGTTTGCCGGTAAGCCTCCAGTAGCAGGAAGTGGCGAGCGGCGGGGGAACCTCCCCGCCGCTCGTCGCGTTGGGGTGCCCCGTCGGGGCGCCGCGCCTAGTCGATGCCGTACCGATCCATCTTATAGAACAGCGTTCGCAAGCTCACGCCGAGGCGCTTCGCCGCAGCACGGCGGTTGCCGCGCGCCGCCGCGAGCGCCGCCGCGATCGCTTGGCGCTCTGCTGCTTCCACGGCCCCCTGGAGCGTCCCGCTGCCCTCCGCCGCCTGCTCCCCCTCCCCCTCGACGGTGGGTGGAGCGGTGCCAGGGTGGGGGCGCAAGTCCACCGGCTCGAGCAGCTCCTTATCCGAGAGCACCGCGGCCCGCTCGATCGTGTGCTCGAGCTCCCGGGCGTTTCCCGGCCAGCGCTGCTCGACGAGCCAGGCGACGGCGGCATCGCTCAGGGCGACCCGCCGCCCGAGGCGCTGCGTCAAGCGGGCGGCGAAATGGCGCGCCAGCGGCGCGATGTCATCCGGGCGCTCGGCGAGCGGCGGCAGGTGAATCGCGACCACGTGCAGGCGGTCGAACAGATCCTCGCGGAACCGGCCGGCGGCGGCCTCCGCCGCGAGGTCTTTCGCTGTGGCGGCGAGGAGGCGGACGTCGACCCGCCGCGTCCGCTGATCGCCGACGCGCCGGATCTCGCTCTCCTGCAGCACTCGGAGCAGCTTCGCCTGCAACGGGAGCGGCAGCTCACCGATCTCGTCCAGCAGCAACGTCCCGCCGTCCGCCTGTTCGAACAGGCCCAGCCGGTCCCCCGCGGCGCCGGTGAAGGCGCCCTTCACGTAGCCGAACAGCTCGGACTCGAGCAAGGTCTCGGGGATCGCGGCGCAGTTGACCGCCACGAACGCGCGCCCGGCCCGCGGGCTCGCGCGGTGGATCGCCTGGGCGATCACCTCTTTGCCTGTGCCGCGCCCGCCCGTGATGAGCACGGTCGTCGTGTGCTCAGCCACCCGCGCTACCACCTCGAGCGCCTGGCGCATGGCCGCGCTCTCGGCGATCAAGGCGCGGGTCGCGGGGGCACTGTCGAGCTGTGCTCTTAGTGTCGCGATGGTGTGTCTGAGCCGCTCCCGCTCCTCCGCCTTGCGCAGCGTGAGCACGACCTCGTCCGGCCGGAACGGCTTGGGGATGTAGTCGTAGGCACCCTCCTTCATCGCGGCGAGGGCCGCCTCCTCGCCGCCGTAGGCGCTCATCATGACGACGAGCGCGCCGCCGCCCTGGCTCTTGTAGGCGCGCAGGAACGCGAGGCCATCCATGTCGGGCATGCGCACGTCGCACAGAATCAGATCGAAGGGCTCGGCGAGTGCCGCCGCGAGGGCCTTGGCCCCGTCGCCCGCCGCCGCGACCTCGTAGCCCGCGTCGGCCAGCAGGAGCCCGAGCGATTGGCGCAGCCCCGGCTCGTCGTCGACCACCAGGACGCGGCTCACCGGTCGGCTCGCGCGGCGGGGAAGAACAGCTTGAACGCGGCCCCGCCTTCCCGTCCCGGGTCGACCCAGACGACGCCGCCCATGTCATGCACCGCCCGCGCCACGATGGCGAGGCCGAGTCCCGTGCCGCGGCCCGGCGGCTTCGTGGTGTAGAACGGCTCGAAGATCGTCTCGCGATCCTCCGGTGCCACGCCCGGCCCCGAGTCGGCCACCACCAGCAAGGCGCCGGGCTGCCCGGGCGCGAACTCGATGCGGGCGGGACGCCTTGCCTCGTTGCGGGGAAACGCTGCGGGGGCCGGGTCCGTGGCACGCCGCGGCGCGGCGCGTCCAGGCTCATAGGCCCACGGGCGGGCACCCAGCGTGACCACGCCCGCGGGAGCCGCGTCCACCGCGTTCAGCACGAGGTTCACGATCGCCTGCTCGAGGAGGTGGGCGCGGCCCAGAATCTGGGGCGCGCCGGGCACGATTTCGAGTGCCGCATGCACCGGCTTCAGGGCGCCTTGGGCCTCGAGCAAGGCGTGCGCACCGCGCAGCACCCCGGCCGGATCGAGCGGCGCGAGCGGTTCGTCTCGGGGCCGGGCATAGTCGAGCAGCCCCCGCACGATGCGGTCGATCCGCTCGAGCTCGCGGGTCACGCCCGCAACGACTTCGCCGTCCGCGCCCCGACGACGTAACACTTCGACGTAAGTCCCGATCGCCCCGAGCGGGTTCCCCACTTCGTGCGCGACCCCCGCCGCGAGCCGCCCGACGCTCGCTAGTTTCTCGGAGCGCACGAGCTGGCCCCGAGCGTCGAGCAGGTGATCGGTCATGCGGTTGAGCCGCTCCGCCAGGATCTGGAAATCGCGGGTCTCAGCCCCCGGGGCCCGTGCCGCGAAGTCACCGTCAACAATGGCGTCGGCCGCCCGGACGAGCCGTTCCACGGGCGCCAGCACGAGCCGGCTGATGAGGTAGCGGCCGAAGAAGATGAACACCGTGACGTCGAGCGCGACGATCACGAGAATGAGGGGGAACGCCCGATCGGGAGCGAGCTCTGCCGCCAGCAGCACGGTCCCGACGCCGAGCAACAGGGCCGTGGCCGCGAGGAACGCGAGGTGGACCAGTAGCTCGGTGCGGAGCGAGGGCGGCGCGGGCATGGCGGATCAAAGGTACAAAAAACGAGCGGCGGGGAGGTCCCCCGCCGCTCGCCACTTCCTGCTACTGGAGGCTTACCGGCAAACCGGTGCGCCTTCCGCATCCGCCGACGTCGCCGGGGCGGCGGGCGTAATCGCGCCCACATAGATCCCGCAGCTCTTCGGCGTGTTGACGTTGGTGATGCTCGTGGTCCAACCGGCCTGGGTGCCCGTGCCGATCGTGATCGTGCCGCGCGTGTTGCCGATGCTGGCGCACCACGCCGCGTTACCGGCCGGCGCCGGGTTGGTGCAGCTGGTCGCGGTCGTGTACTTCACGGAATCTGCGAAGTACGCTTCCTCGGCGGTCACCATGTTCCGAAGATCCGACTTCATCGAGGAGATGTACGCCTTCTCCTTCGTGTTGGCGAACTTCGGGATCGCGATGGCGGCGAGAATGCCGATGATCACCACCACGATCAAGAGTTCGATCAGTGTGAAACCCTTGCGGTTCATGTTGCTCCCCCTAATGAGACGAGACGAGAACGTCGCCCAATCACCCGCCCGGAGTGAAGCGAAACACGTGCCAAGGTAGTGCCGTTTCCGTAACATGCAATACTACAATAATTTACCTTTTCAGTGTCGTATCAGTGGCGTTTTTTGTTCTTGGGAAAGTGGCTGTTTTTCCGCTGTGTAATTTGCAACTAGCAAGACCCCAGGGGCTCGAGGGCCAGGCTGGAAGCTCTGAGACCCAGCTCGCTAGCCCACGTCTGGGCTCACCGGCCCCGATCACGCGGTCCAAAAGAGCAGCCGG
>DATBCS010000045.1:0-4641 GCA_036270315.1 Gemmatimonadales bacterium
GTCGGGTGGCGCCCGTGGCGGCGCCGGCGCGCGAGAGCGTGGCACAGTTGAAGCCGATCTCGGAGGAGCCATACTAGGGAGCGGAGCCGCCCCTCGGGGCACGCGAACCGAATGAAACTCGCCCACCTCGCCGATCTCCACCTCGGCTTCCGCCAGTACGACCGGCAGACGCCGCGGGGCGGCAACCAGCGCGAGGCGGATGTCGCCGAAGCGTTCCGCCGCGCCGTGGACGATGTGCTCGCCCAGCGGCCTGACCTGATCCTCTTTGCGGGCGACGTCTTCCACTCCGTGCGCCCCACCAACTCGGCCATCCTGTTCCTGTTCCAGCAGCTCCACCGGCTGCGCACCGGGCTCCCCGACGCCCCGATCGTGATGATCGCCGGCAACCACGACACCCCCCGGTCCACGGAGACCGGCACCATCCTGCGGCTGTATGAGGCGCTGGGCGTGCACGTCGTCGTGGAGGAGGCGCGCTCGCTCGGCTTCCGGCACCTCGACTGCTCCGTCCTTGCGGTGCCGCACCAGGCCCTCGTGGGGGACGAGCGGCCCGCGCTCCGCCCCGAACACGGCGCGCGTTTCAACATTCTGGTGACCCACGGACAGTATCCCGGGCTCGGCGAGACCCGCGGCACCATGGAGTATGGCGGCGCGCTCCTCTCGCGCGATGCCATCGCGCCCGCGCAGTGGGACTACGTCGCCCTCGGCCACTACCACGTGGCGCACGAGGTGGAGCCGAACGTGTGGTATGCCGGGAGTCTCGAATACGTGGGGCCGAATCCGTGGGGCCAACTGCAGGACGAAGCGGAGCGGGGGCGGGCGGGCAAGGGGTACCTGCTGGTCGACCTGCCAGGGACGCGCGTCACGCTTCAGACGGTCGCGCCGGTGCACGGCCACCTCGAGTTGCCGGCAATCGACGGTAAAGGCCTCACGGCGCGGCAGCTCGACGCGCGCATCGCCGCGGCCGTCGGGGCGGCGCAGCCGCCGATCGACGACCAGGTGGTACGGCTCCTCTTATGGGATGTCTCGCGCGCCACGGCGCGCGATCTCGACCACACGGCCCTCCGGGGGTACAAGGCCCGCGCGCTCCACTTCGAGCTCGACGCGCGGCGGCCCGACGTGCCGCAGGCCGCAGGGGCGGGGACGCCCGCCCGCCGACAGACGCTCCCCGAGACCGTGCGCGAGTTCCTCGAGCGGCGCCCGCTCGACGCCGACCTGGACCGCGCCGCGTTCGTGCGGGCGGGCGTGGACTACGTCGAGCGCGCGGGCCGGGAGGGCGAGAGCTGATGGAGCTCCGCCGGCTGCGGCTCGTGAACTTCCGGCAGCACGCCGATACGGAGCTCGAGTTCGGGCCGGGGATCACCGGCATCTTTGGCCCCAACGGCTCGGGGAAGACGACAATCCTCGAGGCCGTTGCCTGGGCGATCTATGGCGTGCAAGCGGCGCGCGGCGACAAGGACTCGATCCGCCGGCTCGGTGCGAAGGGCGGAACGAGCGTCGGTGTGGAGCTGGATTTCCGCCTTGGGGCCCATGAGTATCGCGTGACGCGCAGCCTCTCGACCGCGACGCTGCGCCAAGACGGCCAGCTCGTCGCCAACTCGCTCAAGGCCGTGACTGACAAGCTCGAGCGGACGCTCGGGATGACCCACCAGGAGTTCTTCAACACGTACTTCACCGGCCAGAAGGAACTGGCGGTGATGGCGGCGCTCGGCAAGACGGAGCGCGCGGCATTTCTCTCGCGAGTGCTGGGCTACGAGCGCCTGCGGGACGCGCAGGAACGGGTGCGCGAGGTGCGGAACACCCTCGCGGCCGAGGTGCGCGGCCTCGAGGCCGGGCTGCCTGATGCGGGGGGGTTGGCCGCCGAGCGGCGGGCGGCGGCGGAGCGCCTCGCCGCGGCGCGGGAGGCGGCCCAGGCGGCGGAGCGGACCCGCCGGGCGGCGGAGGCGGCGCGAGCCCGCGAGGAGCCGCGGTGGAACGAGTGGATGGCGCGCCGCGAGCGCACCCTGTCGCTCGACGGCGAGCGGCGCATGGCGGAGCAAGGGGTCGTGACGGCGCGCCAGGAATTCCAGCGGCTCGACCGAGAGCTGGCCGACGCGCTCGCCGCTCGCGAGCAGCTCAAGCGGCTCGAGGCGGACCTCGCTCCCGTGACGCGCCTGAAGGCCGAGCGCGCGGAGCTCGAGCGGCTGCAGCGCGAAGCGGCGGCGCGTCGCGCGGAGCAAGCGCAGCTCGAGGAACTGACGCGCGCCGCGGGGACGCTCGAGCGACGCCTCACCGAGCTGCACGACGTCGCCCAAACGCTGGCCCGCGCGGAGGCCGAGGCGCAGGGTGGGGAGCGACGTCTCGAGGCCGCCGACCAGGCCCTTGAGGCGGCCCGGACGGCCTGGGTGCGCGACCGCCAGTACGCGGAGACCAAGCGCACCGAGCTGCTCAAGCAGTACGAGGACGTGAAGGAGCAGCGCGACCAGCTCGCGCAACTCGGGCCCGACGGGACGTGTCCCACGTGCCAGCGACCGCTCGGCGCCGAATACGCATCGGTGCTGGCGCTTTTCGACCGCCAACTTGAGGTGATCACGGGAGACGGGAAGTATTTCCGCCAACGGCTGGAACAACTGGCCCAGCCGCCCGCCCCGCTGCGGGAGGCCGAGGCCGCGCGGGAGCGGCTGGTTGAGGCGCAGCGGCGGGCGAACGCGCGCGCTGGGGAGCTGCGCGCCCAGGCGGAGGAGCGCCAGCGCGCGGCCGCCGAGCTCGCGGCGGCGCGGCGGCGGGCCTCGGCCCTGGAAGGCCAGCTGCAGGCGCGCCCCACGGGCTACGACACGGGGCGGCACGACGCGGTGCGAGCCGAGCTGGCCAAGCTGGAGCCGGTGGCGCTCGAAGCGGCGGCGCTGGAGGAGCGCGCGCGCCGCGCCGAGACCCTGGTGCGCGACGCTGAGCAGGCCGAGCAGCAGCTCTCCGTGTCCGAGCGCCGGGTGCGCGAGCTCACCGATGCCGTACGTGCCGAGGGGTTCTCCGAGACGGAGTACAAGCAGGCGAAGGATCGCTTTGATCGCGCCATGGGCGCGCTGCGCGAGGCGGAGCTCGCGGTAGTCGAGGGGCGCGGGGCCTTGGCGCGCGCGGAGAACGACGTGCGCGAGGTCGAGCAACGCGAAACCCAGCGCGCCGAGCGCGAGCGCCACGTCGCCACCCTCAAGGCGCGCCAGCGGCTCCACAACGAGCTCGACCGCGCCTTCTCCGACCTGCGGGGCGAGCTCAACGCGCGCATGCGCCCCGAAATCGCGGAGCTGGCCTCCGGCTTCCTCGCCGACCTCACCGACGGGCGGTATGACGAGCTGGAGCTCACGGACGATTACACAGTGACGATTCTCGAGGCCGGCGTCCCCAAGCCGGTGATCTCGGGGGGCGAGGAGGACCTGGCGAACCTGGTCCTGCGCCTCGCGATCTCGCAAATGATCGCCGAGCGTGCGGGCCAGCCGCTCTCCCTGCTCGTGCTGGACGAGATCTTCGGCTCGCTGGACGACGCTCGGCGCCAGCACGTCGTCGGTCTCTTGCGACGCCTGGGGGACCGCTTCCCGCAGGTCATCTTGATCACGCACATTGAACAGGTGCGGGAGGGGCTCGATCGCGTGATCCGGGTGGACTTTGATCCGGGGCGCGGAACGAGCGTGGTGCGGGACGACACGGCGACCTTGGGAGCGGCCGATGCGGGCGTGGCTGCCTGAGCGGCAGGTGTTTGGCCCGGAGGCGGCCGGGGAGCGCGACACCGACGCGCTCAACCGGGTCTTCGCCGATGCCTTCACGGACCGCTACCGGCGCGACGGCTTGGTCGGCGTGCGGGTGCCGCACCTCAACCCCGAGGTGTGGCGCTACGCCCTGCTGGACGCCGGCGCCGGGGCCATGCTGTGGCGCGACGAGGCGGGGCACGTGGCCGCGTTCAACATCGCACACCACTCGGGCGCCGAGGGGTGGATGGGCCCGCTCGCCGTGCGCCCCGATCGCCAAGGGGCGGGCGTCGGCAAGACGATCGTACGGGCCGCGACCGACTGGCTGCTCGAGCAGCGCGTGACCACGCTCGGGCTCGAGACGATGCCGCGGACCGTCGAGAACATCGGGTTCTATGCGCGGCTCGGGTTCTCCCCCGGCCACCTCACGGTCACCATGACCAACGACATTGCGACGCGGGGCCACTCCGCCCCCGCGCTGCTCTCGCAACGCTCAGGCGACGCGGGCCGGCAGGCGGTCGACGCGGCACGCCGGCTCGTCTCGGGGCTCGCCCCCGGCTACGACTTCACGCGCGAGATCCAGCTCACCAACGAGCTCGGGCTCGGTGATACGTCGCTCGTCGACGGGGAGGACGGCCTCGCCGCGATGGTGCTGTGGCACTCCGCGGCGCTCGCCGAGGGCCGGCCCAAGGACGAGGTGCGCGTGCTCAAGCTGGCGGCGCTCGACGCCGGCGCCTTCGCCGCCGCGATCGCCGCCACCGAAGCCGCCGCCGCCCGCGCCGGTATTCGGCGGCTGGCGATCCGGTGTCAGACGCGCCACGACGCGGCGTTCCGCCACCTCGTCGCCCGGGGCTACCGGGTCCGCTGGACCGATCTGCGCATGAGCTACGAGGGCCACGCCGAGCCCCCCCTCGCGCGGGGGGTGCTG
>DATBCS010000046.1:0-10601 GCA_036270315.1 Gemmatimonadales bacterium
GTTGGCGGTGCCGGTGGGCTACGCGGATCACGCGCTAGGCGCGGCCCGCGCGCCCGTCACGCTCGTCGAGTACGGCGACTTCGAGTGTCCCCACTGTCGTCAGGCGTTCCCGATCGTCCAGGAGCTGCAGCGCCGGCTCGGTGCACGGCTGCGGTTTGTGTTCCGCCACTTTCCCCTGACGCAGGTCCACGCGCATGCCGAGCATGCAGCCGAGGCCGCGGAGGCGGCGGGCGCGCAGGGCCAGTTCTGGGAGATGCACGCTCGCCTGTTCGAGCGCCAGTTCGCGCTCGAGGACGACCACCTGGTGGAGTACGCCGAGGAGTTAGGGCTCGATGGCGCTCGCGTCGCCCGGGAGCTCGCGGCGCACACTTACGAGCCGCGGGTGCGGGCGGATTTCTTAGGCGGCGTGCGGAGCGGTGTCAACGGCACGCCGACGTTTTTCGTGAGCGGTGTGCGCCACGACGCCGCCTGGGACCTGGAGCCGTTGGCGGCAGCGCTCGAGCGCGCCGCACACTCGGGCGCACCGGTCGGCTAGCCGCGACCCGAGGCGGGGGCCGGTGGGCCGGGCAATGCGGCGCCGAGCATGGCGAGCACCTGCGTCGGAATGAGCACGGTGTTGTTCTGCGCGGAGCGCGTGAGCTCGGTGAGGGTCTCGAAGGCCTTGAGGCGCCAGCCATCGACCGTCAGGTGGGTGGCCGCCTCGTTGAGTCGCGCGACGATTTCCCCCTGCAGCTCGGCCCGCTTCAGCTCGGCCTGAGCTTCCTTTTCTGCGCGGGCCTTCATGGCGATCGCACGCTCGACGTCGGGATCGGCGATCTTGAAGTCTTTGATCTCGACCGCCACCACGTCGACCCCCCACGGCGACACTTTCGCCTCGAGCGCGGCCTTGACCTTGGACGTGATGGCGTCGCGGCGGGCCAGGAGGTCGTCGAGGACCGAAGCCGCTCCGACCTCGACCAGCGTGGCCTGGGCGCGCTGGAGCGTCGCGTCCGCGACGCCTTTCACCGCGAGCAGGGCCTGGCGCACGTTGGCGGCCGCAATGCGCGTGGTCAGCACCGCGATGATGGTGACGCGCACGTTGTCGTGCGTTTGCACGTTCTCGACGGTCACCGACCGCGAGACGTCCTGAATCGAGATGGCCGGCAGCACCGCATGCAGCAGCGGCTCAATCCATACCGGCCCAGGCCCGGCGGTGCGCACATAGCGTCCCAGCCGTAACACGGGGCGGCGTTCCCACTCGTTGATGATGTGAATACCGGCGAAGGCCCAGCAGAGAGCGAGGAACCCGAGGAGCCAGGGAAGGTCCACCCCAGGCGGCCGCGCGACGCGAAGGAACGCGTACACGATGGCACCCACCACGGCGATGGTGAACCACGCATTGAGCGACTTATTCATGGGGGGCTCTCTCCTTAGAGTCATCGCGGTACGCCACCCGCGGGCGGTGGCGACGGTGGTCGTTCTTCCACAGCGGGTCGGTGGACGACGCGCTCGGGGTCCGACGTCACCACGCCCCCCACACGTCGCGCAGTGCCTCGTAGACGGGCTTCAACCGCTCGTGCCAGAGCGGCGCGTCCCAGGTCGGCCAGGCGTAGGTGCTGTGGGGCGGGAGCCACAGCCGCGCGGCCCCGCCGCCCTGGGCGACGGCCGCCACGCCGAAGCGGAATCCATCGGTCACGGCCACCTCGAAGGTCTCCGGCGCCACGATCCGCCGCAGCACGCGGCGCGAGGACGGGTCCGTGACGTTCAGCAGCCCCCAGGGCAGGCGGATCTCGACCAACTGCGCCGGGCGGTCGACGTACCAGTCCGCGAGGCTCGACGCGGTAGCGCGGCCGTAGCGCAGGCGCCCGCGGTTCGCGCCGCGCGCTGGAAACGTCCGACCGTCGCGGGCGATGCGCCAGCGATTCGTCGTCACGTAGAGCGAATCCCACGCTACGCCGCTGCCGCTCGAATCTACGGTAGCGCCGAGGTTGTAGAACGCGTCAAGCGCGGTGGGACCGGCGCCGCGCCGGGGCCCGAGGTACGGGTTGTACCACGGGGCGACGAGCAGTTGCGCATCGGTGGTGTCGTTCAGCACCAACGCGAATTCGAAGCCGACGTCACTCGCGAAGGACACGCCGGGGAGCCGCGCCGCCCCGCGATCCCGCCGGTACGTGTCGATCCCCACGACGTAGCGCACCGTGTCGAGCGGCGGCCCGCCGTCGAGGGCGAGGTAGAGGTAGGACGGGTCGGCGCCCACGCGGAGCGCCAGGGTGTCGCCGCCCTCGAGCAGGCGCAGGGCCCGCCACCGGTCCGGGGCCCCGCCCGGCTCGGGCGTGGTCGTGGTGTCGCCCGCGTACTGACCCAGGAGGCCGTAGTGCTGCTCGGCGTCCAGCACGTTGTGCCACAGGCGCGTGCGCTCCGCCGGCAGCTCCAAGTCAATCGTCACCCAGGTGTGTTTGAACCACTCGTCCAGCCAGGAAAATACGATGCCTCCCGCGAGGCCCGCCTCGTGGATCTCTCGGGTGAGCCGGGCGTCGAGCGCGGCCATGGCTTGCTCATCGTGGCCGCCGTGGTGTAGCCCTTCGGCCTGGAGGTGGGAGATGCCGCGCGACGACGGCACGCCGTATTCCGCGATGAGGAGGGGCCGGCCCGCGTGCCGGCGCTTCAGGGCGAGCAGATACCCCAAGTAATGCGACGGCCCGGCGGCCGAGCGGGCGGCGCCGTACCCGGGATCGAGATTGATGAAGTCGGGATAGTACGGATAGGCGTGATAGGCGGTGAAATACCCGGCACGATTCGCCGCCGTGGGGCGCACCACCATGGCGTCGAGCGACTCGACGTCGTTGTCGTATTCTTTGAGCCGGGGGTTCGGTGGAAACCCGAAGCGTTGGCGCAACGCCTGCTCTTCGTGGAGACTGGGCTCGGTCGGGTGATGCATCGGATCGAGCGGGGGCCAATTGGTGTAGGCGATGGGCCGCTGCGCGCGGTAGCCGTCCCACTCGTAGGCGAGCAGGTAATCGCACTGCGCCGCGAGCCACACTTCGGTCGGCGTGCCGCGGGCGACGGTGAGGAAGCGGCCCGCATAGTGGGTCCGCGTCGGCCGCTTGCGGTTGTAGGCGCCGACCGCAAACGGCTCCCATTCCCGTCCCAGCAGAAAGGCCAGCACGTGATCGGACACGTCCTGGTCGTAGCGTCCCCAGGCGTGCCCCGGCCGCGCCGCGAGGAGCCCACGGCCGTGCACCACGTTGACGGCGCGCTCGATCTCATGGTGCACCTCCAAGATCCACGCCGGGGCATCGAAGTCGTCGCCGGGCGGCAACTCGGCCCACACACCCTGGACGAGCCAGAGGGGGTCGTGCGGGTGCCCTGCATTCCACCGGCCCAGCGCGCGGTAGAAGGCGGGCGGGAAGATCGTGTAGAGCCGGACGGCGTTGGCGTGGGTGGCCGCGATGAGTTCGAGCCAGCGGGCGTAGGTCGAGTCGTCGAGCGGGAACTCGGAGGCGAACTTCCCCGGCCGCGCGGCGCCCAGGTTGACGCCCTTGATGTAGAGCGGCTGCCATCCGGTCGACGTCCGCACTTCGAAGCGTTCGCCGGCGGCACGCGCCGGGATGGCGGGCTCCGGGGGCAGGGCCACGGGGGGCAAAGGCAACCCCGAATCGACGCCCAGCGGGAGCAGTTGATCGGCCGCGTCGGCGTAGCCCGGCGCGATTTGCAGCGCGCCTCGGAACGCGCGCGTCGCCGCCACCGGGTCGCCTTGGCGCAGCCGCGCCAGGCCCAGGCCGTACCAGGCATCCGCGTCGCCGGAGTCTGCGGTGAGGGCGCGCGCGAACCGCTGCTCTGCTTCCGGGGGGCGGTCTTGGCGCAGCGCGACAAACCCGAGCCCCACCTGGGTGCGGGGCGCTCCGGGACAGAGCGTGTCCGCGACGCCAAAGCGGGTGGCCGCCTCCGCGATTGCGCCCTGGCGGTAGGCCTGCCACCCCGCCTCGAGCGCCGCCCGCGCCGCGGCCTCGCGCGCACAGGGTGGCTGTGCCGGGACCTGCGCGTGCAAGGCCGCGAGGACGAGGAGCATGGGCGTGGCACAACATAATACGGGCGGCCGCCCCGGCCCCCGTCGGCCGCCGGGGCGCGTCAGCGCTCCGGGGCCCGTGGGCTCTTATCGACGAGGAGCCGACCGATTTGGCGCCACGTGATCAGCGTGACCTCGGCGTCGACCAGTGCGTCCCGCACCGCCGGGCTCGTGATCGCTTCCAGGTCGCGTTGCCGCCAGGCCGCCCCCCAGCTGAACTGCGGCGGCGCGAACGCGCGCAGCTCCTCGTCGTCCCGGCCCACATGCAGGAACAGCTCCGTCACCCCGGGGCGCAGCTCGTGCAGCGTATCGACGTACCAATTGATCCATTGGTCCGGCGGGACCGACGGCGGGATCGTGATCGCGCGGTCGAGCGCGATGCCCTCGGGCCCCAGGGCGGGCGCGAGGTAGGTGTATTGTTCGAACCAGTTGCGGCCGACGCGAATGGGGAGCCGCTGTTCGGTCGCGACCCGGAGAAACAGCTCGAAGATCGGCCGGCCGAGCCATTGCAGGCGGTGCTCGTGGGAGTCGAGGTGCGTGGGCACGACGCCGAGCAGCCGAGCGCGCGCGAGCTGCGCCCGCAGCTCCGCTTCGAGCTCGCGCAGGTCGACGCGCCTGCTCTCGTCCCAGGTGATGGGGAAGTAGCCTTGCTCATCAACCAGGGTGGGCACGCTCGCCGCCCCGAGGACCGGCCCCCAGCGGTACGCCGGCCGCTCGCTCGTGAACGTGAGGTGGAGGCCGAGGTCGAGGGCGGGATGGGCGCGGGCATAGGCGGCGGCCTCAGGAAACCACTGGCAGGGAACCATGAGACTCCCCGAGTTTGCCACCCCGGTTTCAAAGGCCGCGGCGGCGGCCGCGTTGGTCGCGTGGAGCATGCCGATGTCGTCGAGATGCAAGATCAGGAGTCGAGCACTCGGGGAATACCCGAGGCGCTGGTTCAGTGTCGGCTGTTGCGCCGCCGGGGCGCGACGCCGAACGCTCGGGAGGGAAGGCGTCACCAGCGGGGAGAGACAAACCCCGAGCGACGCCAGGAAGTCACGGCGCGACCAGCCGGACGGGTGTGTGCGCATCGCGCCTCCGGGGACACGCGGAGATGCCGGGGGTGACGGCTCGGCGGGTGGTGCTCGGGCCGTGTGTAACCTACTGCCGGTGGGGGTGGCCACGCCACGCAGGGCGGGTCATGTTGCAGCGTCCCGCCGTCCACCCGGAACGGGAGGTGGCGCCGCGCCGCGGCGGTAGACCGGCTGGAGGAAGAGGGGTTAGCTTCTGCTACGCCGGGGGGTGTGGAGGGCCAAACCGTGACGCGACTCAACTGATATGACCCTGCTCGAGCGGATCCGCGGACCCGAAGACGTGAAGCAGCTCGGCAGGGACGAGCTGCAGCCGTTGGCCGACGAGGTGCGGCGGCGGCTGATCGACGTGGTGTCCCAGACCGGTGGCCATATTGGCGCCGGGCTCGGGGTCGTCGAGCTCACGGTGGCGCTGTGTTACTGCTTCGACTCGCCCACCGACCGGATCGTGTGGGATGTGGGCCACCAGGGCTATCCCTGGAAGATCCTCACCGGGCGCAATGAGCGCCTCGCGACGCTGCGCCAGGCCGACGGCCTGTCGGGCTTCTTGCGGCGCACCGAGAGCGTGCACGACCAATTCGGCGCCGGCCATGCGGGGACGGGGCTATCGGCCGCGTACGGCATTGCCGCGGCGCGCGACTTGGGGGGGGAGCGGTTCAAGGTCGTGGCGGTCGTGGGCGACGGCGCCTTGACCTGTGGGCTGCCCTACGAGGCGATGAACAACGCGGGCCACTCCGGCCGCGACATCATCATGGTGCTGAACGACAACGGCATGTCGATCGCTCCGAACGTCGGCGCCATCAACCGCTATCTCGGCTCCATCATCGCGAGCCCGATTACCGTCCGCATCCGCGAGCACGTCAAGGGCCTCATCCAGTCGGTGTCGCATCTCGTGGGCGGCCAGAAGCTGGTCGACTTCGCGCGCACGCTGGAAGAGAGCATCAAGAACCTGTGGTCGCCGGGGATGCTGTTCGAGGAGCTCGGCTTCCGCTACTTCGGGCCCATCGATGGCCACAACATCGCCCAGATGGTGCAGGCCTTCGAGGTGGTGAAGACACTGAAGGGGCCGCGGGTGGTGCATGTGATCACCGAGAAGGGGAAGGGCTTCCCGCTGCCCGAGCCGGACACGGAGAAGTATCACGCGCGGGCGCCGTACGACCCGGTGACCGGCAAGTTAAGGCCGGTCAGTCCCGGGGCGCCGGCGTGGACCAAGATCTTCGGCGAGGCGATCACCCAACTCGCGGCGGAGTACTCCAGTCTCGTGGCAATCACCGCCGCGATGCCGTCCGGCACGGGCACGAACATCTTTCAGAAGAAGTGGCCGGACCGGTTCTTCGACGTCGGCATCGCCGAGGCGCACGCCACCACGTTCGCCGCGGGGCTCGCGACCCAGGGCATCCGCCCCGTCGTGGCGATTTACTCGACGTTCCTGCAGCGCGCCTACGACAGCATCATCCACGACGTCGCGATCCAGCGGCTTCCCGTGATCTTCGCGCTGGACCGGGCGGGGATGGTGGGCGAGGACGGCCAGACGCACATGGGGCTGTACGACATCGCGTACCTGCTCGCGGTGCCCCACATGACGGTGACCGCACCCAAGGACGGGGCGGAACTGATCGGGCTGTTGCGGTGCGCGCTGGCGCATACGGACGGGCCCTTCGCGCTGCGCTACCCGCGCGACAAGGCGCCGGGCGAGGCGCCCCCCGCGGCGGAGGTTGCCCCGGTGCCGTACGGCAGCTGGGAGGTGTTGCGCCGGGGGAAGGAATGCGCGTTGCTCGCGGTGGGGGTGATGTGTCAGCCGGCGCTCGCCGCCGCCGAGGCGCTGGCGGGCGAGGGGCTGGAGGTGACGGTCGTCAACTGCCGGTTCCTGAAGCCGATCGACCGTGCCGTGCTCGACGCGCTGATGCGCGAGCATCGGCTCCTCGTCGCGGTGGAGGATGGCACGGTCGCGAACGGCTTCGGGGCGTATCTCGCGGGCCTGGTGGAGACGATCGCGCCGGAGGTGCGGGTGGTGCCGCTCGGCGTGCCCGACCGGACCTACGAGCACGCGCCGCGGGCGGCACAGCTCGCGGAGGTGGGCCTGACGGGGCCGGGGATCGCGGCGCGGGTGCGCGCGCTCGCGGCGGAGGAATCGCTCACACCCTCATGAATGTCGGGGTCGTCGGCAACCCGAGCTACCGCGATCTGAAGAGCCTGCTGGCGCATCTGGCGCAGGTGGCCCCGCGCCTCGGGGTGACGCTCTACACCGAAGAGCCGATCGCGGCCTTGTGGCCCGAGCCGCGCCCGCCGCTGCTGGGGCAATCCCCGGGGCTGGACTGCCTCGTGACACTCGGGGGCGACGGCACGCTGCTGCGCGGCGCGCGCACCCTGGGGGACGGCGCCGGGACGCCGCCCATCTTGGGGGTCAATCTCGGCCGGGTCGGGTTCCTCACCACGGCGAACGCCCAGACGTTCGATTGGGCTCTCGACGCCCTGGTGCGCGGTGCGTACGCGATCGAGGCGCGGCTCGCGCTCGCTCCAGCCATCGAGGTCAAGCAGGGCCGGAGCCGCGCCGAGCCGGTGGTGCTGAACGACGCCGTGGTGCACAAGGGCGGCGTGGCGCGCCTCATCCCGCTCCGCGTGTCGGTGGACGGCGACGAAGTGGGACAGTACTCGTCGGACGGCATCGTGGTGGCGACGCCCACGGGTTCGACGGCCTACTCGCTGTCCGCCGGGGGACCGATCGTCGTGCCGGGCGTGGACGCCATCGTCGTCACCGCGATTTGCCCTCACACCATCGCCGTGCGGCCGCTCGTCGTGCCCTCCACCGCCCACGTCACGGTCGAGCCGATCCCGCCGTGGAGCGAGGACGTACTGGTCTCGTTCGACGGGCAAACCGGGACGACGATGCATCCCGGCGAGCGGCTCGTCGTGAAGCGGGCCGCGTCGCCCGTGCGGCTGGTGCGGCTTGGGCCCGAGGGCTTCTTCGCCCGCATGCGCAAAAAGCTGCAGTGGGGCGATCTCTCCGACCGCGAGCGGCCCTAGTGCTCACCGAACTGCGGGTGCGCGATCTCGCCGTCATCGCCGACGTGACGCTCCCGCTCCAAAGCGGCCTGAACGTCCTGACCGGCGAGACCGGGGCGGGGAAGTCGATGCTGGTGGACGCGCTGGCGTTGCTCTTGGGCGAGCGCGCCTCGGCGGACGCGGTGCGGCCCGGGGCGGCGAAGACGGTGTTGGAGGGGGCGTTCGACCTGACCCCGCCCGAGCTCGACCGGCTGCTTCCGGTGCTCGCGGGGCTCGGCGTTGAGGTCGAGGAGGGCCGGCTGGTGCTGAAGCGGGAGGTTACAGCGGAGGGGCGCTCGCGAGCCTGGGTGAACGGCAGTCCCACGACCGTCGGGGTGCTAGGCGAACTGGGCGCCCGGCTCGTCGACCTGCACGGGCAGCACGAGACCCAATCGCTCCTCGGGCCCGAGCCGCAGCGGGACATGGTGGACGCCTACGGCGACGCCGCGGTGGAGCGCACCGCGGTGCGCGACGCGGCGGAGCGCGCGCGCGAGCTCGAGCGGCGCGAGGCGGAGCTCCGGGCCGAGCGGGAGGCGGTCGGCCGCAAGGCGGACTACCTGCGGCACGTCGTGGAGGAGATCGCGCGCGCCGCGCCGCAGGTAGGCGAGGTCGCGGCGCTCGAGGCCGAGGCGAAGCGCCTGGCGCACGCCGACGAGCTGGGCCGGCTGGCGCGGGAGCTGGAGCAGGCGCTCGATCCGACGGGTCTGGCCCGCGCGGCGAAGCTCGTGGGCGCCCTGGAGCGGCTCGATCCGTCGGTCGCCGCGTGGCGCGAGCTCCTGGACGGCGCGTTCGCGCACGTCGAGGAGCTGGCGCAGGCGGCGCGGGCCTATGCGACCCGGATCGAGGCCGACCCCGGGCGACTGACGGTGGTGGAGCAGCGGCGCGACGTGCTGTTCCGGCTGATGCAGAAGCACGGCCCGGCCCTGCCGGACGTATTGGCGACCCGCGACCGGGCGGCGCGCGAGCTCGAGCTGTTGGACACGGCGGATCTCGATCTCCGCGTGCTCGGCGCGGAGCGCGACACGGCGGTGCGGGAATTCGCGCGCGCCGCGCGCGCGCTCTCGGCCAAGCGGCAGGTGGCCGCAGCGCGCCTCAGCGCGGCCGTCACCGCGCTGCTCCCGGCCCTGGGCATGGGGGGCGGCCGGTTTCTGGCGCGGCTCGAGCCCCGCGCCGCTCCCGGCCCGCACGGCGCCGAGGACGTGGTGTTTCAGGTGCAGCTCAACGTCGGGCTCGAGGGCCGCCCGCTCGCGAAGGTGGCCTCGGGCGGCGAGCTCTCCCGGCTGATGTTGGCGTTGAAGGTCGTGCTGGCGGAGCACGACGCCGTGCCCACCTTGGTGTTCGACGAGGTGGATCAGGGCATCGGCGGCGAGGTTGGGGCCCGGGTGGGCGAGGCGCTGGCCCGGGTGGTGCGCGCCCGCCCGGCGGGGCGCCAAGCGCTCGTGATCACCCACCTCCCGCAGATCGCGACGTACGCCGACCACCACCTCGTCGTCGCAAAGGGAGCGAAGGGCGGGGTGGCGACGAGCGACGTCGCCGTCGCGACGGGGACCGCCCGCACCCGCGAGCTCGCCCGCATGCTCGGCGACCCCGACATGGACAGCGCGCTGCGCCACGCCGCCGAGCTCCTCAGAAGAGCCGCCGGGCCGTCCGCAACACGATCCGATACACCGTCGCCGCCGGCACCGCCCCCGCGCCCGTGACGGTCTGCTCGATCGAGAAACCGCCTTCGAGGGTCGGCCCGACGTAGGTCACCGCGAACCCGAAGCGCAGCGAGCGCTGCGACGTGCCAGCGTCGAGCACGCTCGCCGGCGTCGCCACCCCGAGCGCGGTCGACACGGCCACCGAGTCCTGCGCGCTCCGGTAGGTGTAGTGGTCGCGCGTTTTTGTCCAGTAGCCCGCGGTGATTCCCGCGGCGAGCTGGGGGGCCAGGCGCACGAGTGGCGCGACGTCCAGCCCGAGGTAGTCGCCGCGCGTCCAGCCGAGCGTCGCCGTCGCCTCCAACGGCACGAGCACGGCATCCCACGGCGCCACCCGGCGGATCCGCGTCCCTGCCCGCGTCGTGCCGGCGCGGAGGGCGACGTTGAGCCACACGGGCCCGAGCGTCACCTCCTGGATCACGTGCCCCTCGAGGCCCCACAGGTGGTCGCCGATCGACTGCCGCAGGAAATCGTCGGCCGAGTCCTGGGCTCCCGTCGGGAGGCGGGCGAGCAGGGCGGCGGCGCCAGCGTAGTGCGCCCCGCTCGCGAAGCGGTACGTCGCCCCGAGCTCCACGTCGCCCAGATTGTAGCGGAAGCTGTTGCGGAACGGCGCGCCCAGGTACCCGAACCCCGGAGCGGGGGACTGCATCACGTCCGCCATGCCGGTGGCGTCGAGGGTATCGTGCGGCAACACGAGGGTGTCCGACGCCCCAAACCCGATCACTTGAAACATCGTCATCATGTCGG
>DATBCS010000047.1:0-2480 GCA_036270315.1 Gemmatimonadales bacterium
CAGCGGCACGTAGTGGCGATGCTGAAAGGCGAGCAGCCGGTCCTTTTTCAGGTCCGGAATGTTGGCGAGGTCGGGCTTGCCGCTCGGGTACTCGCGCAGCATCCAGCCGATGTGCGAGAACCAGAAGCCGCGCCGCGCCGAGTACGGGTCGCGATCGACGTCGTCAACGTGCAGGTGATGGGCGCGATGCCCGCTGCACCAGATGAAGGCGCTGTTCTGCAGCGCCATGGTGCCGAAGATCAGGTAGAAGATGCGCAGCGCGGGGTGCGCATCGTAGGTGCGGTGCGCCCACAGGCGGTGGTAGCCGCCGGTGACCGCCATGCCGTTGGCAATCAGGAAGAAGGCGAAGACGCCCCACTCGGCGCCCGTGAAGCCGTACTTGAGGCCGTACCAGGGCACGAGTACCAGCGCGGCGGCGAACGTCAGGGCAAACATCAGGGCGTTCGCCCAGATCAACGGCGGCTTGACGGCAGTTGCGGACATGCGGTGGCTTAAGCCCCTAAATCGGCAAGGCGCGGTACGTTAACATGGCAGACCTCGGGAAGTGGGACTTACGTCAAAAATGAGCCTTACCCGCGACCCCGCCCCCTCAGGGGACACAGCTGGACCGTGGCAATGGCGGTGCCTCCCCGGTGCCCTGCTGGCGCTCGTGCTGTCGTCGGCGGCGCAAGCGGAACGCGCCTACGTTTCCAACGAGGATGACGGTACCGTCACGGTGATCGACGCCGATCGCGGCGCGGCGATTGCGACGATCGCCGCCGGCAAGCGCCCGCGGGGTCTCGCGCTGAGCCCCGACGGCAAGCTCCTCTACGTCGCAGTGAGCGGGCTGCCGAAGTGCCCGCCGCCGCTTACGGATGCGGACTGTGCGAAGCTGCCGCGCGACCCGGCGGCCGACGGAATCGCGGTGATCGACACCGCATCCCTCGCGCGCACGCGCGTTCTTGGCGGAGTCTCCGATCCCGAGCGCGTCGCGGTGAGCCGCGACGGACACCGACTCTATATCTCCGAGGAGGATGCCGCGCGGCTCGCGGTGCTCGATGCCACGCGCGGCCGGGTTCTCGCCACGGTGCCGGTGGGCCGCGAGCCCGAGGGCGTGCGCGTCTCACCCGATGGACGCTGGGTGCTGGTCACCAGTGAGGAAGACAACAGCGTCGTGGTCGTGGATGCGAAGTCCAATGCGATCGTCGGTAAGGCCACGGTCGGGGCACGCCCGCGCGACCTGGCCTTCTCACGGGACGGCCGCTTTGCCTACGTCTCGGGTGAGGCGGACGCGAGCCTCTATCGCATGGCAGTCCCCGCCGGCGCTCCCGTGACGGAGTTCTTCAAGCTGCCTCGGGAGGTGCGACCCATGGGCGTCGCGCTCGATGCCGGACGCGGGCGGTTGTATGTGGGTGCCGGCCGTGCCGGCACGGTGGCGGTGGTCGCGCTCGCGGGGCCGAGTCTCGTTACCGAGATCGCCTGCGGCGGCCGCCCATGGGGCGTAGCGCTGGGGCCGGGCGGGCGGCGTCTCTACAGCCCGAACGGTCCCTCGGGCGAGGTGGCGATCGTGGACACGGAGACCCTGGCCGTCACGACGCGCATCGCGACCGGCAAGGGGCCCTGGGCGGTGGTGGCAGGTCGCTGACGGCGTGCTACCGTTTGACGGGCGCTGAGGTGCGGGAAATGCAGAAAGTTCGGCTGCGGCGATTCGGGGTCACGGTCTGGGGGCTCGTGCTCACCGGGGTTGCGCTTGCGCAGGCTCCGGTGCCGCCCCCGGTCGCGGAGGCCGCCCGCACCTACATCACGCGCGCCGCGCTCGAAGCGCCGATCCGCTTTCTGGCCTCCGACCTGCTCGAAGGCCGCGGCCCCGCGACCCGCGCCGATCAGACGACGCGTCTTTACCTGCAGACGCGCCTCGAGGGTATGGGATACCGCGGCGCGTTCGCCAACGGCGCGTGGCAGCAGCCCTTCGACATCGTCGGCATCCGCTCGCAGCTCCCGCAGAAGTGGGGCTTCGAGGGAAAGAGCGGGCGCGTGGATCTCGCACTGCGCGACGACTACATCGGCGTCAGCGGGCTGCAGAGCGAGAACGTGTCGATCGAGGATGCGGAGCTGGTGTTCGTCGGCTACGGCATCCAGGCTCCCGAGTACCAGTGGGACGATTTCAAGGGTGCGAAGCTCGCCGGCAAGATCCTGGTGATGATGAACAACGATCCCGACTGGGATCCGCACCTCTTCGCCGGCAAGCGGCGCCTGTACTACGGCCGCTGGACCTACAAATATGAGAGCGCCGCGCGCCAGGGGGCCGCGGGCGCCATCATCATTCATACGACTCCGTCGGCGGGCTACCCGTGGCAGGTGGTGCAGAGCTCGTGGGGCGGGGAGCAGTTCGAGCTGCCCGCTGCAGGCGAGGCGCGTGTGCGCCTCAAGGCCTGGGCAACCGAGGAAGCGTCGCGGCGCCTCATGAAGGCGGGCGGCTTCGACTTCGACAAGCTGATCGC
>DATBCS010000048.1:0-12309 GCA_036270315.1 Gemmatimonadales bacterium
GCGAGATCGGCGCCGGTGAGGTCGGCGTCGGTCAGGTCGGCGCCGCGCAAGTTGGCGCGGACGAGCAGCATCTTGCGCAGGTTCGCGCCGGTGAAATCCGCGTCCGTGAAGTCCGCGCTCGTCGCGTCGACACGCATGATCCCCATCGACTGGTTTCCGGGGTCGACGCCGAGGTCGGCCTTGACGAATTTCGCGCGCGCCGCCGTGACGTTGCTCATCGGGCCGATGAGCCGGGCGCCGCTGAAGTCCGCCTCCGAGAGGTCAGCGCCGGAGAGGATGATGGCGAACAGGCTCGCGTCGCGGAGGATCGCGCGGCGCAGGTCGATGCGGTAGGCCACCGCTACGTCGAGATCCGCCCCCGTCAAATCGGCTTCGGAGGCGACGGCGTCGGTGAGCGTCGCGGAAAAGAGGCGGGCCTTGGTGAGGGTGGTCCGCACAAGTCGGCAGCGCGTGAGGTTGGCGCGCTTGAAGTCGACGCCGGTGAAATCGAGGCCCGAGAGATCCTGGCCGGTGAAGTCGGCGGGGTGCTGCGGGGTGGCGCCCGCGAGGGCGGCCAGCACCTGCTCGCGCGTCACCGGCTGCTGCGCCCGCGCGGGGTTGGGCGCGGCGACGGCGCCGAGCGCCGTCAGGGCCACGACCGCCACCGGGCGCGCCGCCGCGCTCATGGGCTCTTGCGTTGCAGGTCGGAGAGCCGGTGGGGGCGCCCCGGCTTGAGCCACCCGTCGGACCGTGCCTTCACGTACTGGTACAGGTCGGCGATCGCGGTCGAGTCGAGCAGCACGTTCCAGGCCGGCATGCCCTTCGCCAGCCGGCCGTTCCACGCGACCGCGATGAAACTGTCGCGTGGGAAGCTGGCGCCGCTGGGACTGAGCGCCCAGCGCAGGTCGGGTGCCGCCGGGTTCACGCCGCCGATGGCATCCTGGCCGTGGCAGCGGTAGCAGTAGACGTGAAACCACTTCCAGCCCTGATACGCCGAGTCGGAGACGAGCAGGCTGTCCCGCCCGGTGTCCGCCGGGGGCGCTACGGCCGCGCTCAGGGGGGTGCGTTGCGGCGCGGCGAGGAGCGCGCCCGCGGCGACGAGGCAGGCGCCCAGCAGGCTGGCCCGCACCACAGTCGTGTGTGTCACACCACGTCTCTCCATGGGGTTGCCGGCGCGAGGGCCGCCGGGGGCGACGGCACTAGGGGTGCGGCTCGAGCAGTGGCACGCCGTAGTCCCGGAGCACGCCGAGGATCTCCGCGCGCCGCCGGATGATCACCGAGTCGAGCTGGGCGAGGAGTGCCTTGTCTCGGTGGCGCACCGCCATCGCCATGTCGAAGGCAAACCGCATCCCCGACACCGGGTCGGAATCCGGCAGCGCGGCGAGGGTAAGCGGCCGCGCGGCGCGCTTGCTCCAATAGCCCGCCAACGGCCCCACACGATGGCGACGTCGATCGAGTCCTTCGCCACCGCGTCGACGATGTCTTGAGGGTGATCCGCCTTGGGGTCGGGGTTCAGGAAGTTGCCGAAGCCGACGAGGCCCACGATCCCGCGCACGCCGAGCGCCCGCGACGGCGGCGTGTTGGTGTAGTCGTACCCGATCATGTTCACGCCGATCTTCAAGTGCTTCAAGATCGTGTCGTCGAGCGAGTGGAGCTCGAGTCCGCGGTCGGCGCGGTACACGAAGTAGTAGGTGGAGCGGAAGTACGGCTTGGTCGTCGCCACGGGGTCGAGGCCTACCGGCGCCTCGATCATCACGTCGCAGAATCCCCCGAGGATCGAGTTGCGCAAGACGCCGCGCCGCGTGGGCCACCAGAAATTGACCACCGTGGCGTTGAGGTCCTGGGCGACGACATGGGCGATCTTATTCTCGAACCCCTCTTCCTTGTCGTTGGAGAAGGGCAAGTCGTACGGGTCGGCGCACACCCGCAGCTCCGATGCCGGCCGCGACGCGCTGCCCATGAGGGCGACCGCCACGGCACCGACGAGCAGTGCCCCGGTGACCTTGATCGGCGTGACGTGCATGACGCTCCCTGGTGATCCGGCGGACGGTGCAGGAGGTGGTGAAGATGCCACACCCGGTGCCGGAACGGGTTCGGTCCGGCACCGGGTGCCTGTGCGACGACCTGCACTCACTGCGCTAGGGCAGCGCGAATACCATCAACGCCCCGCCCGCGTTGCTCATGGCGGTGTAGTCGCTGAACGCGCCGATCGCGCCCAAGGCGGCGGTGGGATCTTCCGGCCCGATCCCCAGCGCCACGCCGGCGCCGGCCCACCCGCCGATGCCCGAGAGGACGGCGACGTACTGCTTGCCGTCCGGCCCGAGGTAGGTCATCGGGTTGCCGATGATGCCCGACGGACACTTGAACCGCCACAGCTCGTTGCCGGTGGCAGCGTCCACGGCCTTGAGCCACCCTTCCATCGTGCCGTAGAACACGATGCCGCTCGCGGTCGCGAGCGCGCCACCGTACGCCGCGAGGTTCTCCTTGACTTCCCACCTCTTGGTCCCCGTCTTGGGGTCCCACGCGACGAACGCGCCGCGGTTGCCGCCCGGGCCGGCGAACATCCGCACGATCGCCCCGACGTACGGCTGCCCCGCGGAGTACTTGACCTCTTGGCCCTCGTAGTCCATGCAGATGTTGTTGGTCGGGACGTAGAAGAGGCCAGTTTGCGGCGAGAAGGCGGAGGGCTGCTGATCCTTGAAGCCGATGGCGGCGGGGCAAATGCCTTCGGTGTTCTTCTTCGCGGTGGTCCCGTACTGTGGGTTGCGCGTCGGGACGCCCGTCGTCAGATCGATCTTCGACGCCCAGTTCGGCGTCTGGGCGTACGGCTGGGCGACCAGCACCTTGCCGTTCGTCCGGTCGAGCACGTACCCGAAGCCGTTGCGGTCGAAGTGCGCCAGCGCCTTCACCGGCTTCCCGGCGATGGCCAGGTCGACCAAGACGTTCTCGTTGACGCCGTCATAGTCCCACTCGTCGTGCGGCGTCATCTGATACGCCCATTTCGCCTCCCCGTTGTCGGGGTTGCGGGCGAAGATCGTCATGGACCACTTGTTCTCGCCGGGCCGCTGATCGGGATTCCACGAGCCCGGGTTGCCGGTGCTGTAGTAGAACAGGTTGAGCTGGGGATCGTACGAGTACCAGCCCCACGTCGTCCCGCCGCCGTGCTGCCATTCGTCGCCGGTCCACGTCGAGACGCCCAGGTCCTTGCCCCGCATTGACGCATAGTTGGGGTTGGCGTCACCGACGATCTTCACGTCGGCGTCGGGGCCGGTCGAATACGCGCGCCACACTTCCTTGCCGGTGTTCACATCGTACGCCGTCACCCGGCCGCGCACGCCGAACTCCCCGCCCGAGATCCCCGCGATCACGAGGTCCTTGATCACGATCGGGGCGTTGGTCATCGTCGACCCGGTCTTGTAGTCGGCGTTGGGTACGCGCCACGCCTGGGCGCCCGTCTTCGCATCGAGGGCCAACAGGTCACCCGCGAGCAACTCGATGAAGAGCCGGTTCGTGGCCGCGTGATAGGCGAGCCCACGGTTCACGAGATCGCAGCACGCGATGGGCTTCGCTTCCGCCGGCTGGGACGGGACGTGCTTCCACAGCATCGGCGCCCCGGGCTTCGTGAGGTCGAGGGCGAAGACGATGTTCGGAAACGCGCTGTGCACGTACATCACGTTCTTGATGACGAGCGGGTTGCCCTCGTGGCCGTTCAGCACGCCGGTCGAGAACGTCCACGCCGCCTTGAGGCTCTTCACGTTGGCTTTGTTGATCTGGGTGAGGGGGCTGTAGCGCTGCAGGTCGGGAGTCCGACCCGTCATCGTCCATTCGCCGACACCCTGGCCAACGGCGGGCGCGGTGACGAGCACCAGCAAGCTCGCGCCGAGACCACCGGACCACAGTTTGAAGCGGTTCATAACTGACCTCAATGTTGAATGATGATGGTAATTAAGAGACACGCCTACTACGTATGCGAACGTCGGGGCGCCGAGCCATGGTATACTCGGGGGGGGCCGCGTTCCCAAGAGGCTAGAGCCATCAGCCGACTCCTTCCGTCCGGGACTGCTGCGACAGTAGTGGTTATATCCCCGGAACGGCGCGGTGTCAATCGGATCGAACGGCCGAGTGCTTCAGGCTGAAACGGCGCCCGCGCGCCCCACGCGCGCGCCCGTGGCGCTGAACCCGCCGGCGTACGCCACCCCGCCCGGCCCCAGCACCCCCCGGGCGCGCTGGGCCAGCGTCTGGGCCGTGGCGTGATCGCCCACGATGCCGTAAGCGGCGGGCCCCCAAGAGCTTTGCCCCACGCCGACCGCCCCCCACTCGCGCAGGCGCTCGATCAGCGTAGCGGTCTCGCCCGGGGCGAACACCCCCCCCTGGGCGGGTGCGAACCAACCGCCGGTGATGCGCTGCACCGCGGTCAGCGCCGCGCCGAACGACGGCAGATCCGCCTGGGCGAGCGCGGGCAAGAGCTGCATCAGCACGAGGTGCGCCACGTGCTCCACGTCGCGCGCCGGGGGGGACGGGAGCCGCGCGAATGCGGCCGCCTCGTGCTCGCCCGTGAGCCCCGGCTGGCCGCGCGGCACCACGACCACCGCGTGCCACGCCGCCGGGATCGGCAGCCGGGCGAGCAGGGGAGCGATGGCGTCGTCGTTGCCCGCACCGGCGCGCCCGCCTTCGAGCACGAAGCCGCCGAGCGCGAAGGTCCACGTCCCGACAGCGGAGCGGCCCCCGCGGCCCACCGCGCGCGCCAGCGCCGTCACCTCGGTCGGCAGGCCGTAGACCTCGGCCAGGGCGCGGGCCACGGCGAGCGCCAGCTGCGTCCCGGAGCCGAGCCCCACGTGCGGGGGGATGGTGCGATGCAGGCAGAAGTGCACCCGCGGGTCGAGCGCGTGGTGCGCGGCGAAGCGGCGCGCGAAGGCAAGCGCACGCTCGGCATCGGGGCCTTCCGCCTTTAGGGCCGCCGCCGGTCGTGCTTCCAGCAAGAGCGACGGTGTCGGCACCGCAGCGCCGATCCCGCCGAAGCGGCGCCCCAGGTCACCGCGCAGGTCGAGCACACCGAAATGGAGGCGCGCCGGCGCTTCGACCGAGACGCTCATCGGGTGGCGGATGCCTGCGGATGGGGGGCCCGGCGCACGTAGTCGGTGAGGAGCGTCATGGCCGCCCGCTCGCGCGGCCCCGCGGTCTTGTTCACGATCACGTCGAGCCGGGCGAATTCGGCCCGCACCTGCTCGGGCGGGAGCAGGTGGGTCCGCGTGGCCAGGATCGCGGCCTCGAGTACGGCGTGGCGCGCGCGGTTGAAGCCGAGGAACTCGCGCTTGAATCCGTGGTGCACGACGCCCGTGACGATGCGCGCTCGGGGCGGCGTCGCGTCGAGCGAGCGGATCGCGACTTCCCGCCACGCGCAGGCGGCCTCGAGCACCACGCCGCGTACTACCGCCGCGGGCGTGGCCGGGAATTGGACGTTCGCGATGGCGCCCTGCGCGAACAGCATCACGTCGTCGGTGAGATTGACGACCGCCACCCCGGTGTCGCGCAGGTTGCGGAACGTGGTTGTCTCGAGGAACGGCTTGATGACGATCTCCGCTTCGCCCCACTCGACGCCCATGGGGGCGAAGTTCGCGGTCCCGGCGGCGTCGAGCGAGGTGAGGATCGACTCGATGATCATCGGACGAGTGCCACCGGGGGGGCGTCCCAGGCGGAGACGCGGCCGGGCGCCCGCCCGCCGTCGGCGCGCTCGGGGAGCGGGTCGGCGCGCGGGGCGGCGCCGTGCAAGAAGCGGTCGAGCAGCACGTAGCCGTACTCCGTGAGCACCGACTCGGGGTGGAACTGCAGCCCCGTGACCGGGTGGCGCCCATGCTCGACCGCCATGATCTCGCCGTCCTCAGCGGTGGCGGTGATGTGCAGGTCCGCGGGGAGGCCGGCCCGCGCGATGACGAGCGAGTGGTAGCGCGCCGCCCGGAACGGATTGGGGAGTCCCGCGAACAGGCCGCGCCCGTCGTGCCGGATCGCGGAGGGCTTGCCGTGCACAGGGCGGCCGGCGCGCACGATCGCCGCGCCGTACGCGGCCCCGATGCACTGGTGGCCGAGGCAGATGCCGAGGATTGGGATCGCGGCGCCGAGACGGCGCACGACGTCGGTCGAGATCCCGGCCTCGCCCGGCGTGCACGGCCCCGGCGAGATGATGATGTGGCTCGGCGCGAGCGTGGCGATCTCCTCCACGGTGGTGGCGTCGTGGCGTGTCACCACCGGCACCTCGCCCAGCTCGCGGACGTAGCGAGCCAGGTTGTAGACGAACGAGTCGTAGTTGTCGATCAGGAGGATCATGGGTTCAGGGGGCGAGGGCCGCGACGAGTCCGCGCGCCTTGTCGAGCGTTTCGCGGTACTCCTGCTCCGGATCGGAGTCGGCCACGATGCCGCCGCCGACCTGAAAGTACACGTCGCGCCCGAGCACCAGATAGGTGCGGATGACGACGCTCGTGTCGAGCGCCCCGGTGACACTGACGTACCCGATCGCCCCGCAGTACACGGCGCGTTGCGTCGGCTCGAGCTCCGCGATGATCTGCATCGCGCGCACTTTCGGGGCTCCGGTGATCGAGCCTCCCGGAAACGCCGCGCGCAGCAGGTCGACGGCGTCATGCCCGGGCAGGAGCTCGCCCACCACCGTCGACACGAGGTGGTGCACAGTCGCGTAGTGCTCCAGCGCGAACAGTTCGGGGACGCGCACCGTCCCGGCGCGGCACACGCGCGACAAGTCGTTGCGCAGCAGATCCACGATCATCACGTTCTCGGCGCGGTCCTTGTCGCTCTCCGCCAGCGCGAGCGCGAGGGCCGCATCGTGCTCGGGCCCGACGCCGCGCGGCCGCGTGCCCTTGATGGGCCGGGTCTCGACGTGGCCGCCGTCGTGCACCCGCAGGAACCGTTCGGGGGACGAGCTCGCGACGACGACGTCGCCGAAGTCGAGAAATGCGGCAAACGGCGCCGGGTTGCGCTGGCGCAGCCGGCGATACAGCTGGAGCGGCGAGCCCGTGAGCGGCGCCTCGAGGCGCTGCGACAGGTTGGCCTGGAAGATGTCACCCGCGACGATGTAGTCGATGACGCGCCCCACCGCGTCGAGATAGCCGCCCGGCGTGAAGTTGGAGCGCAGGCCCGGGGCGTCGGGCACGGGATAGGACGGAGCCCCGGCGCGGTGGGTACCGTGTCGCGAGACCGGCCGCGCGCGGGACGGCCGCGCCGCCAGCCGGTCGATGACCGCGCCGAGCCGCTCGGCCGCGCGGGCGTTGCGCCCCGCGTCCGTCTCGGGGAGGCCGGTCGAGATGACCCAGGCCCGCCCGGCGGGGTGATCCCACGCGATGACCCAGTCGTACAGGCCGAGGAGCACGTCCGGGATCGCGAGATCGTCGCGGCGGGGGCGCGGGACGCGCTCGAGCCGCCCGCCCCAATCGTATCCGATGTACCCCGCGGCGCCGCCCTGGAACGGCGGGAGGGACGCGCTCGGCTCCACGGCGTGCGGCGCGAGCAGCGCGCGGACGCGCGCGAGCGGGTCTCCGTCGACCCGGATCCAGGTCCCGTCGATGAGCTGTTGCGTCAATAACCCCTTGGAGCGCACCGCGGTGACCGGGTCCGCTGCGAGGAACGAGAAGCGGCCGAGGTGCTCCGGATCCGTGGCGCTGTCCAGGAAGATCAGGAACGGCAGCCCGGCGAACCGCGCGCACGTCTCGAGCGGGTCGGGCGCGGGAACGAGCTCCTCGACGAGGGGGGTCCGATGCATCAGGCCGCCCCGCTTCCCCCGCGTCCCCCTCGTCCCCCGCGTCTTCCCGGGTTCCGGCGGCCGGCGCGCGCGCGACGGGAGCGCTGCGTCAGGCGCACCTGGTGGGGCCCGCGCTCGTCGGGGGGCGTGAGATAGCCCCACTGCAGCGCGCCTTCCTGACGGTAGGTCTTGCCCAGCGTGACGGCGAGCTGCGCCTTCGCGAGCTCGCGGCCGAGGTAGAAGGCGTGCGTCGCCTCGTCCACGCCGAGGCGGGAGAAGATCTCCTGGATATCCGTACCGCGCACGAAGACCTCGCGATTGAACACGGTGATCGTGTCGCGGTCGGTGAAGATGCGGAAGTTGGGGTCGGTGACGGCGCGCTGCAGCTCGCGCAGCTCCGCTTCGGTGTAGGCGAGGATCGCCGGATCCTTCAGGGTGACGAGCCGGTCATCCACGCCCTTGGGGAGCGTCTTTTCGTGCACCGCGTGGTACATGAGGCGTCGGGCGATGTCGATCTCGCGCACCGCGCCGCGCGCCCAGGGAATCACCTCCGTGGTGAGCACGGCGCGCACGCCCACCTCTTGGCAGGCGGCGAGGAGGAGGGCGTTGACGCCGGTCGAGTCCGCAGCGGTGAGCTCGGTGATGTTGCCGATGCCCATGAAGAGCGGCGCCGCCGGGTAGCGGCGGTGCACCTCGACAAAGCGCTCGAGCGAGCCCAGGAAGCCGAACCCGATCGGCTCGATGATTGGGTCGATGAGATAGGTCACACCCCAGCGTTCCAGCCGGACGATGCTCGGCTCGAGCGTCTCGATCCCCTGGCCGAAGTCGGGAATGACGACGACCCGCGTGCGGGTTCGGGCGAAGTCCTGGGCGACGTCCAGGTTCGAGCCGTTCACCGACAGCACGAGCTCCGCCCCCGCGGCGACCGCCGTGCGGATTTCCGCGGGGTCGACCGAGTCGACGCTGACCCGCGTTCCCGCGGCCACGAGATCGCGCACCACCTCGCCGAGCGCCGGGAATGCGCGCCCCGGCGTGCAGCCGATGTCGACGACGTCGGCGCCGCTCGCGCGGTAATACGCGGCCTCACGCGTCAGTGCGTCGCGCGAGAGCCGCGGCGCGTTGTTCACCTCCGCGACGATTTCGATGTCGTAGGCGCCGTAGTCCCGCGCCACCGCCGCGCGGCCGAAGTATTCGGGGATCTGCCGCAGGTCCTTCGGACCCTTCTCCACCGCCACCCCCGTCCTCGTCGCAATCACCGCGGGGTCCCCCTCGCACAGGCCGGGGATCAGGATGAGGTCGGTCCCCGTCGGCACGTCGAGGAAGCGCGCGATCCACGGCGTGGTCATCAGGGCGGCGACGGTGATCTTCAGGACCGCCACCTCCCACGCGAAGGCCGGGGCCATGGCCGCCAGCGTGCGGCGCAGCGCCGCCTCGGCCAGTTTGCCGGTGACGAACAGGACTCGCCCGGGCATCCGTGCCGTCGGGCGCGTCGTCACCGCGGATCGCCCGACCGCACGAACTTGTTCGGCGTGCCCTCGAGGGCGCCGCCCTTGGGGCGCCACAGCGCGGACTCTTCGAGCTTGCGCGCCAGCTCGAAGTCCTTGTCGGTGATCCCGCCCGCCGCATGGTTCTGGAGCTTGACGATCACCCGCCCCCAGGTCACCGCCAGGTCGGGATGGTGGTAGGCGGCCTCGGCCACATAGCCGATCGCGTTTACCAGCATCAGCGTGGTCGGCCACCCGTCCGTCTTGTAGGTGCGGCGGATCCAGCCATCCTCGTACCACCAACCGGGAAAGTCCTTGAGCTTTTGTTCGATCTCGACGTCGCTGTAGGTCGGCTCTTTTGCTGCCATGGGATCTCCCTTCGGGCTACATCACGCCCCCGCCGTTGATCATCAGCATCTGTCCGGTTACGTACGCCGCCGCGTCGGACGCGAGGTACACCGCCGCGGCCGCGATTTCCTCGGGTTTGCCCCACCGTCCCAGCGGGATCGTCGCGGTAATGCGTTGTTTCGTGGCCGGATCCAGGGCGCTGCCATACGCGGTCTCGATCCAGCCCGGCCCGAGCACGTTCACGCGGATGAGCGGCGCGACCGAGCGGGCGAGCGCGCGACTGTAGCTGTACACGCCGCCCTTGGTGGCGCAGAACAGCTGCGCATACTCGCCCTTCATTCCACCCGTCACCACCTGGTCCCACGCCATGTTGAGGATCACGCCGCCGCGGGGCTGCCGTTGCATCAGCTCGACGGCCGCCCATGAGGCGAGCATCGTGCCCCGCAGATCGACGGCGAGCAGCAGATCGAGCTTGTCGAGGCGGGAGCGCTCGGCCGTCGCCCCCGTCAGCACGTCGGCCCCGGCGTTGTTGATCCACACGTCGACCGAGCCCAGGGCCGCGGCCGCGTCGCGGGCGAGACGCGCCACATCCGCGGGCTGGGCGACGTCGGCCTGCAGCGCAGTGGCGCGACGCCCGAGCCCGCCAATCGCGGCGGCCACGGCGTCCGCCTCGCGGTGACTGGTGTGGTAGGTGAGGGCGACGTCGGCTCCCGCCGTGGCACAGGCGAGCGCGATCGCGCGCCCGATGCCACGCGAGGCGCCCGTCACGAGCACCGTCTTTCCGGCCAGCATCGCGCCGTCCAGGGCTTGCTTTGACATCACATCTCCGGGAGCCTAACCTACCGGCGGTTTTGGGACCGCCACAAGGGACGGGCCTCTCATGCAACTGCTGGTAAGCGTTGCCGACGGGCGCGAGGCGCGCGCCGCGCTCCAGGGCGGCGCGGACGTGATCGACGCCAAGGATCCCCGCCGCGGCGCGCTCGGGCCGGTCGGGCCCGCAGCGCTCGCCGCGATTCGCGATGCGGTGCCCCGCCCCCACCCCCTGAGCGTCGCGCTGGGCGACGCGAGCGAGGAGCGCGCCATTGCGCACGCCGCACGCCGCGCCGCACGGCACGGTGTGGCGTTCCTGAAGGTGGGGTTCGCCGGGCTGGCCGGGGCCGCCCGGGCCCGCCGGCTCGCCACTGCGGCCCGGTGGGGGGCGGGCGAGCGAGCGGAGCTCGTGCTCGTCGCGTACGCGGACTGGCGGCGCGCGGCGAGCCTCGCGCCCGAGCGCGTCCTGGCGGTGGCTGCCACGGTGGGCGCGCATGGTGTGCTGCTCGACACGGCCTTCAAGAACGCCCCGGTCTTCGCGCTGGTGTCCCCCGACGCCGTGGGCGCGTGGGTCACCGCCGCCCACGCCGCCGGGCTGTTCGCGGCCCTCGCCGGGAGCCTCGGGGGAGCGGACTTCGCGACCGCGCGGGCGCTCGGGGCCGATCTCGTCGGCGTGCGCGGCGCGGCGTGCGTGGGCGGACGCACCGGCCGGGTATCGCCCAGCCGCGTGGCGGCGTTACGCGCCCTGGCTGGCGCGATCCCCCCGGCCCGCGCCGCCGCCCTCGGCTAGCGCGATCTCGAGCTGTCCCAGATCGTCGGCGGTGACGATGAGGTGCTCCACGCCGGAGGGCAGGGTCCGCAGGAACGTCGGATCGACGAGCGCGCGCGCGTTGCCAGCGGCGGGCTTGATGAGCACGATGCGCCGCGCGCCAAGCGCGCCGGCGACCCAGGCGGCAATGCTATCGCTCGTGACGTCCCACACATGGGGGAGCGGATCCGCCGTCCTGAGCCAGCGATAGGGCGCCAGTACGGGCAGCGCCCCAGCGGCGAGGGCGGGACCGATCTCCTCGGGCTGTTCGACCAGCACCGCGCCCGGCGCGCGGGCCGCCAGGGCATGCGCATATTGATCCATGCCGAGCACCGCCATCCAGTGGGCCGCGTCCTCCCCGATCCTCACGCGCGTGAACATCTGGCGGACGGCATCGGCGAACGGGCCGCCACCGGGGACGACGACGAGCCGTCGCCCCGGTCGGAAGGCGGTGAGCGCCTCGAGGACGAGATCGAAGGCGCCGGCCTTGCCCAGCAGGCCGCCGCCCACCTTCACGACGGTATGGACCACCGGACTCCGGCGCGTCACAGGCAGAACGCCGGTGCGCTGCGCTCCGCCGCGAGGAGCAAGGCGACGGCCGCCGCGGGGGCATGGCGCGCCGCGCAACCGAGGACAGCGGTCAAATGGGTGACCTCGAGCCCCGCACGGCGCGCCGCCTCGGCGCCGAGGAACTCCCCCAACCCCGTCACGACCGCCCGGTCGAGCACGGGGTGGCGCGTGCACACGCGCTCGAGCGCGCTCCGGATGCGGGTCACTTGGGCCTCCCACAGCGCGTCGGCGATCGCCGTGATGGCGGCCGCATCGAGCATCTCCCGGTCGGCGCACACGAGGCGGGCGAGCCGCTCGCCGGCGAACTCCCGCGTGGCAGGTCGGCCGTCGGGCGTCGGAAGCGTGTAGTCGGCCGGATCGAGCTGGCCGCGCCACACATACGCGTCGCCCGCCAGCGCGAACCCCTCCGCCGCGAGGCCGGTGGGCCGCCCGCGCACGGGGACGCTCGCCGCGATCGCCTCAGCTGGCGTGCGGAGCGCCCCGCTATAGACGAGCTCACCCTCGCTCAACCGTTCGAGATCGGTGTGACCGGCCGCGGCGGGGGCGCCGCCCACGATCGGGATGAT
>DATBCS010000049.1:0-24892 GCA_036270315.1 Gemmatimonadales bacterium
GGTGACGCGCTGGCTCACGCCCGGCGTGCCGCGCAGTCTGCAGGTCAGTGTGAGCACCGACTGGTGAGCGGCAACGGTTGCCAGAGCGGGGCCGAGAGGTTTGTTTTCCTGCGCCTTGCAACCTGAACCGCCCGCCACTCCATGAAAATCGCGGTGTGCATCAAGCGCGTTCCGGACTCCGAAACGCGCGTGAAGATCGCGTCCGACGGGAAGTCCCTCGAGGAAGCGGGCGTCAAGTTCATCCTCAACCCCTACGACGAGTTCGCTGTCGAGGAAGCCCTCCGGCGCCGGGAGCACGCCGGGGCGGGTGAGGTGGTGATCGTCGCGCTCGGCCCACCGGCGGCTCAGGAGACCATTCGCACCGCGCTCGCGATGGGCGCGGACCGGGGCGTGCTGCTCCAGGTCGAGCGGATCCCCCCCGACGGGCTCGAGGTGGCGCGGGCACTCGCCGCCGAGCTGCGGGACGGCGCCTACGACCTGATTCTCTTCGGCAAGCTGGCCATCGACGACGCGAACCACCAGGTCGGCCCGATGGTGGCCGAACTCCTCGGCCTGCCGTGCGTGACGACGGTGGCCCACCTCGAACTGGAGCAGGGGCGGGGAATCGCCGAACGCGAGATCGAAGGCGGGGTCGAGGTCGTCGCCTTCCCGCTCCCGGCGGTCCTCACCACCGACAAAGGGCTGAACGAGCCGCGCTATCCGGCCCTCAAAGGCATAATGGCGGCGAAGAAGAAACCGCTCGAGGTCAAGCCCGCCACGCTCGGCCCGGGAGGCCTCGAGGTCCTAGCCCTCACCCTGCCGCCCGAGCGCCGGGAGGGGAGGATCGTGGGCGAGGGCGCGGCGGCGGTGGTGGAGCTGGTGCGCCTGCTGCGCGAAGAGGCGAAGGTCCTGTGAGCGACGTGCTCGCCGTCGTAGAACAGCGCGCGGGAGTGCTGCGCAGCGTGTCGCATGAGGTGGTGACCGGTGCCCGACGGCTGGCGGACGCGCTCACCGGGCGGGTGGACGCTCTGGCGCTCGCCGGCGGTGCGGTGCGCGGCGCGGCGCGGCTGGGTGCGTTCGGCGCTGACCGGGTGATCACGCTCACCAACGCCGCGTTCGGGGCCTATGCCCCCGAGGGATACGCCCAAGCGGTCGCCGAGCGCGCTCAGACCGGCGACTATGGGGCGGTGCTGTTCGCCGCGACCGCGCTGGGCAAGGACCTGGCCCCGCGCGTCGCCGCGCGACTCGGTCGGCCCCTCGCGCAAGACGTCACCGACGTGCTGGTCGAGGGCGGGGTCGTCACGGTGGTCCGACCGGTGTATGCCGGGAAGGCGCTGCTGCGGTTGCGCTTCGGCGCCACGCCCGCCCTCGTGTCGCTCCGATCGAACGTCTTCACGCCGGTCGAGCGTCCCAAAGCAGGCGCGACGGAAACGGCTGCGGTGGCCATACCGGCCGGTCGCGTGGTGGTGCAAGAGATCAAGGCGGCCGCGGTGGGCGCGCTCGACGTCGCGGAAGCGCCGATCGTCATCTCGGGGGGCCGGGGGCTCAAGGACCCCGCGAACTTCAAGCTGCTCGAGGAGCTCGCCGCGGCGTTCGGTGGCTCGGCGGCCGTGGGGGCGTCGCGCGCCGTGGTGGACGCCGGATGGCGACCGCATGCCGACCAGGTGGGCCAGACGGGGAAGACCGTCAGCCCCACCCTGTACATCGCCGTCGGCATCTCCGGCGCGATCCAGCACCTCGCCGGCATGCGCACCTCCAAGGTCATCGTGGCCATCAACAAGGACAAGGACGCGCCGATCTTCAAGGTGGCCGACTATGGGCTCGTGGGGGACCTCTTTCAGGTGATTCCCCAGCTCACCGCTGAGATCAAGAAGTCCCGGGCCTAAAGCGACCTGCATGATTCCGGCGACGCACCAGCCACCGCTGCCACTGGACCGGCTCATTCTCCAGGACGGCGCTCCGGGTGCGGGCGACCGGATGGAGTTGGACGTGGTGATCGTGGGCGCGGGCCCCGCGGGGCTCGCCTGCGCGATCGCGCTGGCGCAGCTCGCCCAGCGCGGCGGCACCGCGCTGAACATCGGCGTCCTCGAAAAAGCGGCCGCCCTGGGCGAGCACTCGCTCTCGGGTGCCGTCGTGCACCCGCGCGCCCTGCGGGAGCTGTTTCCAGACCTCACGGACGCCGACTTCCCATTCCGCGGCGCGGTCACCAAAGAGCGCGTGCGCTTCCTCACGGGACGCCGCGCGATCCCACTCCCTACGCCGCCCACCATGCGGAACGCCGGTCACTACGTGGCGTCCCTCTGCGAGATGGTGCGCTGGCTCGGCGCGAAGGCGGAGGGGCTCGGGGTGAACCTGTTCACCGGTTTCCCGGCGGCCAGTCTGCTCGTGGACGGGCAGCGGGTGCGGGGCGTGCGCACCGCGGCGGGCGGCCTGGACCGCGACGGACGCCCGCTCGGCAGCTACATGGCCCCGAACGATCTCGTGGCGCCGGTCACGGTGCTGGCCGAGGGAACGCGTGGCCTGTTGGCGCAGGCGTACTTCGAGTGGCAAAGCGTACGCGCCATCAATCCGCAGATCTTCGCGCTCGGCGTGAAAGAGATCTGGGAGACCAAACATCCGCTCGACGCCGTCGTCCATACGCTCGGCTGGCCGCTCCCGCCGAGCGTGTTCGGCGGCAGCTTCCTGTATCCGCTCGCGCCGAACCTCGTGGCGCTCGGCCTCGTCGTGGGGCTCGACTACCGCGACGCCGCGCTGGACGTCCACGCGCTGTTCCAAGGGATGAAGCTCCACCCGTTTTTCCGGCGCTATCTCGCCGGCGGCGAGATGGTCGAGTGGGGTGCCAAAACAATCCCCGAGGGCGGCTACTACTCGGTCCCGGCTCGCCGGTCGGGAGACGGCGTGGCGATCCTCGGGGACTCGGCTGGCTTCGTCGACGTGCCCTCGCTCAAGGGCGTCCACTACGCGATCCAGTCGGGAATGTTCGCGGCGCGCGCCATCTACGCGGCGCTCCGCGACGACGACCCGTCCGCGGCGCGCTTGGCGGAGTATGATCGCCTGGTGAACGGATCCTTCATCATGCAGGACCTCTACCGCACCCGAAACATGCGGCTCGCGTTCACCCACGGCTTGTATCGGGGCGGGCTCGAGGCCGGGCTGATGACGCTCACCGGCGGGCGATTCCCCGGGCGCCGGATTGCCGTCGACGCGGATGCCGCGATCGCCCGTCGCCTGGGCGGCCCCGGGGCTCCGTTCGTGCCAGACGGGAAGCTCACGTTCTCGAAGGTCGACGCCGTCTTTAAGTCCGGGAATACCACCCGAGATAGCATCCCGACCCACCTGGTCGTCGGGAGCGACGTGACGGCTCAGGTCGCGGAGTTCTACGCGCGGATGTGCCCGGCCGGCGTCTATGAGGTCACCGCCGGCCAACTACGTGTCAACGCACCGAACTGCATCGACTGCAAGGCCACCGATATCCTGGGGCCGCGCTGGACGCCGCGTGAAGGCGGGAGCGGTCCCCGCTACCACCGCATGTAGGTCGCGGCTCGCCCCCGGGCGGGGCGCCCCGGGCCGGTGCAGCGCCGGCGCCACGCGCCCCCTTATGGTGCACGGCAATGTGACCCGAGGCTTGGGTCACATGACATCCCTAACTCCGATAACGCGATAGAGTTGGCGGTTGAGTGGCGCAGAACGTGCATCCCCCCGTCCGCGAGCGGCCGTGCGCCCGGCCGTGCTAGTCCTCGATCCTTGGCAGGCAGGGGGGAGGCGTGACATGTGGCCGATACTCGCAAGACCTCGGGAAGCTGTCGTGTCCTGGGCGCAGACGGGACGGGGGACCGCCCCGGCGTCGCCCGTGCAGTGGGTGCGGCGGGCGCTGGCCGAGCGGATCAGCCCGGAGCTGCGCCGCGATGCTGTGGAGGACCCGTTGACGGGCGCGCTCAACCGGCGCGCCGACCGGGTCGCCACCGCGCGGGCGCTCATCGAGCGGCGCGAGGGGAGCCGGGTGCTGCGGCTCCTGGCGGACTTGGACAACTTCAAAATGCTGAACGACCTCCGGGGCCACGCGGCAGGGGACCGGGCGCTGTGCGTGGTACGCGGGGCGCTCGAGCGTGCCACGCGCGCGTTTGACGTGGTGAGTCTCGCCCGTCCCGGCGGGGACGAGTTCACCCTCACGTTGCGCGTCGCGCCCACAGCAGACCCCGCGGCGATTCGGGACCGGATCGAGCAGACCGTCAACCATGCACTGACCCGCGCGGGACTCCACTACGCCGGCCGCCGGCGCATCGGCATCTCGATCGGGGTGGCGGAAGCGAGCGGGCCCACGACGCTGGAGGCGCTCGACGCCGTGGCGGACGACGCGGCCCGGCGGCGGAAGCGGGCGCGCGGCGTGAGCGCCCCGCGCAGCGCAGCGCCCCCCCGGCGCGGCGGCAATCGGTCCACTCGGCCGGAACAGAGGAGCCTCGGCCTGTGAGCGGGCGGCGCAATGGGGCGGACCGGCGGCAGACTTCCGGCCGCCGCATGATGCGCGACCGGCGGCGTGAGGACGTGCCGGTGTTGGTCGAGCGCCGCAGCGGACGGGAGCGACGTTCGAACTTCGTGCGCCGCTCGAGTGTCGAGCGACGCGCGGTCGCCGCGTAGGGCGGACGCCGCCGCCGATCCAACGCTCGGGCCCGATCCCACCGCGCCCCGCGCCCCCGCGACGCCCGCCCGTGGGTCCTAGAGTCCCGCCATCTTGATTCCATCGATGACGAACTGCACGGCGATCGCGCTCAGCACGAGTCCGCCCAAGCGCGTCAGGATGCGCATCCCCGTCTGTCCCAGCCGCCGCTCCACCCGCGGCGCGGCCGCGAGCGTCGCGTAGCACAGCCCCGCCGTCAGCGCGATCGCCGCATAGAGTCCCAGCGTGGTCACCCAGGTTTTCGAGGTGCCCGCGAGCACCATCACCGTCGAAATCGCGCCCGGCCCTGCGAGCATCGGGACACCGAGTGGCATGATGCCCACATCCTCTTTCTCAATCCCCTCGGCCGTTTCGATAGGCGTCTCTTTTTGCTGGCTGCGGCGCGCCTGCACCATGTCGAGCGCGGTCAGCCCGATCAGCATCCCGCCGGCGATCTTGAAGGCCGCGAGCGTGATCCCGAAGAGCCGGAAAATGAGGCTCCCTCCCAGCGCAAACGCCGTGAGCGTGACGGCGCAGGTCCAGGCGCCGCGCCGGGCCATACGGCGGCGCACCTCAGGCGTGTCCCGCGCGGTCATGGCGAGAAACGTCGGTACCGCGGTCAGAGGATCGACGATGAACACCACCGACGTGAAGATCAGGAACAGCTGCTCCAGCAGCTTCAACGATCCGGTCACACGGTCACCTGCACGACCCGATCTTTACCGGCGCGTTTCGCCTCGTACATCGCCTGGTCGGCGCGCCGCAGCAGCTCCTCGGTCGTCACGTTGCTGCCCACCGTTGAGACCACGCCGATACTGACGGTCACGGACGGGGTGCCGCGGAACACCGTCCGAATGTCGGTGGCGAGCCGCGTGGCGGCGGCCTGCGCAACCGTCCCGTCCGTCTCGGGCATGAGCACGGCGAATTCGTCGCCGCCCAGTCGCCCCACGACGTCGGCCGCCCGCACGGCGCTGTTCATCGCCTCGGCGACGAGCCGCAGAACCGCGTCGCCCGTATCGTGGCCGTGGGCGTCGTTCACCCGCTTGAAATCGTCGAGATCGAGATAGACCAGGGCGAGGGGCCGAGCGTAACGCCGGTTCCGACCCAGCTCCTGGGCCAGCGCGTCGGTAAAGGCGCGCGCGTTGCGGACATTGGTGAGCGGGTCCTGGGTCGCCAGCAGCTCGAGTTGCGTGTGGGTGCGCCGCAGCTCGGACAAACCCGCGATCGCCACGCCCACCACCGCGAGGTACGCGACCTCGTTCACGAGGCGGAACGCGAGCGGCGTATCGGGTGGCAGCTGGGCGAGACCGGTGAGGAAGCGGAGCAGCGCGGTGGCCAACGCGAACACGATCCCCCACCACAGCCCATCGTGCCAGGCCGCCAGCAGCACGGGGATCACGTACAGGATATCAAACCGCAGCTCGGCGGGCGTGCGCACGTCCAGTACATACACACCGCCCGTGAGCGCAACCATGCCGCCGAGTCGCAGGATGCGACGCACGTCGGGATGAAGGATCACTTAGAAGGGCGGGGCGGCCACGTGGTGGGGATCGTCCAAGAGCAACGCGGAGAGGGTCTCGCCCGCCGCCACGTCGGGGCGCTCCTCCGGCACGATCACCAGCGCGTTGGCCCGGGCCATGGAGGTGAGGATGCCCGACCCCTGGGGGCCCGTCAAGCGCGCCGTCAACGTCCCACCGGGACCGTGCGGCTCGACCACGGCGCGCAAGAAGTGCCGGAGCTTCGGACCCAGCGTGATCGGCTCGACCACGCAGACTGGCACCGTGCGGCGGAACGGCAGCGGGTGGCCCAGCAGCCGGCGAATCGCCGGGCGCACGAACAATTCGAAGGTGACCATCGTGCTCACGGGGTTCCCCGGCAACCCGATCCACGGCTTGCCGTCCAGCAGCCCGAAGCCGAGCGGGGCCCCCGGGCGCATGCGGATGCGCCACAGCTTCATGTCGCAGCCCAGCTCCGTCAGGACGTCGCGCACCAGGTCGTGCTCCCCCACGCTCACGCCGGCGGTGGTGACGACGAGGTCCGCATCCCGCGCCCCCGCGAAGTGCTGGCGCAAGCTGTCCTTCGTGTCCCGCGCGACGCCGAGGTCGACGGGGACGCCGCCCGCGCGGCGAATCATCCCAAACAGGGTGTACGAGTTCGACGTCGCGATCTTGCGCCCCGCGAGGATCTCCTCCGCGTGGTCGAGATCGACGATCTCGTCCCCCGATCCCAGAAAGGCGACCCGGGGCGCGGGGTGCACGAGCGGCTGGCCGTGGGCGATCGACGCGAGCACGCCGAGCTGGGCAGGGCCGAGCGGCGTGCCGGCGGCGAGCGCGAGCACGCCCTGGCGCAGGTCCTCGCCGCGATGCCGCACGTTCTTCCCGGCGTCGCGTCCGGTCACCACCCGCACCCGCTCCCGCGGCTCACCCGGCTCCGTGTCCTCCTGCCGGACGACCGTGTCCGCCCCCACGGGCAGGGGCGCGCCCGTAAAGATGCGCGTCGCCTGGCCCGGTCCCAGCGGTTGGGTGGGGCGCTGCCCCGCCGCCACCGCCTCGAGCACGGTCAGGGTCACCGGGCGCTCACGCGTGGCCGACGTGACGTCGACGGCGCGCGCCGCGTAGCCGTCCATCGCGGAGTTGTTCCAGGGAGGGAGGTCGATGGGGCTCGGGACGTCCTCGGCGAGGACCAAGTCGAGGGCGTCGCGCAACGGGCGTCGCGCGGCGGGGAGCGGGGCGATATGCTCGAGGATGAGGGAGGCCGCGTCGGTGGGGGTCAGCATCTTACGGCGCGAGGATCTTGGCGCGATCCCACGCGAGATTGGCGAGCGTCACGAGCCAGGCGGTGTCCGAGAAGCGAAACACGGGAAACACCGCGCGATAGGTCGGGTTGTCGGTGACCATGGCGATCCAGTTGGCGGGGTCGTGTGCCGCGGGATCGAACAGCGGCTCCGGCCCGGCAGCGAGGCGGTATACCTCGATCTTGGGCAGCGGCGCGCCCTTGAACCCCTCGACGAGGACGATGTCCGCGCCCTCGAGGTAGCGGCGCGCCAGCGCGAGCGGGTCGGCCTCCCGCTCCGTCTTCTCCCACAACACCCGCTGCCCCGGCCCCTCCATCAGCACCCGCTCCGCCTTGCCCTCGTGCCAGTGCCGCCAGCTGTCCTTGCCGCGCTGGTCGGTGTCGGCCGGATGCGTCCCGTGCTTGATCGTCATCACACGGAACTTGCGGCGGGCGAGCTCCGCCGACAGCGCGACCAACAGGGTGGTCTTCCCGGCGTTCTTGCGGCCGATGATCGAGATCATCCGCGTTGCCGCCACACCGCCTCCGCTCGCTCGAAGTCTTCGGGCGTGTTCACGTTGAAGAACAGCACCGCCGGGTCCCCAAAGGCCGCTACCCGGTCGAGGGGTAGTGTACCGACCCGCACGGCGGCGTGGAAGCCGATGGCCCGCAGATCGCCGCGGGCGAGCTGCCGTTCGATCGCCGGACCGCACGCCGGGCCGTACACGGCGCACAGCGGCTCCACGCCGCGGCGGCCGTCGCTCGCGGGAAGGAAGGCATCGTACCCGGCCGCACCGTCCGCTAGCGCCTGCAACAGGCCTGTCACGACGAACGGCATGTCCCAGGCGACGCACAACACCGGGCCCGATCCCGAGACCACGGCGGTGTAAATGCCCCCGAGACTGCCGTACCCGGGGCGCACGTCTGGGATGACGCGCAGGTCGGGGCGCCAGCTCGCTCCCTCGGGCGCGTTCGCGACGAGGAGCGGCGGCTCGCCCGCCACCGCCTGGAGGGCGTCCACCACGCGGTCGAGAATCCGGCGGCCGCCCAACGCTTCCAATCCTTTGGGACGCCCACCGTAACGGCTGGCGGCGCCGCCGGCCAGCACGGCGGCGCGCACGCTCAGTAGCGCCGCCCCCGCTTTTGCTCCAAGACGATGCCCAGGCCCATCGAGAGCAGCAGGTGATGATAGAAACGGGTGCCGGTGAGGGCGACGCCTGAGTTGACATCGGCGGGACCCTCGACGCGGGCGAGGCTCGCGTAGACGTCGCGCGCTTCGAGTCGGAATGCGTAGCCGGGGCTGAGCGAAACGATCAACCCCGCTCCCACGGTGAGGCTCGCCGACGTGTGCTTCGGCGAGTCGTCCGTTATCACCGGACGGGTGTAAAGGGTCGCGCCCTGGGCGAACGACCCGACCACTTCAACCGTACTGCTGCCTCGCGTCACTAGGCCGAACCCCGCGCGGACGTAGGGACTGAGGCCGCTCGCGCCCGACGGGTGGCGCACGATCGCGCCGAGCTCGAAGGCGATGGCGCTGGCCGAAGGGCTCGACACGGTGCTGGCGCAGACCTGCTGATTCTGGGCGCTGCCCCCGTTGACGAGTGTGCAGTGCGTGCTGAGTGGCAGGCCCAGATACGCGACGTCGAACTGCACCCCGAGGGCCCGCTGCGGGAAGTAGGTGACGGTGAGGCCGCCAGCGAGGCTCGGCTCGACGGTGCGGGAGATCGCCATCGTATCGACGGGCGGAGCGCACGTGAACGCCCCCCCAGTGCCACTCTCTTGGCACACCGGTTGCCTGCCCACGCTCCACAGCTCGTGGCCGGTGATCACGCCGGCGTACGCCGCGACAATGAGGTTCGGCTCATGCGGGGTCTGCGCCGCTGCCGCTGCCGCGAGGACCGAGCCGAGGGCAAGGAGCTGGCCGACCCGGCGCGGAGCGCCTCCCAGGGTTCCCCGCGCAGCGCGCCGGGGCGTCGCGGGGCGCGGCGGGGCGAGCGGGCGGCGCGACGTCGGGGTCCGCATCAACGCTGGAGGGCCTGGTGCTCGACCATCAAGCAGCGGTCCATTGCGAACGGGATCCCCGCCGCTCGAGCGTGCTCTTCGGCGGCCTGGTCCACCACCCCGCGCTGGAGCCAGATAAGCTGCGGCCGGAGCTGGATGGCGTCGTCCACGACTTCTCCGGCGAACTCGCTCCGTCGGAACACGTCCACGATGTCAATCGTGTGCTCTCGGGCGGCGGCGCTGAGCGTGGGGTAGCTCTTCTCGCCCAGGATGGTCGCATGGCCGGGGTTGACCGGGACGATGCGGTAGCCGACCTGTCGCAAATAGCGCGCGACCAGGTTGCTCGGCCGCTCCGGTTTGGGCGACAGCCCGACCACGGCGACCGTGCGCGCCGCGCCGAGGATCTCCCGCAGCGCATCGGGCGTCATGCCCCGGGCCGGTGCACGTGGGGCGTGCCACTGACGGCGCGCCCGACGAGCACCATGCCCGAGCGCTGCGCGATGGTCAGTGCGAGGGTCGACGGCACGCTCGGCGTCGCCACCCACCCCAGCCCGGCGCGAGCCGCCTTGTAGCCCAGTTCGGCTGAGATGCGGCCGGTGACGAGCAACCCCCGCCCGGCGACCGCCGAGCGCGCGATCACCGCCGCCCCGATGACCTTGTCTACCGCGTTGTGCCGCCCGATGTCCTCGGCATGGAACAGGAGCGCCGTATCATCGGTGAGCGCTGCCGCGTGAATCCCGCCGGTCTCGTTGTAGCGCTCCCCGCGGGCGAACAGCTCCTTGAAGAGGGCCCGCAAGCGCTCGGGGGCCGGCGGCTCGCCGCGCGGCGCGACGTGCCGGACGGTACGGGGGTCAGCGAGAAACGTCGCCACCGCGCCGCACCCAGAGGCGAGCACCCGGCGGCGGTTCTCGCCTTTGACGAGCGCGAGGCGTTCCGGTTTGACCTCGGCCCAGAAGCCGACGTCGGTCGCGCAGGGGCGGAGCTTGATCAGGTCGTCGAGCGTCGCGATGTACCCTTCGCCGTGGAGCCACCCCGTGGCCAGCTCCTCGAGCTGATCGGGGCTGCACATCCACGTGACCGCCGGCTCCCCATTCACCTCGAGCCAGACGGGGACCTCCTCGACCGCCGCGGACTCCGCCAGCATGCGGCCCCGGCGCGATCCAGGGGCGTGGGGTTCAGGGTTCACCGAAGTACTCCGAATAGAGATGCGGCCCCTCCTGCACGCGCACCGCATGCAAGGCGATGCCGGCGGGCAAACGGGGGGCAATGCGCTCCCAGAGGTACACCGCCAGCGCCTCGCCGGTCGCGAGGAGGCGGCCGTCCGCAAATTCGGCGAGGGATGCGTTGACACTCTGACCGTCTAGCCGCCGCGTGATCTCTTCCGCGAGCAGGGCGTCGAGCGTCCCGAGCCGCATGACGCCGCCCGCCTCGGCGAGGAGCGGGCCCTTCACCGTCACGCGGCACTGGTACCGGTGGCTATGGTCCGTCGCCGCGGGCCCGAAGTCCGCCGCATTCCGCTCCGTCGTCCAGTCCGCGCGCCGGATCCGGTGGGTCGCGGTAAACTCAACGATACGCGTAAGATAGCTGATCGGCATCGCTAGAACACCTGCACCGCGCTCGCCTTGAAGGCGAACGTGACCGCACTGCCCGGGGCGAGCTCCAGGTCGCGGGTCGCCTCCTCCGTCACCAGCGCCACGAGCTCCACCCCTACGTCGGCGGTGACGTGCACGGTACCAAGGCGCTGCCGCGCGAGGCGCGTCACGTGCCCCGAGAAGACGTTGCGCGCCGAGGACGGCATCGGGGCCCGGCTCACGAAGATGTCGCGGGGGGCGACGGCGAGGATCGCGGGCCCCGCCTTGTCGGTCACCGCGGCGATCGTGATTGGCCCCACGGAAACGTGTTTCAGGTCGCCCGCCCCGCCCGTCGGCAGCTCAACGCGAAACAGATTCTCGGGCGTGACCGGGGAGAGGCGCCCGTCGGCGAGGGCGCGCACGTCGTCTGCCCAGCGGTACGCATCCTCCAGCTGGTGCGAGGCGAGGCAGACGGCGAGCGGCCGCCGGGTTCGTTCGTCGGCGAGCGCGGCGTACAGCGCTTGGGCCGCGGCGCGATCGGCCGAACTTGCGGGCTCGTCGAGCAGCAGCACATCGGGCTCAATCGCAAGCGCGCGGGCCAGGGCGACGCGCTGCACCTCGCCGTCCGAGAGCTCGTGCCGCCGGCGCTCGAGCAGAGGGGTGATCCTGAGGCGCGCGGCCACGTCGGCGATCACCCGGTTCCCGGCGGCCCGACCCACCCGCCGCGACGTCAAACCGAACGCCAGGTTGTCCCGCACGGTGCCGCGAAACAACACGGGCCGTTGCTCCACCAGCGTCACGCGCCGCCGCAGCGCCGCCGCTCGGCGTGGGGGCGCGGTACGGCCGCCACCCGTCACCAGGACCCCGTCGAGCCACACCTCGCCCTCGGTCGGCCGTTCGAGCAGCGCTAACAGCCGCAGCAGCGTGCTCTTCCCGGAGCCGTTCGATCCGACGATCGCGACCTGCGCGCCCGCCGCAAGGCTGAAAGACGCGAGGTCGAGCACGATGCGCCCGCCGTAACGATGGCGCAGCGCGCGCAGTTCAAGCATGGCCGTGCCCCTGCACCTGCTGGAGCGCGATGTTCACGAGGAGCGCGAGCAGGAGCAGCACCAGTCCGAGTGCCAGCGCGAGCCCGAAGTCGCCCTGCCCCGTGTACAACGCGACGGCCGTCGTTAAGGTCCGCGTCTGGCCACGGATGTTGCCGCCCACGGTCATCGCCGAGCCGATTTCCGCGATCACGTGCCCGAACGCGGTCGTGAGCACCGCCGTGAGCGCGAATCGCGCCTCGCGCGCCACCGCCCATCCGGCGCGCCAGCGGCCGGCGCCAAGCGTCTCGGCCGTACGCCGAATGCGGGGGTCGACGCCCTGCACGGCGGCGGCCGACAGCGCTGCGGCGATGGGGAGCGCGATCAGGACGTCACCCGCGACGATCGCTTGCCACGTGTACAGCCAGCCCACCGCTCCCAGCGGGCCGCGCCGCGACAACACCCCGTACAGCAAGAGCCCCACCACGACGGTGGGAAACGCGAGTGCCGTGTTGACGACGGTCAGAGCCGCGCGGCGGCCCCAGAAGGGCTTCGTCGCGAGGATGAACCCCGCCGGAATGCCGAGGCCGCACGCGACGAGCGTCGCGATGACACCGACTTTGAGCGTCAGGAGCGCGATGCCGTACACCTCGGCGTTCCCCGAGCCGAGCAGCGCGAGGGCGCGCCGGAATCCCTCCCCTAGAAAATCCATCCCACTCCAATGGTGGCCCAGGGATGCCAGGTGTACTCCGTGAGCGAGGCGCTGATCGGCAGCACGGGGACGCCGTCCACCGTGTCCGGCTGCCTGTAGGCAAGGGGATAGGTGAGCTTCCAGAGCACGGCGCTGAAGTCGAGGCGGACCGCGACGCGCCGCGCGGGATACCAGCGCACGCCGGCGCTGGGCATCACCGTGAACTTCGTGCCGAAGGTGTAGCCACTCGTGTCGAGGGGCGACCCGCCACCGATCGCGAGCCCCACTGCGCCACCCACGTAAGGAGCGAGACGGTGCCAGGTCTTCCGGCCGGTCAAGAGCAGCTGGAACCCAGCGTCGGCCAGGACTACGTCGGTGTCGAAGGGCCCCGTCTTGCGCGACAGCGTGTCCTTGGTGGGATCCACCACGTAGCGCGTCGTCTGCGCGTAAGCCACGCCGAACGAGACCCCGATCGCGCCGCCCAACGCCGTCTCGTAGCGCACACCCCCCGTCGGGCCGTTCGAGATGCCGACGCCGACCTGGCCACGGCTCCCACCGAGGTAGCCGAAGGTCAGGAGCGCCACGCCGCCTCGGGGAGTGTCGTGATAGGGCGAGTGACTCGGATCGTACCCCACCTGCGCCCCGAGCCCCGCGGGCACCCCGGCGGCGAGGAGGAGCGCCGCGCCGACCATGCCCGGGCACCGAACCCGCCACCCGCTCACCCGCCGCGCCGCCTGACCGCCCATTAGTCGATCTCCCTCAGGTCCCGCCCCGTCATTTCGGGCGGTGGTTCGAGCCCTAGCATCCGGAGCACTGTGGGGCCGACGTCGCACAGCGCGCCCCCGTGATGCAGCGATCCCGCGCCGTCGTCGTCCACGATGAGGAACGGGACCGGATTGGTAGTGTGCGACGTGTGCGGGCCGTCGGTCGTGGGATCGATCATCAGCTCGCAGTTGCCATGGTCCGCTGTGATGAGGAGCGGGGCGCCGCGCCGCGCGGCGCTCCTGAGGACGCGCTCGAGACACTGATCGACCGTCTCCACGGCTTTCACCGCCGCGCTTAGTACCCCGGAGTGCCCGACCATGTCCCCGTTCGCGTAGTTGCAGAGAATGAAGTCGTGCTGCCCCGCTTCGATCGCGCGGCACAGGACGTCCGTTACTCCGGCGGCACTCATCTCCGGCATCAGGTCGTAGGTCGCGACCTTGGGCGACGGGACGAGCAGCCGCTCCTCGCCCCGGTAAGGCGCTTCGACACCACCGTTGAAGAAGTATGTGACGTGGGCGTACTTCTCCGTCTCGGCGGTGCGGAACATCGTTTTGCCGTGCTCGGAGAGCACCTCGGCGACGATGCGCGACAGCACCATCGGGCCGAACGCGACCGGAAATGGAAACGTCGCGTCGTACTGCGTCATCGTCACCAGGTCGTTCGTCGGGCGCGCCCCGGTGTCGAACCCGTCGAACCCGTCCACCGCGAGCGCCCGTACGATCTGGCGCATGCGGTCGGCGCGGAAGTTGACGCAAAAGACGCCGTCGCCGCTACGGATCAACGGTGCGCCGGCGATCACGCGGGGCTTCACGAACTCGTCCGTCTCCCCGGCCTGGTAGGCGCGCCGGATCGCCGTGACGGGGTCGGGCGCTGGCTCTCCCACGCCGTGCACCATCGCGTCGTAGGCGAGCCGGGTGCGCTCCCAGCGGTTATCGCGGTCCATGGCGTAGTAGCGGCCCACGACGGTGGAGACGACGGCCCGCCCGCCGTACGGCGCCAGCCCCTCCACGAGCTGCTGCATGAACGCCAGCGCGGACTGGGGCGGCGTGTCGCGTCCGTCGAGCCAGGCATGAATCGCTACGGGAAGGTCGTGGAGGTGACCCACCCGGACGGCCGCCGCGAGGTGCTGGTGGAGCGCGTGCACGCCGCCCGTGCCGATCAAGCCGAGCAGATGGAGGGTGCCGCGGCGCCGCTTGATCGCACCGCACAGCTCGACTAACGGCGGGAGCCGGAAGAACGCGCCCGACTCGATCGCCTGGGAGATGCGCACCATGTCCTGAGGCACGACGCGTCCCGCCCCGAGGTTCAGGTGGCCCACTTCACTGTTGCCCATCTGTCCGGCGGGCAGTCCCACGGCGAGCCCCGACGCGTTGAGGAGCGTGCGCGGTGCACTCGACCAGAGCCGGTGCCACGTGGGCGTCTGCCCCAGCTCAATGGCGTTGCCTTCCTGGCCGGGTCGAAAGCCCCAGCCGTCGAGCACGATCAAGACGACCGGGGTGCGCGGGCCTCGGCTCTTTGCCATATTGGAGGGGATGCAATTTAGCCGGGCCCTTCACGCCCTACCAGTTGTCTGGTGCCTCGCTCCCGCGTCGCCCGCGTCGCCCGCCGCCGCTCAAGTGCGCTACCGCGTGACCTCCGACGGCGCCTGGTTCTACCAGGAGGCGGGGGGCAAGCGCCTGGCGCGGCTGGCGCGCGGCAGCCTGCTCACGGGCGGCGCCGCGGCGGACGGGTGGGTCGGCGCCACGCTCGAGGGCTGGATCTTCGCGACCTCGGTCGGCACGACCACGCGGAACGGCTTCGACCTCGCCGTGACGCGTGCCCCCGAGGAGAACCTGCGCTCCACGGCCGCCGGCGCCCTGGTCGCGAAGCTGCCCCAGGGATTCCTGCTCACGAAGGTCGCCGAAGGCTCGACCGGCCGGTGGATCCATGTGACGCGCAGCGGCTGGGTGGAGCAGGACGCCGTTGAGCCGCTGGCGCCCCTGGCGAGCGCGCCCACCGCGCCGCCCGCTGACTCGGACACGACCGGAGCGCGGCATGCGGTCGGACGGCGCTCCCCGGCCGCGAGTGCACCAGACACCGCCACCCCGGCGTCCGCTCCGGTCGATCCGTCCCGGCTCGAGTCGGCCCGGCGCACCGTCCTGTACCGCGCGCCAGACGGCCCGCTCGCGGGGACGCTCGTGCCCGCGGCGCCGCTACGGGTGCTGGGGCGCTCGGGCGACTGGACCCGCGTCCAGCTGGAGGGCTGGGTGAAGAGCACGGACCTCGAGAGCGCCCCGCCCGGCGTGCTGGTGGGAGTCTCCGCGGCCGAGCTCCGCGCCGACCCGCAGCGCTACGCTGGGCAGCTGCTGCGCTGGACCCTGCAGTTCCTGTCGCTCCAGAAGGCGGACGAATTGCGCTCTGACATCCCCCTCGGCGCGACCTACGTGCTCGCCCGCGGCCCGCTCCCCGAACGCGGCTTCGTGTACGTCGTCATACCTGAGGCTAAACGCGCGGCGTTCGAGGCTCTCACCCCGCTCACCGTCATCCAGGTCACGGCGCGGGTGCGCGCCGGCCGGAGCCGCTTCCTCGGCAACCCGGTGCTCGACCTCACCAGCTTCGAGGCCCAGCGATGAATCAGATTCTCCGTGACCGCCTGCTCCGTAAGCTCGAAGCGCTGCCCGAGGAGAAGGCGTATCTGGTGCTCGACTACGTCGAGTTCCTGGAATCGAAGTACGCCGAGCGGCCGGCCGGCGCGCCGCCGTTCCAGAAGGTGGCGGAAACGCTCGAGGACACGCTGCGTGCGGGCCGCGTGCCGGTCGGGATCATCAAGGGGACGATGGACGCCGTGGGCAAGGCGGGGAAGCTGCTCGAGCGTGTGGCCGCGGCCGGCAAGGCGGCCGTCGAGGAGGCGGCGAGGAAGAGTGACGCCAAGCCCGACGTCACGCCGCAGAGCGACGTTACGGTTGAGGAAAGGCCGCCCGCCCAGTAACTTTCGCCATGGGAACCTTTCGCCCGGGCGCCGCGCTGACGTTCGACGACGTCCTCCTTGTGCCGCGCCACTCGAGCGCGCACCCCCGCGCCGTCGACGTGCGCTCCCGCTTCACCCGCGGCATTCCGCTCCACATCCCCCTCATATCCGCCGCGATGGACACCGTCACCGAATCGGAGATGGCCATTGCGATCGCGCGCGAGGGCGGCATCGGCGTGATTCACAAGAACATGCCGATCGACCGCCAGGCCGCCGAAGTGGACCGCGTGAAGCGCAGCGAGTCGGGGATGATTCTCCACCCGATCACCCTCGGCCCCGACCGCCCGGTGCGCGAGGCGGTGCGCCTGATGGAGCGGTTCCGCATCTCGGGCGTGCCGATCGTGGACGACGCAGGCCGCCTGGTCGGTATCATCACCAACCGCGACCTGCAGTTCGAGCGCGCCCTGGACCGCCCGATCCGCGAGGCGATGACGAAGGACCGCCTCGTCACAGCGCCCGTGGGGACCACGCTCGACGAGGCCGAGCGGATTCTCGCGGCGCATCGCATCGAAAAACTTCCGGTCGTAGATGCACAGGGCGTCCTCAAGGGCCTCATCACCATCAAAGACATCTTCAAGCGGCGGCAGCACCCCAACGCCAACAAGGACCAGCACGGCAGGCTCCGGGTCGCCGCAGCCGTGGGCGGGAACCCCGAGGCCCTGGCCCGCGCCCGCGCCCTCGTGAGCGCGGGGTGCGACGTGGTCGTGGTGGACTCGGCGCACGGACACTCGGAAGGCGTGCTCAAGACGGTCGCCTGCCTGCGCGAGGCGTTCCCCGACACGCAGCTCGTGGGCGGCAACGTCGCGACCGCGGCGGGCGCGCGAGCCCTGGTCGAGCGTGGCGTCGACGCGGTGAAGGTTGGCGTGGGACCGGGCTCGATCTGCACGACGCGGGTGGTGACGGGCGTCGGCATTCCCCAGATCACGGCGATCCTGGACAGCGTCCAGGGGGCCGGGGACGTCCCCGTGATCGCGGACGGCGGCGTCAAGTACTCGGGCGACGTGGTCAAGGCGTTGGCGGCGGGCGCCGAGAGCGTGATGATGGGCTCGATGCTCGCGGGCACCGAGGAGAGCCCGGGCGAATCGTTCCTGCTTGAGGGCCGGCGTTTCAAGGTGATCCGTGGCATGGGGAGCCTGGGGGCGATGGAGGAGGGATCGGGCGACCGCTACTTCCAGGAAGGCGAGGTATCGCCGTCCAAGCTCGTCCCCGAGGGGATCGAGGCACGGGTGCCCTACAAGGGTCCCGTCGCCGACGTGATTTTCCAGATGGTGGGCGGGCTGCGCTCCGGCATGGGCTACTGCGGCGTGGGCGACGTGCGCGCCCTCCGCACCGACACCGAGTTCATCCAGATCACGAGCGCCGGATTGCGCGAGTCGCATCCGCACGACGTCGTGATCACGCGGGAAGCGCCCAACTACAGCGTGTAGCGCCGGCGCCTTGACAGGCTCCGGAGGCGGGCCTACTCTAGCGGCCGTTTCTCGCACGGCCAGCTCTCCCCTTCGCGTGAGGTGCGCGTGGATCTGTTCCGGCGCAAGAGCATCACCGAGCTCCAGACCGAGGCGCTGACCGACCACAGCCTCAAGCGCGCGCTCGGCGCGCTCAATCTCACGCTGCTCGGGATCGGCGCCATCATCGGCACCGGCATCTTCGTGCTCACCGGCACCGTGGCTGCGGTGAACGCCGGACCCGCGGTGATCCTCTCCTTCGTGCTCGCTGGAATCGCGTCGATCTTCGCCGCGCTGTGCTACTCCGAGTTCGCTTCGCTGGTGCCGATGGCGGGCAGCGCCTACACCTACGGCTACGCCACCCTGGGCGAGGTGATCGCCTGGATCATCGGGTGGGACCTGGTGCTCGAGTATGCCCTCGGCGCCGTGACCGTGGCGATTGGCTGGTCCGGATACGTGGTGTCGTTCCTACACGATATCGGCCTCGACATCCCGTGCGCCTTGTCCGCGGCCCGCGGCACGGTGGTGCAGTGCCCCAACGGCATGTCGACGACGGCCATCTTCAACCTGCCGGCCGTGATCATCATCGCCGCCGTCACCACGCTGCTCGTAATCGGCATCAAGGAATCAGCCACCACGAATAACGTCATCGTCTTCATCAAGCTGGCCGTGGTCGTCTTATTCATCGTGTTCGCGGCGCACGCGGTGAACCCCGCCAACTGGCACCCGTTCATCCCGCCGGCCGAGGGCCCGGGTCGGTTCGGGTGGGACGGCGTCGTGGCGGGCGCCGGCATCGTGTTCTTCGCTTACATCGGATTTGACGCGGTGAGCACCGCGGCGCAGGAGGCGAAGAATCCGCAACGCGACATGCCGATCGGTATCATCGGATCGCTCCTCGTCTGCACGCTGCTGTACGTCCTCGTGTCCGGGGTCGCAACCGGGGTGACCTCGTACAAGAACCTGAACGTTCCTGACCCGATCGCCGTGGCGGCGGACCGCGCAGGCCTGGGGTGGATGGCCACCCTCATCAAGCTGGGCGCCATCGCGGGACTCTCGTCGGTGATCCTGGTCATGCTGCTCGGCCAATCCCGCGTCTTCTGGTCGATGTCGCGTGACGGGCTGCTACCACAGTTCGTGAACAAGATCCACCCCAAGTTCCAGACCCCCTACATCACCTCGATCATCACCGGCGTCGTCGTCGCCTTTTTCGCGGCGATCCTGCCGATCCGCGACGCCGCGAGCCTCGTTTCCATCGGCACGCTGCTCGCGTTCGTGATCGTCTCGATCGGGGTGATCGTGCTCCGGGTGCGCGAGCCGAACCTGCCGCGGGCGTTCAAGACGCCCGCCTACCAGATCGTGGCGCCGCTCGGCGCCATCTCCGCGCTGTACCTGATGGTGCACCTGAGCACGGCGACCTGGATCCGGCTCGGCTCGTGGTTCGTGATCGGGATGTTCTTCTACTTCGGGTATGGGGTGTGGCACTCGAAGCTCGCGCGCCCACCCGCGGGGCCGACGCCGCAGTAGGAAGCTGCGGCGCGGCGCCAAGCGACGCGTGCCGCGCCGCACGGCCCGCGCTCAGCCCTTGCTTGACGGGCGTCCTCCCCCTAGGTCGATTCAGGCAGCGCTTCCACCAGGAGGCCTGATGACGCGGCGCACGCGCTCCGCACGGGTGTGGGGCTGTATCCTGGGACTGGCGGTGGCGGTCGGGGCCGCCTGCAAGAGCACAAGTCCACCGCCGCTCGCGTATTGCCCCTCGTACAAGGGGGGCAGCGCGACGTACGCGACCCTTCTCGGCAGCTACACGCTCGTCTCGTTCTGCCAGGACACCCTGCCACCCGCCCAAGGCGTCACCGGAAGTCTTGTGATGACCGTCGGGACGCCCGACAGCTTCAAGACGTTGATCAACAACGGTCCGACTCCCGTGGCCCTGGCGGGTCCCTATACGCTCTCCAAGGACACCATCGCCGTGACGCTTGGGGCGCCCGCGAGTATCTCGTTCATCGCCACCTACGCGTTCGATGGGAGCACGCTGTCTGTGAGTGGCACTCTGCCGGGCACGGCCCAGCCGCTGGCGATCGTCTTTCATAAGTAGGCCCCAAGTAGGCCCCCTCCCGCGAGTCCGCGCGGGGCTGTTTCGGCTTATCTTGCACGCGGATGACGACCACCAATCACCTCTCGCTCCCCTCGGAGCGCGTGCGGCGGGCCCAAGAGGTCGCGGCGGCCCTGGCCCCCGGCCGGCGCGTAGCGCTGACCACCCATGTGAACGCCGACGGCGACGGGGTCGGGAGTGAAGTGGCGCTGTGGCACCTGCTGACCGCGAACGGGCTCCAGGCGGTCATCGCGAACCCCACGCCGATCCCGGAGCGGTTCGCATTCCTGCTCCCACGGGGCGCCGACCACTCGGAGCGGGCGGTCCGCGAGATCGAAGGGGCCGACGTGGTGGTGGTGCTCGACATCTCCGACATCGGCCGGCTGGGCGACCTGGGGCGCGCCATCAAGTCCTCGCACGCCGTCATCTGCATCGATCATCACGTGAGTGGGGGGTCGCTCCCCGCCGGCCCCCGGCTCGTCGCGCCTGAGGCCGCCGCGACTGCTGAGCTCGTGTTCGACCTCGCGAGCGTCAACGGATGGCCCATCACGCCCGAGGCGGCGCGGGCGTTGTACGTCGGCATCCTCACTGACACCGGCGCGTTTCGGTTCGCGAACACCACACCCCGGGCGCTGCGGATTGCGGGCACGCTCCTTGAGTCCGGCGTGGACCCCGAGTCGATCTACGAGGCGGTGTACGCGAGCGCGCCGGAGGGGCGGATCCGGTTGATGACCGAGGTGCTCGACACGCTGGTCGTGGAGCCGGACGTTGGGCTCGCGTGGGTGACCGTGCCGCCCGACGCGCTGCAGCGCCATCACACTACGGCGGACGATCTCGACGGGATCGTGGAATACCCCCGCTCGATCGCCGGCGTGCGGCTGGCGCTCCTATTCCGCCAAATCGCGAACGGCCGTGTGAAGGTCAGCTTCCGCTCGCTCGGGGATGTGGATGTCGCGGCGTTGGCACACCGCTTCGGCGGCGGCGGCCACAAGAAAGCGGCCGGGGCGTCGCTCGAGGGCTCGCTCGCCGACGCGCAGATCCAGGTGCTCGCGGCAGTGCGGGAATACCTGAACGGCGCGCCGCGCACTGACCCCCGGCGGCCGGCAGCACACTAGCCCCGAGGCTCACGCATCAGGCGCTCGCCGCAGGTGGATTGGTACTCCACGGTGCGTGGCATCGGCGCCACACAGGACGGGTTGCGCGCCGGTGGCCCGCAAAGCAACGTAATCGCAAGAGTCCGCGGCCCTGCCATAAACGCCAGTATTGCGCCCACATCCCAACATGAGAGCCGGCCCCGGTTCAGCCTGCGTCCCTTCAAGGGCAAGCGCGGCCACACGGCCTACCGCCCTATGAGGTCACGCGCGGGGCGGTGGCTGTTCCTCTCGCTTGCGCTTGCTGGCGCGAGCCCCGCGACCGCGCAGGAGGTGCTCGGTGGGATCGGCGGCACGGTCGTCGATTCCGCCGGCGCCCCGGCGATCGGCGCGCAGGTTGCGCTCGTTGGGACCGCGTTCGGCGTACTGACGGACGAGCGGGGCCGATACGCCGTCGATCACATCCCGGCGGGTGATTACACCGTGCGGGTGGACGGGGGAGGGAGAACGGCGACAGAGCGGCCCGGCGTTCACGTCCCTGCCGGCGCGGCGAGCGTCCTCAATGTGACCTTGGGCGGGGCGACCCCGGCCGCTGCGGCGCCGCCCCCGGAGCCCACGTCGCGCACGCTCATCACGGGTGACGCCCTCCGCAGCCTACCCGTGGACGATCCTGAGCAAGCGCTACCACGCGCTCCGGGCATTGCCCTGCGCACGGGCGACATCGGTATAGGCTCTGCTCCGGGACTCTCCGTGCGGGCCAGTCTCCTTGCGGAGACCGCCTTCTACATCGACGGCGCGCCGGCGCGCTTCCAGACGGTGGGAGTGCAGGGACTGGCGCTCGGCGCCAACGGGATCGAGGAACTGGCGGTCACCACCGGCGTTCCCTCGCTCCTCGCCGTCGACGCCGCCGGTGGGGCCGTCAGCTACGTCACGCGTGGCGGCGGGACGACGTTTGCCGGCCGGTTTCGGGTGGAGAGTGACGAACCGTTCGGCACCGGGTCGAGCGTCGGGTACAACCGGCTCGAAGGTACGGCCGGAGGACCGGTCCCGTCCGTCCGCAATCTGACCTGGTTCGTCGCCGGAACGTTGCAGGGGCAGCGCTCGCAGTACCGCGGACTCGGCGCGGCGGACCAGCCGACGTACGCGTTGGGCGGCGTGGACACGGTCGTCAACGTGGTCAACGCCGACGGTAGTGTGACACCGGCCGCGTTGCCCAAGTTCGTCCAGTTGAGCGGCGTGTGTCCCTTAGGATCTGACCCAGCAAACCCGACTCGCGATGCGATCCTCCACAACTACGGGTCTGATTGCCAGGGGCTGCGGCGGTCGCTGGACTGGTCGTCGCTGATTCGCGCGCAGGCGAAGCTGGTCTACACCTACGGCACCGGATCGAGCCTGTCGCTCACGGGACTCGCGAGCGGGCTCGAGCAGCGGACGTTTCCGGGCCGGAGTCTCGCTGACCCGCTATTGTACCAGGGCAGCCACATGTGGTCGCGACTCGTGGTGGCGAACTGGAGCCAGGGCCTGGGCCTGTGGCGCGGCAGCCCCTTGACGCTGAACGTCAACCTGTCCCTCGGGACCGATCGCGAGATCGACGGTCCGCTGACCCCGACCTCCGAAATCACGAGCCGTGACCCCGCGCTCGGCATCCAGTTCAGCCCGCTGCAATTCACCGGGCTCGACGTGTTTCCGTTTCCGATTACCGACGCGATCATCCAGTACATCCGCACCAACGCGATCTGTCCAGACGCCACGCCCACCACGGGTGGATCGTGCAAGGTGCCCTACCAGCAGCGCACCGACCTGCGGAATTTCCAGGCGGGCCGGATCAACCCCTACGGGCTGCTTCGGGGAGGATGGTGGACCGGTGGCGCCGACGGGGTGCTGACGCTCGCCTCCGAACGGCGACTCAATGGTCGATGGTTCCTTGAGGGCGAGCCAGGGCGCGGGCACCGCTTCATGGTGGGCGCCGACGGCGAGCGCGGCGACGTGTCATTCTATACGAGCGGCCTACTCTCTCAGATTTTCATGAATGCGTTTCTCGTGGCCCCGAGCCGCTGGGGACTGTTCGGGAGGGACCAGTTCACCCTCGGGATTGCAGCGATCGACGTGGGCGTGCGCTACGATCGCGTGAACTACAACGCCCTGTTCTCCAAGGTACCGGGGCGCACGTTCAGCAATCCGGCCTTCGGCGTGGGACTGAAGACCAGCTACAAAGCCGCGCTCGATTCCGCGTTCGCGCCGTCCCAGACGCACACCGCGCTGTCGCCACGGGTTAGCGTTGCCCTCGCCCTCGCTGAACAGACGACCGTGCGGCTCTCGTACGGCCAGCAGCTGAACCCAATTCCACTCTCCCTGCTGTTCAGCGGTCTCAACAGCGACCTCTCCTTCACGAACACCAACGACCTCTTCGGGCGCGACCTGGCCTACGTCAAGTCGACACTCGCCGAGCTCGGTGCGCGGCATTCGTTCGGATCGAGTGTCGCGCTCGATGTCGCGCTGTACCGCAAGGATCGGCTCACGCCGTACGCCGACCGAATCAGGAGCTATGACGATCCCGCGTTTCCGGGCAAGACGGTGAATATCGACGTACTGACACCCGAGATCGTCGACCACGGGACGGGCGTAGACGCGCGCCTCGATTGGGCGCGGGGCGAGGTCATGAACGCCGCCCTATCCTACGACTTGTTGCGCCTAACCGACGCGGCCCTCACGACCCACACAGTGTACGGCGAGTTGGCCGCGCGGGTGCCGAGTAGCTGGAAACCCGGCACAACCCTGGGTGCGGTCGCGCGGAGTGTCAGCGCCGTCGTGACCTTGCGGATGATGAGCGGCCTCCCGTACACACGCCTGCAGAATACGGGTCAGGGAATCGTCGCGCCGGGGGGCGAGGTGAGCTTCTTTCTCTTGAATCCCGTTGAGCCGATAAACAGCTCTCGCCTGCCGTGGACTAAGACGCTCGACCTGCGGCTCGCCAAGCGCTTCGAGGCGCGAGGTACTACCTGGACGCTCTACGCCGACGCGCGCAATCTGCTCAACCTCACGAACATACAGGGTGCGTACGCTGAGACCGGGACCCAGACGAACGACCTGTATCGGGCCAATCTTTTGTCCGCCGAGTACGTGGATCTAGCAGGGGAGGCGGGTGCGGCGGGCGCCCTGTTGTCTGATGGGACGGTCGACTTGCGGAACTGTTCGCCCTGGGCGAGCCCGGTGAATTGTGTCGCCCTCCGCCGGGTACAGAGCCGCTTCGGCAGCGGGAACGGCCTCTACACGCCGGCGGAACAGACTCGGGCGTTGAACGCGTTTTTCGACGCCTTCTTCGGCGCGTGGCGGTTCAGCGGTCCCGGGCGCACCCTTCGCGTGGGCGTCGAAGCGGGGTTCTAGGCCTGCCCCGGACTTAGAACTCGCGCTTCTTCATCTCCGAGAAGAAATCGCGCCGCTCGAGGTCCTCCTCCGTGGTCTCTGGAGGAAGGGTGTGGTCGTACTGGCGCTGGACTTTGCGTTTGGCTTTGGCCGCCTTGGCGGCATTCTTGCGGACCAAGGCGGCCAGCTTCTGCTCGTCACTCTTCGACGACATCAGGCTGCTCCTGACGTGAGGGTGCGTGCGGCCCCGAGCTCGCCGTCGGCCGTGACACCTGCCGTTAGCTCGCCTGACCATTATAACACGGCGCGCGGTCGGGTGGCCGTGGCGCGCAGCCCCGTACGCACCGGGGCGCCGCCTTGCCCGGACGGCGTCCGGGCGCCACCATTGGCCCCTCCCTCCACCTGATGGCGGTACACGGTGAAAAGACTCCTGCTCGCG
>DATBCS010000050.1:0-6422 GCA_036270315.1 Gemmatimonadales bacterium
CGGGAGCGGACGTCCTGCTCGTGAATACGTGCGCGGTACGCGACCACGCGGAACAGCGGGTGCTCGGTCGACTGGGAGAGCTGAAACGCCACAAGCGGCCGGGGGCCGTGTTGGGAGTAGTGGGATGCATGGCGCAGCGCCTCGGCGCCCGGCTCCTCGAACGCGTTCCCCAGGTCGATCTCGTCGTGGGCCCCGACGGCTACCGCGGCCTTCCCGAACTGGTCGCGCGCGCCCGCTCGGGGGAGCGCGCGGCCGACGTGCTGTTCCGCGGGTGGGAGCACTACGAGGACGTCCCCCCGGTGCGGCAGTCCGGCGCGTCCGCCTTCGTGACGGTGCAGCGCGGCTGCGACTACCGCTGCACCTTCTGCATCGTGCCGACCACTCGCGGCCCGGAGCGGAGCCGCGACCTGGCCGCCGTGGTTCGGGAAGTGGCGCAGCTCGCCGCGCAGGGCACCACCGAGGTGACCCTGCTCGGTCAGACCGTCAACAGCTATGCCGACGGGACGCACGACTTCGCCGACCTGCTACGCGCCGTCGGCGCTGTGGCCGGTATCCGCCGCGTCCGCTTCACCTCACCCTATCCCACGGACTTCACCGAGCGCGTGCTCACGGCTATGGCCGAGACGCCCACCGTGTGCGAGCATGTGCACCTGCCGGCGCAGAGCGGCAGCTCGCGCATCCTCAAGCGGATGCGGCGGCGCTATGACCGGGCGGGCTATCTCGCGGTGGTGGCGGCGCTGCGGAGCGCCGTGGCCGGGGTGGCGCTCTCGACCGACTTGATCGTCGGCTTCCCGGGCGAGACCGAGGAGGACTTCGCGGAGACCGTGTCGCTCGTGGAAGCCGTGGGGTTCGCTGACGCCTACACCTTCAAGTACTCCCCCCGCGACGCGACGCCGGCCACGCGGTTGCCCGAGCGCGTCCCGGACGTGGTGGCCGGCGAGCGGCTCGAGCGGCTGATTGCGACGGTGCGGCGCCTCGCCCGCAGCACGAATGTTGCGCTCGTCGGCACGACGCACGAGGTGTTGGTGGAAGGGAAGGCGAAGCGCGGCGAGCTGCTACAGGGGCGCACCCGGGCGAACAAGGTGGCATTGTTTGCCGGCCCGGAGCGCTGGATCGGCAGCTACCGGCGCGTGCGGCTCACAGGCACCACCGGATCGACCTTCACGGCGTGGCCTCTCGACCAGGAGCAACCGGTCGTGGGGTGACGAACGTGGCCTTCGAGGTGGTGCAGCGGGAGTACGAAAAGCTCCGGCTCCAGTTGCCCCGGTTCTGCGGCTGCGATACGTGTCGCGGCGACGTGCTGGTGTACGCGCTGAACCGGCTGGCGCCGCACTACGTCTCCACGCCCCATGGCGAGGTGCTGACCGAGCTGCGCCTCGGGAGCGACCAGGAGAAGGCGGCGCTCGACGTCGTGCTGCTTGAGGGCTTCCGCAAGGTCGCCCTCGCGCCGCGGTGTGGGACGACGCCCGTGCAGCTCGCCTGAGCCGCCCGCGGCCGCCGGCCCGATCACCCTCGCCACGGACGACCACCGTGCACGGCTCCGAAATTATCACCATCGAGCGGTTCATCATGCAGCAGGAGCGGCTCCACCCCGAGGCGACGGGCGAGCTCTCCAACCTCCTGTACGACATCTGCCTCGCCGCCAAGATCATCTCGCGGCACGTGCGTCGCGCGGGGCTCACCGACATCCTCGGCGCCGCCGGTCCCGTCAACCTGTCGGGCGATCTGCAACAGAAGCTCGACCTGTTCGCGAATGAGACCGTGCGGCACAGCGTGCAGCACACGGGGCGCGTGTGCATCACGGCCTCCGAAGAGGACGCGGTCCCCGTCCCGGTACCCCCCGAGGCGCCCGTCGGCAAGTACGTGGTCCTGTACGATCCGCTCGACGGCTCCACCAACATCGACGTCAACGTCTCGATCGGGACGATCTTCTCGATTCACCGACGCGTCTCGCAGCCGCACGGCCCGGCCGGCCTGGCCGACTGTCTCCAAGCGGGGAAGAAGCAGGTGGCGGCGGGCTACATCCTGTACGGCTCGAGCACGATGCTCGTCTACACGACCGGACAGGGCGTGCACGGCTTCACGCTCGACCCCACGATCGGCGAATTCCTGCTCTCCCACCCCAACATCCGGACGCCCCCGGTCGGCCGCTACTACAGCGTGAACGAGAGTAACTGGAACCGCTGGAGCCCTGCGGTGCAGCGCGTCGTCGCGGCGTTCAAAAACGGCGAGGGCGCGATCCAGCCCCGCACCGCTCGCTACATCGGTTCACTCGTCGCCGACATTCACCGCAACTTGATCTCCGGCGGGATCTTCCTCTACCCGGCGGACGCCAACCACCTCAAGGGCAAGCTGCGGCTGCTCTACGAGGCGGCTCCGCTCGCGTTCGTGGTCGAGCAGGCGGGCGGCCGCGCCACGGACGGCGCCCGGGCGGTTCTCGACCTCATGCCCGCGGAGCTGCACCAGCAGACGCCGCTCGTGATCGGGAGCAAGGACGACGTCACGTTCGCGGCGACGGTGCTCGCGGCGGCCGCGCCGACCGCGGTCGGGGCCCGATGAGCGAGCGCAAACCCGTGTATGGACCGGAGGACTGGCCGGGCGATCCGGCGCGCGAGCTCGCGGCGCCCGGAGCGTTCCCCTATACGCGGGGGATCCATCCGACGATGTACCGCGGCAAGCGCTGGACGATGCGCCAGTACGCGGGGTTCGGGACCGCGGAGCAGACCAATGCCCGGTTCCGCCACCTGCTCGCCGCCGGCCAGACGGGTCTCTCGGTGGCCTTCGATCTCCCTACCCAGATGGGCTACGACTCGGACCACGCCCTGGCGGAAGGCGAGGTGGGACGCGCCGGCGTGGCGATCGACACGGTGGACGACCTGGCGCGCCTGTTCCAGGCCATCCCCCTTGAGGGTGTGTCCACGTCCATGACGATCAACGCGACGGCGCCGATCTTGCTCGCGATGTATGTGGTGGTGGGCGAAGAGCACGGCGTGAACCGGGCCCGACTCCAAGGCACGGTGCAGAACGATATCCTCAAGGAGTTCATCGCCCGCGGGACCTACATTTACCCGATCGAGCCGTCGCTCCGCCTCGTCACCGACGTGTTCCGGTTCGTCGCCGCCGAGGGGATGAACTTCACGCCGATCTCCATCTCGGGCTATCATATGCGCGAGGCGGGGGCGACCGCGGTCCAGGAGCTCGCGTTCACGTTCGCTAACGCGCTGGTGTACGTGCGCCGCGCCGTGGCGGCGGGGCTCGACGTGAACGCCTTCGCGCCGCGCCTCTCCTTCTTCTTCGCGTCGTTCACCGATCTGTTCGAGGAAGTCGCCAAGTTCCGCGCCGCACGGCGCCTATGGGCACGCCTCATGAAGGCGCGCTTCCAGGCGAATGACGCCGCCTGCCGGCTGCGCTTCCATACCCAGACCGGCGGCTCGACCCTCACGGCGCAGCAGCCCAAGAACAACGTGGTGCGCGTCGCGATGCAGGCGCTCGCCGCCGTGCTCGGCGGCACGCAATCGCTCCATACGAACGCGTATGACGAGGCCCTCGCCCTCCCCACGACGCAGAGCGCCACGCTGGCGCTCCGCACGCAACAGATCCTGGCGCACGAGACGGGCGTACCCGACACGGCGGATCCGACGGGCGGCAGCTGGTACGTCGAGGCGCTCACCGACCACATCGAGCAGGCGGCGGGGCGGTTGTTGGACGAGATCGAGCAGGCGGGCGGCGCCGCGCGGGCGATCGAGCGTGGCCTGTTCCAGCAGGCGATCGCCGCGAGCGCCTACGCCGAGCAGCGCGCCGTCGAGTCGGGTGCGTCGGTCGTCGTGGGCGTGAACCAATACGCCGACGACCAGGAGAGCGTCGCGATCCCCGCGCCCGACTACTCGGCCCTTGCGGCCCTCCAGCGCGAGCGCGTTGCTCGGGCGCGCCAAGCGCGCGATCGGCTGGCGGTCGAGCGCGCCCTGGCCGAGGTGCGCCATGCGGCCGAGCAAGCCGACCAGCCGCTCGTGCCCCCGATCGTCGCCGCCGCGCGGGCGCGGGCGACGGTGGGCGAGATCAGCGACGTGTTGCGCGGCGTGTGGGGCGTGTACCACCCGGAGTGACACGTTGCCGGCGCGGTCCGTCCAGAGGTGTGACGTTCGGTCGCCCGAACGGGTGGCCGACCATGCTCAGCGTAAGGAGCCAAGTGTATGCTCGGTAAACGTCCCATGTCCGATTGGATTGCCCAGTACGCCCAGAGCCATCAGCATCCCGTGAACCGACTGTGTCACACGATCGGGATTCCGCTCATCGCCCTCGCCATCCCGCTGTTCGTGACGGCGCTGTTCGTGCACGGCCTGTGGCCGCTGCCGGTCGCCTTGTTCGTGGTCGGCTGGATATTCCAGTTCATCGGGCACGGGTTCGAGGGGAAGCCGCCGGAATTCCTGCGCGATTGGCGCTTCCTGTTCGTGGGCGTCCGCTGGTGGGTAGCCAAGCTGCGCGGGCGCGCATAGCGTGACCGCCACCGCTCGCCGCAGCGACGCCGTGCGCGCGGTGTTGCGACGGCTCGGGCTCGCGTACCGCCCGGTGGAGGAGCGCTACCGCGCGATGCCCTATCAGCGGGCCGGCCGCAGTGGCGTCGACTTCCCCACGATTTCGCTGGGCCTGTGGCACAACTTCGGCGACGTCGATTCTTTCGCGAACGCGCGCGCCATGGTGCGGCGCGCCTTCGATCTCGGGATTACCCACTTCGACCTGGCCAACAACTACGGCCCGTCCCCCGGATCAGCCGAAGTCACGTTCGGTCGCATCCTCCGCACGGATCTGGCCGGCTACCGTGACGAGCTGATCATCTCCACGAAGGCCGGGTACCTGATGTGGCCCGGCCCGTACGGGGAATGGGGCTCGCGCAAATATCTGCTGGCGAGCTTGGACCAGAGCCTGCGGCGCCTGGGGCTCGAGTACGTGGACGTCTTCTACCACCATCGGCCGGACCCCAAGACTCCGCTCGAGGAGTCGCTCGGGGCGCTGGCACATGCGGTCCGGTGCGGCAAGGCGTTGTACGCCGCGATTTCGTCCTACTCGCCGGAGGACACGCGGCGCGCCGGGGAGCTGCTCCGCGGGCTCGGGACGCCGTGCCTGCTGCATCAACCCAAGTACAGCATGCTGAACCGCGACATCGAGGGCGGCCTGTTCCCGGTGCTCCGGGAACAGGGGATCGGCTGCATCGTGTTTTCCCCCCTCGCCCAAGGGTTGCTCACGGACCGCTATCTCGCGGGCATCCCGGCGGACTCCCGGGCGGCGAAGCCGTACGGCTTCCTCAAGCGCGACCAGATCACCCCCGAGGTCCTGGCGAAGGTGCGCCGCCTGCAGGCGCTCGCCCAGGCGCGGGGGCAAACCTTGGCCCAGATGGCGCTCGCCTGGGTGCTGCGCCATCCCGAAGTCACCTCAGCGCTGATCGGGGCGAGCCGGCCGGCCCACATCGACGACGCTGTCGGGGCCTTGGCGCAGCGGACATTTACGAGTGACGAGCTGCGCACGATCGACCACCTCTTGGCGGCGTGACGCGAGGTGGTGAAGCGTGGTCTCGCGTCCCCGCGCGAGTGGCCCCGACGCCCGTGAGCGCGAGCTTTCGCGCCTTCGTCCTCGACCAGCTCGGCCGCATCCTCTCCGGCGTGCGGGGCCGCACCATGTTCGGCGGCGTCGGCATCTACGCGGGGACGGAGTTCTTCGCCTTGATCGCCGGCGATACGCTCTACCTGAAGGTCGACGACACCACCCGCCCCGACTTCGAGGCGCACGGACTCGCGCCCTTCCGGCCGTACGGCGAGGCCGGCGAGGCGATGCAGTACTACGGGGTGCCAGGCGACGTGCTCGAAGACGTTGAGGCGCTGCGCCCGTGGGTGGACAGAGCCCTCGCGGCGGCTGGCCGCCGCCCGCGGAGACCAGCACGCCGGCGGCGGCCATGAGCCGGCCGCAGACCCACGCGCTCGGCGTGCGGGTCAAGTCCGGTTGGGCCACCGCGGTCCTCGTGGCCGGCCCGGTTCGGGCTCCGCGCGTGGTGGACCGCCGCACCATTGCCCTGAGCGACCCCGCGGTCGCCGCGTCGCGCCAACCCTACCACGCCGTGATGGGGGCGCGCGCACCGGACGCCGCGAGGGTCGAGGCGACGCTCCGGGGCGTCGTCGCTCGCGTCACCCGACGGTCGGTGGGCGCGCTCATCGCGGAGTACCGAGCCGCCGGTCACGTCGTGCGCCGCGTCGCACTCGTCGTCGGCAGCATGATCGATCCGGCGAGGATTGGCAATGAGCACATCCGCGCGCACGCGCTCGAAGGCCAGCTGTTCCGGACCGCCCTCGAGGGGGCCGTGCGAGCCCGCCGCTTGCCGTGCGCCGTGGTAGTCGAGCGAGCCGTCTACGCGGCGGCGGCCGGCACCCTGAAAC
>DATBCS010000051.1:0-11118 GCA_036270315.1 Gemmatimonadales bacterium
GCGGTGGGCGCGACCGAGACCACCGGTGGGGCGCCGGAGTTCTTCGCCTCGATCAGGCGCACGACGGTCAGCCGCTCGGCGTCGAGCATCTGGTTCTCGCGCAGCCACTCGTCGTTATACACCTTCGAGAGGTAGCGCTCCACGGTGTCGGCGAGCACCGTGACGACGAGCGCCTGGGGATCGTCCACGCGCCGCGCCACCTCGAGCGCCGCCACGACGTTGACGCCGCTCGAGCCGCCGGTGAAGAGCGCCTCCTCGCGCGCGAGCCGCCGCGCCATCAGCATCGCGTCCTTGTCGGACACCGCGATCCATTCATCGATGACGTCCCAGTGGAGGGCCGTGGGGAGCTTGTCCCCACCGATCCCCTCCACCTTGTACGGATGCCCCTCGGTCTTCTGCCCGGTGCGGGCGTACTCGGTGTAGATCGAGCCGACCGGGTCCCCGGCGATCACCCGCACCCGGGGGTTCTGCTCCTTAAGGAAACGGCCGGCGCCGCTCACCGTTCCGCCCGTGCCCGGCGCGCACAGGAAGTGGGTGACGCGGCCGTCGGTTTGCTGCCAGATCTCGGGCCCCGTGGTGCGATAGTGCACCGCGGGGTTCACGGCGTTGTAGTGCTGGTCGGCGAAGATCGCGTTGGGGTGGGCCGCCGCGATGGCGCGGCCCTTCATGATGTAGCTCTCGGGGTGGTCGGGCGGCACCGCGGTGGGGGTGATGATCACCTCGGCGCCGAGGGCGCGCAGCAGGCGCGCCTTCTCCTGCGACATCTTGTCGGGCATGGTAAAGATGCAGCGGTAGCCTTTCACCGCCGCCGCGAGCGCCAGCCCCACCCCGGTGTTCCCCGACGTCGCCTCGACGATCAAGCCGCCGGGCTTGAGCCGCCCCGCTTCTTCGGCGGCTTCGATCATCGCGAGGCCAATGCGGTCTTTCACCGAACCGCCGGGATTGAAGAACTCCGCCTTCGCGTACACCGGCGTTCGCACCCCTTGGGTCACGCGGTTCAGGCGGACGAGCGGCGTCCACCCGATGGTCTCCAGGATGGTGGCGTACGGCTTAGTGTGGGGCGGCACCGCTGTCCGGCTTCGCTCGCAGGGTGTCGGGCGGCGTGCCGCTCGTGTCTGGCTGCGCCCGCCGCGGAGGCACGATCGGTTGCGGTGCCGGGAGGGCCGGGGCGCTACCCGGGGCGACCTCCGGCGCGCGGCGGGCCCGGCGCGACGGGGTGGAGGGCGGGGACGGGGAGCTCGTGCTATCGGGCGCGCCGCGCGTGACCGCGCCGCTCGCCCCGGGATGCCGGAATTCGATGGGTTGGACGAAGGTCGTGGCGATGGGGAGGCCGTGGCGCCGCGCCGGGGAAAAGCGCAGCTGTCGCGCGCCGGCGAGCGCCGCAGAGTCGAGCGCGGTGTAGCCGCTCGACTCGGCCACCTTGCTCGACTCGGGGGCGAGCCGGCCGGTCGAGTCGACGAACAGCCGTAACACCACGTCGCCCTCGACTTTTTGATCGTACAGGCGCGGGGGGTACTGAATCGGTGCGTCGCCGTTCAGCGCCACCGGTGGTTCCTGATCCGCCGGCGCGCTCGCCTGGGTCGCATCGCCGGGCTCCGCCGACGACGCGGGCCGCCGGCCGCAGCCCGTCGCACCGAACGCCAGCAGCGCCAGCGCCCCCGCGAGCGCGCCGCGCCCGCCGGTCACGCGCCCCCCTCCAGTTGGTGTTTCCACGCCGCGAGACGGTTCAGGGCCTCGAGCGGCGACAGGGTGTTCACATCCAGGCGCTGCAGCTCTTGGACGAGCGGATGGGGCGCCTCCCCCGGCGCGCCGAACAAGGCGAGCTGCGCGGCGTCGGGAGGCGCGGGCGCGTGCGCGACGTGGTGTCCCGCCTCGAGCAGCTTGAGCACCTGCCACGCGCGCCCGACGACCGGTGCCGGCAGCCCGGCGAGCCGCGCCACGTGAATGCCGTAGGAGCGGTCCGCGCCACCCGGCTCGAGGTGGTGCAGGAACACGATCTCGTCCCCGGCCTCCCGCACGGCCACGTTGAAGTTGCGGGCGTGGGCCAGCGCTTCGGTGAGCTGCGTCAGTTCATGGTAATGGGTCGCGAAGATCGTCTTGCACCCGATCGCGTTGTGCACGAACTCCGTCACGGCCCAGGCGATCGCCACGCCATCGTAGGTCGACGTGCCGCGGCCGATCTCGTCGAGCAGCACGAGGCTGCGGGCGGTGGCGCCGTGCAGGATCGCGCTCGTCTCGCTCATCTCTACCATGAAGGTCGATTGGCCGCGGACGAGATTGTCGGAGGCTCCGACGCGCGTGAACAGGCGGTCCACCACGCCGATCACAGCGCGCCGCGCCGGGACGAACGCGCCCATCTGCGCGAGCAAGGCGCACAGCCCGACTTGTCGGAGCAGGGTCGACTTCCCCGCCATGTTGGGGCCCGTCAGGAGGATGACGCGGGCGGCGGGGTCGAGCTGGACGTCGTTCGGGATGAACGCCTCGCGCGCCATCATGCGTTCGACCACGGGGTGGCGACTGCCCTCGAGGACGATGGTGAACTCCGCGTTCACCTCGGGGCGGACGTAGCGTTCGTGCTGGGCGAGATCGGCGAGCGCGCTCCATACGTCGAGCCGGGCCAGGTGGGCCGCCGTGGATTGCGGGCGGTCGATGGCGTGCGTGATGCGTCGCCGCAGGGCGTCCACGAGCTCCGCCTCGCGGGCGGCGATGCGCTCCTCCGCGCCGAGCACCGTGGCCTCGTACTCCTTCAACTCCGGCGTGACATACCGCTCCGCCCCGGCCAGCGTCTGGCGCCGCTCATACGTCGCGGGCACGCGGGCCTTGTGGGGGTTCGTCACCTCGATGTAGTAGCCGAAGACCTTGTTGAAGCCGACCTTGAGCGAGGTGATGCCCGTGCGGTCGCGCTCGCGGGCCTGGAGTCCCGCGATGTAGCGCTTGCCGCCGTCCCGCGCGTCCTTGAGCCCGTCGAGCTCGCCGTCGTAGCCCGGCCGGATCGCGTCGCCGTCGGCCAGTTGCGCCGGGGGCCGCTCCACCAGGGCCCGGGCGAGCTCGGCGCCGAGATCCTGGAGCAGATCGAAGCCGGTGGCGGCCGCCTCGAGGAGGGCGGCGGTGCCGCGCGCTTCCAGGCCGTCCAGCGCGGCGCGCACGTCGGGCAGCCGGAGGATCGAATCGCGCAGTGCCCCGAGCTCGCGCGGCGTCGCGCGCCCGAGCGCCGCGCGGCCCGCCAGGCGCTCGAGATCGCGCACGCCGTCGAGCGCTTCGCGCAGCCGGTCCCGCCCGCGGACGTCCGTCACGAGCGCGGCCACGGCGTCGAGCCGGGCGTTGATCGCGACGGGGTCAACGAGCGGTGCGAGCAGCCAGCGCCGCAAGAGCCGCGCGCCCATGGGCGTGAGGGTGCGATCGAGCACGTCGAGCAGGGTCGCCCCGGCGGCGCCCGGGCGCAGCGGCTCGACGAGCTCCAGGTTCCGCCGCGTCATCTCGTCGAGTAGCAACACGTCGCCGCGTCGCACCAGGCGGGGCCGAGCCACGTGGGGCAGGCCCCCCGGCTTGAGCTCGCGGGCGTAGCGCAACAGCGCCCCCGCCGCGCCGAGCGCCACGGCATCGCCCGGCTCGAGTCCCAAGCCGTCGAGCGAGGCGAGCCGGAAGGTTCGCGTCAGATCGTCGCGCGCCAGCGCCGCGTCGAACTCCGACGGTTCACGCTCGGTCTGCGTCGCGGCCGCGCTCGCCAGGCGCGCTCCCGCCGGCAGGACGAGCTCGGCCGCCTCGTAGCGGGCCAGCGTGGCGCCGAGATCCTCCGCCGCGACCGTCTCGAGCACGAATTCGCCCGTCGTGAGGTCGAGCGCCGCGAGCCCTGTGGGCGCGCCCCGCGGATCGACGGCGACGAGGAAGTTGTTGCGCCGGCGCTCGAGCCACTCATCGGCCAGCACGCTGCCGGGAGTGACCGTCTCGACGACTTCGCGGCGCACCAGGCCTTTGGCGACCTTGGGGTCCTCCACCTGTTCGCAGATCGCCACGCGGTGTCCCTGGGCGATGAGGCGTCGCAGGTACTCGGGCCCGGCTTTCACCGGGACGCCGGCGAGCGGCACGTCCGCCGCGCCGCCGTTGTTGCGGGCCGTGAGCGTCAGGCCGAGCTCGCGCGCCGCCACCCGGGCATCGTCCTCGAACATCTCGTAGAAGTCGCCCATGCGGAAGAACAGGATCGTGTCGGGGTGCCGCGCCTTGATCTCCCGATACTGCTGCATCAGCGGCGTGTCCGTCTCGACCCGCGGCGTCACGGCTCCTCCACCACGAACGGCTGGCCCCCGAGCCGCGTCTTCACGCGACGCTCGAGTCTGACCGCCTCGTCCCGCGTCGCATAGCGCCCGATCCGCACCTTGAACAGGCCGCTCGTGTCGCGTACGACCCGGGCGTCGAAGCCCATGACCTTGAGCCGCGTGAGCATCTCGTCCACTTGCCCCGTGCTCTTCACCGCGAGCACCTGCACGGCGTACGTCGGTGCCGGCGGCGGCGGTTTCGTCTGACTGTCGCCTGCCGGGGGCGGCGGGGGTGCGGTCACGGTCGCCGTGGTGGTGGGGCAGCGGGCGGCGTAGAAGCTCACCTGATTCGTGAACTCGACGTCGCCGCCGGCGCGTTCCAGCGCCTCGGCGATCAGGGCACAGCCGTGCGCGTCGTCCTTGAGGTCGAAGTAGGCGCGGGCGCCCCAGAAGTCGGCGCGCGACTTCAGCGGCGAATCGGGGTAGTCGCGTCGCAGCCGCTCCACGGCCTGCACGGTCGCCGCCGGGTCGCCTTGCGCGAAGTACAGCTGGGTGAGCAGCACGAGCGCCGAGTCGGCCCACACCGACCGGCCGTATTCGACGACCACGCGCTGCAGGTCCGTCGCAGCCGTGGTGGCGTCCGCGGCCACGCGTCCCGCCGTGAACAGAGCCCCCGGGTACACCGAGTCCTGGGGCGACAAGCGAGCGAGCAGCCGGCGGAGCATCGCCCGTGCCGAATCGGGCCGGGTCTGCGCGACGCGTAAGGCGGTGGCGCGCAGCGTATCGGACTGCGCCCCGAGGCGCGTTGCCGGATAGCCGACGAGCAGCAGCGCACCGGCGAGCCGCGCGCCCCAGCCGGCCGCCGTCCCCCGCCCCGTCAAGCGGCCTCCCGTTGCACGCGGGCGCAGGCCAGCACGAGCTCGAGCAAGATCCCGCGTTCGTCCGTGACGGTGCTGGACTTGAGGGCGCGGTCGGCGCCGAGGGCGCGCTCGAGCCCGTGGGCGAGTTCGGGCGCGCTCCAGCCGTCCGCCCAGCGAGCCCAGCGGGCCGCGGTCTCCGTCCAGCCCCCCAGGCCATAGGGGCGCGCGGCGCGCAGGTGCGCGAGCAAGACCGCGTCCAGCCGGGCGCGGGGCGCGCCCCCATCGAGCTCGGCGCGGGCCAGCGCCGTGCCGATCAGCGCGGTGGCCAGCGCGGTGACGACGCGGACGCCGCTCATGCCCGCTTGTTCGAGCACCGGCTCGACGAGCTGCGCCGCGGCGCCCGCGCGCCGTTCCAATGCCGCGTCGACGAGATCCTGGACCGTTTCGCCGCGCCGTACGCCCACGAGCGCGGCGACGTCGGCGCGCGTGGCGGGCCGGTCGGCCGCGACCGCCGCCAGCTTCTCGAGCTCTCGCTCGAGCGGCGCGAGGTCGTTCCCCACGGCGCTCACGAGCAGCGCCGCCGCGTCCGGGGCCAGCGTCAGCCCCAGCTGGCTGGCGCGGTGCGCCAACCAGCGGTCGAGCCGCTCCGGGGACAGCGGCTCGATCGCCACGGCGGTCGCGCGGCGCACGAGGTCGGCATCGGGCGGGTCGCCGCCGCCTTGCACCAGCACGAGCAGCGTCGTCGGATTGGGGGCGTCGAGGTAGCGCACTAGCTCTTCGCGCACCTTGGCGGTTTTGCGGAGCTGCTCGAGCCCGCGGATCACCACGGCGCGGCGCTCCGCAAGCAGGGGCGGGGTGTTGACAAGCGCGTGCAAGGCGGCAGGGTCTAGGTCGGCGGCGGTGCGCTGGTCGAGGTTGAAATCCCGCGCCGCTGGCTCGACGGTGCATTCGAGGAGCGCCCGAACGGCCTCGTCTTTCAGGACATCCTCGGCGCCATGGAGGTAATACACCGGATCGGGCGCGCCCCGCTTCAGGCTCCGCAGCAGCGCGTCAAACGTGATCGCCCCCATACGGGGCGGAAGTTACCGTGGCCTCGCGGCGAGAGAAAGCCTACCGACCGGCGGACGCGGGCTCGACGAGCGCGGTCCCGTAGGGGTTCTGATTCCCCGTGAGCACGCTCGCCCGTGGATCCTGGAACGACACGATCGGCACGCCCGCCTGGACGACCGGTTTCGGGAACGGGACGCGCGGGAGCGCGGGCGCGCGCGCCACGGCGGGGCGTCGCACGCCTTCGCGCGCGACCAGCGCCAGTGCGGCCACGAGGAACAGGGCGGCGGCGATCCGGGCCCGAGCCGGGACCTGGCGCGCCGCCCGTCGCTCGCCCTCGAGCCGGGCGTCGAGGTGGCGTCGGAAGTCGGGGGACACCTCGATCGTGGTGACCGTCTGCAGGGCCCGCACGCCGCGCCGCACGGCCGCGTCGTAGCGGCGGCACGCGGCGCACTGGGCCAGGTGGCGCTCACACCGCCGGAGGTCGCGGGGGGCGGTGATCAGCCCGTCGCGGTAGTCCGTATAGCGGTCGAGGAATTCGGCACACGTCATGACGGCTACCTTGTACCGTGCGAGATGGTGGGGGTTCCCGCAGGGGGTCGCGGCTGAATCCCGCCTACTCGAGCAACGGCTCGATCAGCTGGGCGAAGCTGTTGCGGGCGCGGTTCAACCGGCTCTTCACCGTGCCCAGGTTGCAGCCCGTGATGTCGGCAATCTCGGCGTAGCTCTTGCCTTCGAGCTCGCGCAGCACGAACACGGCGCGGTGGTGCGAGGGCAGTTGGCCCACGCACTGGTCCACGGCATCCTTGAGATAGCGCTTGCGGTACAAGTCGTCGGGTCGCGCCGTGGTGTCCTCGAACTGCAAGGGGCGGTGGTCCGCCTCCCAGTGCTTCTTGATCGTCTGGAACAAGACGAGCGGGTTACGGCTGCGGTTGCGCAGTTCGTTCTTCGCCAGGTTCGAGGCGATGGTGTAGATCCAGGTCGAGAACTTCTTCGTCTGGTCGAAGCGGTGCAGGTGGCGGAACACGCGGATGAAGACCTCCTGCACGAGGTCTTCCGCCCGCTCCCGGTCCCCGATGGTCCGGTTGATGAAGTTGAGGAGGCGGGTCTGGTAGCGGTCGACGAGGGTCCCGAACGCCTGGGCGTCTCCCGCCAGGTGCTCGAGCACCAGCCGGCCGTCGTCCAACTCGTGCAGCGCCTGGCGCTCCAACGCCCGGGCGCTCGCCACGGCCTCGGTCTTCTGGTTCAGGACTGCTCGCATCGGGCGGCTCCGTTGTGTCGGGTCGAAATCCGGTGAATCGCGGGGGCCACGGCGCTCCCCCTCCCTTTCATAAATACGGCACGAACCGTACCCGTCGCAGGCCAGACGTTAAACCACTGCGCCGGAACAGCTTGCTCGGGCGCCCCCTGGCCGCCCCCGCCCTCCGGCGTCCCCGCCAGATGACACCGTCACGCCACACAGCGGACGCGAGAGGCTCCGCCACCCGCCGTGCCTGCCCTTAGTACCGCCCCCGGACGAACCCCGCCATATAGAGGATAGCGACAATCGTCTTGGCGTCACGGATTTCCCCGTCGCGAATGCGCGTCAGCACCTGCGAGAGGGGCTGCGGCTCGATCGTGATAAACTCGTCGGGCTCGTGGGCGGGCTTCCCGACGGTGAGCCCGGTCGCGAGGTACAAATGAATCACCTCGTCGGTGAACCCCGGGGTCGTCCAGATGGAGGTGAGGCGGCGCAGCTCGGCCGCCTGCACGCCGGCCTCCTCGGCGAGCTCCCGGCGGGCGCAGTGCGCCGGGTCCTCGCCCGGCTCGAGCGTGCCGGCCGGGACCTCCCACAGCGCGCCGCCGGCGGCGTAGCGGTACTGTTTGATGAGCAGGATCGTCGGGTCCGCTGCCGCCGGATCCGAGGCGCATGGGACGACCGCGGCGGCGCCCGGATGGCGCACCAGTTCCAGCTCCCCCGTGGAGCCGTCAGGGAAGCGGACAGTATCGACGTCGAGCCGCACCACCCGGCCCGTGTAGATGCGGCGGCTGGCGAGTTGCATCGCCCCCCTCAGCGGTTGAACACCCAGGTGAACGGGACCTTGACGCCCTCGGCGAGGAAGTAGCCGGCGTTGCGTCGCGGGTTGGAGCGGATCGGCGAGTTGGCCGCGGGCGAGGTGAACGGGACGAGGCCGAGCCGCGTCGCGAGGATCTGGAGGCGCAGCATGTGGAAGCCATCGGAGACGAGCAACACGCGCCGGCTGTCGCGGCCCGCGAACCAGTGCGCCACGCTGGCGAGCGAAGCGCGGGTGCTCGTGCCCGCCGGCAGCGCGACCACGGCGCCGTCGGGCAGGCCCGCCTTGACGAGGTAGCGGCGGCCGACCTCGGACTCGCTCACCGTGTCGCCCGAGCCCACGCCCCCCGTCACGAGCACGACCGGTGCGAGGCCGCGCTGGTACAAGGCTGCGGCGTGGTCCAGCCGGGCCCGGAACACGGGGGAGGGGCGGCCGTTGTACTGCGCGGCCCCGAGCACGGCGATGGCGTCGGCTGGCGTGGCCTGGTCGCGCGCGGCCGCCAGCGCCACGGCGACCACCACGGCGGCCCACCCGCCGGCCAGCGCGAGCGCCACCGCGCCGCCCGCCGAGAGTTTGCGTCGCCACGTCCAGAAGGGCATGGGGGAAATATACGACGCGCTGTGCGGCTACAGGCTGAGCCAATAGTTCACCTTGACGAGCAGCACATTGGTCGGGCGGTCGCCGAACACCTCGTGCCCGAGGTAGTGCATCGGGGCGAACGTCGGGTCGGTCACCTCGGCGAAGCGCGACTGGGTCCACACCACGAACAGGGTCGAGCCGGGCCGGTACTCCCAGCGCAGCACCGCGTTGCTGCGCAGCGAGCGGTCGCGGAAGTTCGGGTTGCTGAACTGGAACGAGTTGGTCGGGGACCCGGTGGGGTGGACCGTGTACTGTTGGGCCACCGGGTCGTAACTGATCGACGAGCCGTTGTCCCGTCCGTAGACGTTGAACGTGTAAGTCCGCGGCGCCCGCAGCTCCTCGAAGGCTTGGTATTCGCCTGCGAACGTGAACGGCTGGGCGTAGAGCTGGAACGACAGCATCGGCGAGAACGTCACGTTGACGCGCAGCGCCGCGTCGAGGCTGTGCTGCACCAGGCGGGCGAACACGTAGCGGGCTCCGTAGGTGGCCGTGGCTGTGGTGTCCGTCACCCGCGTGACATACTGCGCCGCATCGCGGCCTGCGAAGTAGGTCGGCCCAAGACTGAGCGTCACCGCCGCGCTGGGCCGCAGCTCCGCTGCGGGAAAGAGGGACAGGGTCCAGCCACCCGCCTCGCTGGTCGCGTAGGACAACCCGACGTTGCCACTCACGGCGCGGCGGGTATCGGTGGCAAAAAACACGTTGGTATTCCACCGGGCCGGCGTCTGGGCGAGCGGGCCGCCCCGGCTGAGCCGGTCGTCGAGCGCGCGGGGGTTGAACGTCGCACTGACGCTGTAAATCCAGAAGTTCCGAAACGTCCCGAAGGTGAAGGCGCCCATCAGATCTTGGATGTTATTCCCGTCGTAGTTCCAGCTCGGGCCGAGCCAGGCAAACGCGCTCGCCTCGCGAAACACGGGCCCCGGCTTCGTCCAATGGTAGCCGGCGGTCGCGGCGCCCGAGATACGATCGACGCGGTGCTGGAAGCCGAGGTCGTTGGCCTCGAAGCCCGGCGTGGTGGTGCTCCCCGCGACGCCCCATAGCCAGTTGCCCGCCACCTTGTTGAGATAGAGCTCGCCGGTCACCCCGAAGAGGGATGTCCGCGTGGGGTCGTAGTGGAAGCTGGTGGCGTCGGGGCGCTGGAAGTAGCGGGTGGAGGCGAGCTGGGTCAGCTGAATCGCGGTCGTGTCGCCGCGGACGTCCGTCCACCCGAGGTTCGCCGCGAGCGTGTAGGTGCCGTTGCCCCAGCGGTGGAATACGTCCACGCCCCCGCTATAGGCGACGCGTCGCAGGAAGCCGAGGGACGGTGTGCGCATCTCGCGGTTAAGCGCGGTCGCCAGCAACCCGAGGGTCGTGTTGCCGCCCGCGTAGTCGCGCTTCAGCCGGCCCACGAACGCATTCGTGAGCGGTTCGACTTCGTCCGCATAGCGCGCCCCGCTGACGGTATCGGCGACGCCCGCGAACTCGCGCCCCGTCACGGCGTCCAACACGCCCACCGACCAGCCGCTCGCCGTCTTGCCCGTGACCTTCGCCGCCCCCCGGATCGCGGTGGTGCCGGGCAAGTCCACGAACTGCCCCGGCGAATAGGCGTCGCCGCGGGGCGGCCGGCCGATGCGGCGCGAATAGAAGAACTGCGGCGTGCTCCCGAAGCTGTTGAAGCCGCCGCCGTTGCCCCCGAACGCGAAGATGTCGGCGCCCTCGATGAAGAACGGTCGGTGCTCCGGGAGGAATTGCTCGAACGCCGTGAGGTTGACGAACGCCGGATCGATCTCCACCTGGCCGAAGTCGGGATTGAGCGCGGCGTCCAACGTCAGGTTCGAGCTGATGCCGTACTTCACGTCGACGCCGGCCCCGCCGAAGTACCGGCTCCCGCGGTCGAACGGATTGCCGGCGACGTCGGGCTCGTGGTAGGTGCCGCGCGTCAGGGTGTAGGGGAGCAGCTCGAGGCGCCGCGGCTGCGGGATGTCGTGGATCCCGAGCAAGTGGGCGAAGCGGGAGGTGAAGCCGCTCTCCGTCTTACCCATGAACGGGAACAGCGCGAACTCTTGCTTGCGCTGGATCCAGCGCACGAAGCGGACGCCCCAGATCTGATTCCGCGCTCCGGAAAACCGCAGTTGCGTGAACGGGATCCGCATCTCCGCCGTCCAGCCGAGTGAGTCCACGGTCGTGGCCACCTCCCACACCGGGTCCCACGAGTCGTCGGCGTAATTGCCGTCGTCCCCGAAGAACACGTCTCCCTTGACGCCCGCCGGATTCACGACGAAGCGGAAT
>DATBCS010000052.1:0-9065 GCA_036270315.1 Gemmatimonadales bacterium
ACTTCCTTGAGCGTGTCGCTCAGGGGCACCGCCGCCACCGCGCCGACCCCGGTGCGCGCCGTCCGAATCACGGCATCGATCGTGTCGCGGCTGACGAACGGCCGGACGCCGTCGTGCACCAGCACCACGCCGACCGCGGCGGGTAGCGCGGCCACGCCGGCCCGCACCGAGTCCGCCCGGGTGGCGCCCCCGGCCACGAGCACCAGCCGCTCGCCCACGAGCGGGCGGAGCCACGGCGGGGGCTGGGCGGCGAATCCCGCCGGCAGCGCCACCACGACCATGCCGACTGCCGGGTGGGCGGTGAAGGGGCGCAGCGTGCGCAGCAACAGCGGAATGCCCTGGATGGGGCGGAACTGCTTCGGCTCGCCTGGTCCGGCGCGCACCCCCGCCCCCGCCGCCACGATCACGACGCCGACGTCAGGCTGCGAGGCGCCCGGCCAGCTCACCGATCCCGTCCATCCCCACGAGGACGAGCCCGCTCTCGCCCACCCGCGCCCGCGCCGACAGGAACACGCGTCGGAACCCTTGGCGCGCCGCCTCGCCGAGCCGCCGCTCGAGCCCGGCGACCGGACGGATCTCGCCCCCGAGCCCGACCTCGCCCACGAACAGCGCATCGGCGGGCAGCGGCCGGTCGTGCACGCTCGACACGAGCGCGGCCATCACGGCCAGGTCGGTCGAGGGCTCGAGCAGGCGCACGCCCCCGGTCACGTTCACGAACACGTCGAGTTGGCCGAACGGTAACGCGGCGCGTCGCTCCAACACCGCCAAGAGCACCGCGAGGCGGCGGTGATCGAGCCCGGTCGCGACCCGCTGCGGCGTCCCGAAGCCCGCCTTGGCGGCGAGCGCTTGAACCTCGACCAGGAGCGGCCGCGTGCCCTCCATTAACGCCGTCACCGCGGACCCCGAGACGCCCGCCGTGCGCCCCGCCAGGAAGGCGGCTGCGGGGTCGGCCACCGGCTCGAGCCCGGCGCCCGTCATCCGGAACACACCGATCTCGTCGACCGAGCCGAACCGGTTCTTCACCGCGCGCAGCACGCGGTAGTCGAGCGTGCTCTCGCCTTCGAAGTAGAGCACGGTGTCCACGATGTGCTCGAGCGTCTTGGGGCCCGCGATCCCCCCGCCCTTCGTCACGTGGCCGACGAGCAGCACCGCCGGCCCCGCCTCCTTGGCGAGCCGCATCAAGCGCGCGGCGCACTCCCGCACCTGGCCCACGTTGCCGGGCGCCCCCTCGAGCGCTTCGGTGTAGGTGGTCTGGATCGAATCGACGAACACGACGCGGGCGCCGAGCGCGCGGGCATGGTGCTCGATGGCCTCGAGGCGCGTCTCGCCCAGCACCGGCACTGCCCCCGCGTCCACCGCCAGCCGGTCGGCCCGGAGCCGGATCTGCTCTGGGGACTCCTCGCCCGAGACGTAGAGCGTCGGGACGCCGGCGTGCTCCAGCCGGGCCGCGCACTGCAACAGCAGCGTGGACTTCCCGATGCCGGGCTCGCCCCCCACGAGCGTGACCGACCCGGGCACGATGCCGCCGCCCAAGACGTAGTCAAACTCCGCTAGGCCGGTGCGCCAGCGGGTGAGCGCGGTCCCCGCCACGGCGGCGAGTCGCACCGGCGGCTCGCCGGACAGCGCTGTCGCGCGCGCCGCGCGGCCGCTCGCGCGGCCCAGCGGCTCTTCCGCCAGCGTGTTCCAGGCGCCGCACGCATCACAGCGCCCCGCCCATTTCGGTTGCTCGGCCCCGCAGTCGGTGCAGCGGAACACCGAGCGCGGCCCGCCCCTAGCCACGGGCCGCCTCCGCGGGCGCCTCGCGCCCGGAGTAGTTGTCGAAGCGGGTGTATTCCTTCTTAAAGACGAGCTTCACGCTTCCGGTGGGCCCGTTGCGCTGCTTGCCAATGATCAGCTCGGCGAGCCCCTCGATGCTTTCGTTGGTTTTCGGGTCCACGGGCCCGTCGTAGAACTCCTGCCGGTAAATGAAGCACACGACGTCCGCGTCCTGCTCGATGGCCCCCGACTCGCGCAGGTCCGAGAGCTGCGGGCGCCGATGCTCGCCCCCGCGCTGCTCGGGCGCGCGCGACAACTGCGAGAGCGCCACCACCGGGACGTCGAGCTCCTTGGCCAGGGCCTTGAGCGAGCGCGAGATAAAGGAGATCTCCTGCTGGCGGCTCTCCGAGTCGGTCGGGCCCTGCATCATCTGCAGGTAGTCGACGACCACCATCGCGACGTCGTGCTCCGCCTTAAGCCGCCGCGCCTTGGACCGCATGGCGAGCGGCGTGAGCATCGCGGAGTCGTCGATCCAGATGGGCGCGGTGCCGAGTAGGCCCGCCGCGCGCGCCAGTTTGGGGTAGTCGTCATCGCGTAGCAGGCCGCGCCGCAGCCGCTGGGCGTCCACCAAGCCCTCCGAGCAGAGCAGCCGCTGCACCAGTTGTTCCTTGGACATCTCGAGGGAGAAGATCGCCACGCCGACGTTCTGCTCGATGGCGGCGTGCTGGACAATGTTCAGGGCGAGCGCGGTCTTCCCCATCGACGGCCGGGCGGCGACGATGACCAAGTCGCCGCGTTGAAACCCGGCGGTGAGCCGGTCCAGGTCCGTGAAGCCCGTCGCCACGCCGGTCAGGGCGCCCTGGCTCGTGTGGAGCTGCTCGATGCGCTCCATCGTCGGCCAGATCAGCTCCTTGAGCCGCACGAATTCCTCGGAGCGCCGGAGCTGGGCCACCTGGAATACCCGATGCTCGGCGTTGTCCAGCATCTCGGCCGAGGTGACCCGGCCGTCGTACGCATCCTGGATGATCGACGTGGCGGCTTCGATCAACCGCCGCAGCACCGCCTTGTCGCGGACGATCCGCGCGTGGTAGTCGATGTTCGCCGCGGTGGGCACGACGTCGATCAACCCGCCCAGGTACTCCATCCCCCCGGCGCGGTCCAGGTCGCCGCGCCGCAGCAACTCGTCGCGCAGCGTCACGGGATCGATCACGTCGCCGCGCTCGGTGAGCGCGACCATGGCGCGGAACAGCAGGCGGTGCCCCTCGCGGTAGAACATCGTGTCGTCGAGGAGCTCGGCGGCCTTTAGGGCCGCGTCCTGGTCGAGCAGCATGGCGCCGAGCACCGCCTGCTCCGCTTCGTTGCTCCACGGAGTCTGGCGGCCGGCGACCTCGCGCTCAGCCGAGGAGACGGCGGGCGATGCGGACGTCATCCCAGGTCGGCTTCTTCCAATTGGGGTTCCGGAGCAGGGCGGCCGGATGGTAGGTAACGATAACTGGTATGCCGCGGAACCGGTGCACCTGGTTGCGCAACGCGCCGAGCGATTGCTTGGTGTCGAGCAGCGCTTGCGCCGCGGTCCCGCCCATCGCGAGGATCACGTGCGGCTGCAAGAGCTCGATCTGCCGGAACAGATACGGCAGACACGCCGCGACTTCGTCGTACTGGGGGACGCGGTTCTCGGGCGGCCGGCACTTCACCACGTTGCAGATAAACACCCGCTCGCGGGGCCACTCGATCGCGGCGAGGATCTTCGTGAGCAGCTCGCCCGCCTGCCCCACGAACGGGCGCCCCGTCTCGTCTTCGACCCGCCCCGGCCCCTCGCCCACGACGACGAGGCGCGCGTCGGCCGGCCCCTCCCCGGGCACGGTGCGCGCGCGGCTCTCGCACAACCGACACTTGGTGCACGCGGCGACGAGCGCGGCGATCGCCGCGAGCGAGCCCGCTTGCTGCACCGGATCCGTCGCGAACAGATCGCCGCCCGGGGGATCGTACGACAGGCCCGGCGGCGGCAGGGGGAGCGGCGCGCTCGGCGGCTCGGCGACGGCGCGCGGCGGGGACGCGGACGCGCGCCCCTCCGCCACGACGTCGGCTCGGCGGTGCGGCTCTGGGATCGGCGTGGGGGTGGGCAGGCCGGGCGCTGCGGCAAGCGCGCCCGCGGGGGGCGCGCCGGTCTCGGACACCACGACCGCATCGCCGCCCAGGTCCCGCTGCTGCTCCAGAAAAGCGCGCGCCAGTGCCCGCCCGTCGTTCACGTCAGCGCCTGCTCCACCGCGTCGAGGATCTTGTCCGCCACCTCGCGCTTCGGCAGCAGCGGCACCTCGATGGGGGCGCCGTTCCGCCGGAGGATGGTGACGCGATTCGTGGTCACTGCGAATCCCGCGCCGGGCTCGAGCGCGTCATTCAGGATGATGGCGTCTAAAGCCTTGTCCCGCAACTTTGCCTCGGCTCGGGCCCGGCCATCCCCTCCGGTCTCGAGCGCGAACCCCACGACGACGCAGCGCCGCGGGCGCTTGAGCGACGCGAGGATGTCGGGCGTCGCCTCGAGCTCGACCGTGACGGGGCCATCCGTGCGCGGCCGCTTCGTGGCGAGCGCGCTGGTGGGGCGATAGTCTGCGGGCGCCGCCGCCATCAGCAGGAGATCGGCCCGCTTGACGAGCGCCGCGACGGCGCGCTCCAGCTCGGCCGTCGTCTCCACGCGATGCGCGGTCACGCCGACGGGCAGCGGCAGCTCGCTCGGCCCGGAGACGAGGATCACGTCCGCCCCGCGCGCGTACGCCGCCGCCGCGAGCGCGTACCCCATTCGCCCGCTCGAGGGATTGGTGATGACGCGCACGGGATCGAGGTGCTCGCGGGTCGGGCCGGCGGTGACCACCACCGTCTTCCCCTGCCACGGCGCGCGCCCCAGCACGAGCCGCTCCGCCGCCACGAAGATCGCCTCGGGCTCGCTCATCCGCCCGGGCCGCTCGCTCGGTCCCTCGGCGAGCGGCCCGACCTCCGGCCCCACGAAGTGCCAGCCGCGCTTCGCGAGCGTCTTGACATTGGCGCGCGTCGCGGCGTTGGCGTACATCGCGTCATTCATACCGGGCGCGGCGAGCACCGGCCCGGTGCGCGCCAGGAGCAAGGCGGTGAGGAGGTCGTCGGCGAGGCCCATGGCGGCGCGCGCCAGCACCTGCGCCGTCGCGGGTGCCACGATCACGAGGTCGGGCTGGTCGAGGTGCGCGAGGGCGTGGCCCGGCTGCCACAAGGACGTCAGCACCGGCCGGTGGGTGAGCGCCTCGAACGTGACCGGCCGCACGAACTCGGCGGCGGACGCCGTCAGCACCACGTCCACCACCGCCCCGTCCTCGGTGAGCCGCCGGGCGAGCGTGCAGCTCTTGTAGCAAGCGATGCCGCCCGACACGCCGAGAACGACGCGGCGGCCGGCGAACGCCATCAGCCCTCTTGGCGCCGCCGCCGCACGAGCTTGTAGGTGAGCCGGCCGCGCACCAGCTCGTCAAACGCGCGCGTGGTAAGCTTTTCCTCCCAATCGACCGAGCGGTCGCGCGGGAATTCGTTCACGAACCGGGCGAACTTGGCCGCCACGAGGACACCGAGATACTTGTTCTGCGTCTGCGCGGCGACCTCGCTCGGGGTAATAATCCGCATCAGTCTCTCCTTAAGAAGGGCGGTGCCGCAGGCGATCCGCCTCGCGGACCAGCGCGTCCACTAGTTGACCTACTCGTTCGGCCGGCGGACGGTGCGGCCGCGCGCCGTCCTCGTCGATGATCTGCGAAACCTCGGCTACCGCGCGCGCCAGGTCGTCGTTGATGACGATGTGCGGCCAGCCGGCTGCCTGCCGGATCTCCGCGATCGCTTGCTCGACCCGCTGCGCGAGCGCTTCCCCCGTTTCGGTGCCCCGCCCCCACAGCCGCTCCTTCCAGGCGGCGGCGCTGGGCGGCAGGATGAAGATGCCGATCGACTGGGGCGGCGGATAGCGCTCCCGCACCCGCGCCGCCCCTTGCACCTCGATATCGAGCACCGCGTGCCGGCCCGCGCCGAGGATGCGATCGATCTCGCGCTGCAACGTGCCGTACCACTCGCCCGCGTACTCGGCCCACTCCACGAACTCACCCGCGTCACGCCGCCGCGCAAACTCAAGCCGGCTGAGAAAATAATACGCCACCCCGTCGCGTTCGTCTGGCCGCGGCCGCCGGGTCGTCGCGGACACCGAGTACCCGAGATCGGGACGGCGGGCGAGCAACTGCTTCGCGATCGTCGTTTTCCCGCCGCCCGAGGGAGCCGACAGGACGACGACCCGCGGCGTCACTCGAGATTCTCGAGCTGCTCGCGAAACTTCTCGAGCTCGCCTTTCATCGCGATCACCCGCTCGCCGATCGCCGCGTCGTTCGCCTTCGAGCCGATCGTGTTGACCTCGCGCCCCAGCTCCTGCGCGAGGAACCCGAGCTGCTTGCCCACCGCCTCGTCCGCGCCCAACGCCACGCGGCACGCCGCGACGTGCGCCCGCAGCCGCACCACCTCCTCGGTGATATCCAGCCGATCCGCCAGCAGGGCGATCTCGACGGCCAACCGCTGCTCGTCTACCTGGACCCCCGCGGCGAGCTCCGCCACCGCCCGCTTGAGACGGACGAGCTCCGCCGCGAGCCGCGCCGGCGCGCGCGCCTCGATCGCGTCCGCTGCGGTCGCCAGCGCGTCGAGCCGGCTCGTGAGCTCCAGCGCGAGTGCTCGGCCCTCGCGCGTCCGCATCTCGAGCACCTGCCCCGCCGCCCGCTCCACGAGCGGCGCCAGCTCGCTCCACACCTCGGCCCCCGCCCCCGCTCCCGCGCCGTCGCTCCGCGGCGTCAACACCTCGGGCTGGCGCGCCACGAAGGCGAGATCCACGGTGCCCTTGAGCTTCAACCGTTGCTTGAGTTGCTTCGCCGCCGCCACCACCTGGCGGGCGCGCGCCAAATCGAGCGTCACCTCGCCCGTCCCCGCGGGCGGTTCGACCCAGCGCGCCGCGACGACCACGTGCCCCCGCGCGAGTAGCTGGCGTAACCGCTCGCGCAGCGGCGCCTCGACCCCGCTCAGCTCAAAGGGGAGCTTGAACTGCGGGTTGTAATAGCGATGGTTCACCGTGCGGATCTCGAGCGAGAGCCGCCCGCCGCGCACCTCGCCTGAGGCCGAACCGAAACCCGTCATGCTCCGGGGCACAGACTTTAAACCTAGTCGCGCAAAGCACTTAGGTCAATCGGCCGCAATTCAGTTCGTGAACACCCAGCGCACGCCGTAGAACTGGAAGTGCCGCGGATAGTCGAGCCCGGGGACGTAGCTGCCGCGAAACCCGTTGGCGTTGCGCTGGATCCAGAAGATAGTGACGCCGGCGATCCGCAACTCCACGTTGAGTTCCCCGAAGCTCGCCCCGGGGAGCAGGAGCGGCCCCGTGCTCGCGCGACCGGCCGTGCCGTGGGTCCAGGACTCCAGCGCTGCCTCGCCCCGCAACGCGAACAGGCCGCTGCGGTACACGCGCCAGAATCTCGAGTAGAAGGTGATCGACACGCGGCCGTGATGCGGCGGCTCGAAGTTTGGCCCCGGGTGGTCGAGCGGACTGAAGTACCACCCGGCGAGATGGAGGCCCGGCAGGAGCGCGACGGCGCCGTGCGCCGTGGCGTAGCGCGCGTGCGGCGTGGGATCGAGCGCGGCCACCCCGCGCAACCCGGCGGGCCAGCCGACCGGCGCGAACGGGTCCCGGCTTACCCCGCCCACGTCGAGCGTGACCCCGCGATAGTCCCACCGCACGCCCCCTGCGAAATCGACCGTCCGTTGGCCGTGATCAGCCGTGTCGACGGGCGCCTGGAGGTCGTGCGCCCAGGCGATATCGCCGTGCAGCGTGACGCCGAGCGGCCCCGCGACCCCGGCTGCGAGGTGCGCGCGGTTGCCGCTGCGCCCGCCGCTGTACGCCGCGTGGCGGGCGTCGCCCGCGAGCGTCACCGCCGCGCGCGGCGCCCACGCGGCGCTCGCCGCGACCTGCCACGGCCGAGCGGTGTCCTCGCTCCGCAGCGCCACCTCCACTGCCCCCCGCCCGAACACATCGCTCAGCGTGAGCGCGCGCTGGGTCAGCGAGCGGTCGGGGACGGCACTGTCCTTGGTCGCGGTCGCGGAGGCGAGCGTCAGCTCGGCCCGCGGCCCGAGCCCGTCCTCGCGCATGGCCGCGTACAGCCGCAGGATGCCGTCGCGCCGCTGGGTGCGGTAATCGGGCGTCGGCCCGCTGCTGTCCGACCCGGTGCGGTGCCAACTCGAGGACAGCACCGCATAGGACGCCCCCCACCGGGGACTCGGCACGTATTCCGCCTTGAGCCACAGGTCGACGGTCGAGAACGGCGTGCTCGAGGTGGCGAAGACACCGTCGATCGAGTTGTAGTCGGCGACGAGCGACAGGCCGAGCCCCGAGCGCCAGCGCCGCAGGTAAGCGCCGCGATAGTTGGCGGTCTTCACCTCGCCCGAGACGATCCCGACCTCGGAACTGGTCTCGGTGGACCGCTGGCGCCGGGTGACGAGATACACCCGCAACGTCGCCGGCAGGACGACGACCTCGACCCGCTCGAGCGGCGCGAGGGGAATGCGCGCGGGATCGAGCCACACCGAGTCGCGCCCGAGCGGCAGGTAGGGGACGCCATCCCAGTAGACCTCGAGGCCCGACGCCCCGCGCCCCCCGTACAGCCCGATCTCGGCCTGACCGTAGATCCCCCCGCGGGCCACGTACACGCCCGGGATGTGGCTCAACAGGTCGGAGAGCGTCTGGATGTTCGAGAACGCGAACGAGTCGGCGGTGAAGCTGAAGCGCGTGCCGCGCGGCAAGGGACCCGCGGGCACGCTCGCCGCGAACACCGTGAGGTAGGCGGGCGTGGTATCGCGCGCCGTGGTGTCCTTGCGAGCCGTGCTGTCCCGGGCGGTGGAGTCCCGCCGCGTGGTATCGGCGCGCGCACTGGAGTCGCGTTGCGCGCGGGCGGGCTGGGGGATTCCCGCTCCGCCCGCGAGCACGAGCAGCGCGGCCCCCCAGAGGCCGCGGCGCGTCACGCGGCGGCGCGCTTGAGGATGAATTCGGTGAAGAGGCGAACGCCGACCGCCGTAGGGCCTTTGGTCTGATGCGGGCCTTCGCCCTCGGTGTAGGCGGTCCCGGCGATATCGAGGTGCACCCAGGGGTAGCCGTCCACGAACTCCCGCAGGAACCACCCCCCCGCGATCGTCCCGGCGCCCCGGCCCCCGGAGTTCTTGAGGTCGGCGATGTCGGACTTGAGCAGCTCGCGATACTCGTCCCACAAGGGCAGCGGCCAGCA
>DATBCS010000053.1:0-6601 GCA_036270315.1 Gemmatimonadales bacterium
CGGCTCGCGCTGCGCACCCAGCAGATCATCGCGCACGAGACCGGCGTGGCGGACGTGGTCGACCCGCTCGGGGGGTCATACTACGTCGAGGCGCTCACCGATCAGCTCGAGCGCGAAGCGGAGGCGCTGTTCGCCGAGATCCAGTCGGTGGGCGGCGTGGTGAAGGGGATCGAGAGCGGCTGGTTCCAGCGCCAGATCGCGCGCTCCGCCGAGGAGTTCCAGCGGAGCCTCGAGGCCGGCCAGCGCGTCATCGTCGGCGTGAACGACTTCCTGAGCGAGGACGACCACCCGGTCGAGGTCCTCAAGGTCTCGAACGACGCGGCGGAAGACCAGCAGCGGCGGCTCGCCCGGCTCCGCGCCGAGCGCGACGGGGCGCGTGTCGCGCAGCGCCTCGAGACGTTGCGCCACGCCGCCGCCGGCGGCGCGAACGTCATCGGGCCGATGCTCGACTGTGCCCGGTCGTACTGTACCCTGTACGAGATTCGCGCCGCGCTCGAGACCGTCTACGGCGCCTACCGGGAACCGGTGTTCTTCTGACCATGACGGCGCTGCCGCTCGCTCCCGACCTCGAGCAGGTGAAGGACATCGTGCGGCGGCTCCACGCCGTCGAGCCCGGCCCCTACCGGGTCGTGGCGTGCTACCTGAAGCTCGAGCCGCGCGACAAGACGCGGGGCAAGTACCTGATCAAGATGAAGAACCGGGTGCGGGAGGCCCGCACCGCGCTGGAGCGCCAGGACCTGCCGCACGCCGTGCGCGAGGGGGTGGCGGCGGACCTGGCGCGCGTGCAGCGCTACTTGGAGGAGCCGAGTCGGCTGCCGGCCGCCCGCGGCATCGCGCTGTTCGCCTGCCAGGCGCTCGGGCTGTTCGAAGTGGTGCCGCTGCCGCACGTGTATCGCTCGCGGCTCGGGGTTGAGCCGACGCCCCTGGTGCGCGAGCTCGTGGCAGTGGAACAGGAGTTCGGGACGATCCTCGTCGCGGCCTGCGACCGCACGGGCGCGCGGATGTTCGCCGTGACGGCGTTCGGGGTCACCGAGCTGCCGGGCCTCACCGCCGCGGCGACGCGGGCCGGCAAGTTCCACGGGGAGCGCCAGGCGCGGCGGGGTGGCGTGCTGGCGGGCGGGTTCGGCGAGCATCACTACCACATGCGGATCCGCGAAGAGAAGCACCGTCACTACGCCCACATCGCCGACTACATCTTCCAGCTCCACACGCAGCGTCCGCTCGCGGGCCTCGTGGTCGCCGGGATCGGCGTGGACGCGGCGGCGCTGGTGCCGCACCTCCACACCTATCTGCACGACCTGCTGCTCGGCATCGTGCGGCTCAATCCCAAAGAGGCCAGTCCGTCTCAGGTCCGCGAGGCCGCGTTGGCGTTGCGCGACGAGCGGGAGCGCGCCTGGGAGCGGGCCCATGCCGCCGCGGTCAAGGACGGCGTGGGGACGGGGTGGGCGGTGAACGGCATCGAGCCCACCCTGAAGGCGTTGGCCCGGGGCCAGGTGCGCACGCTCCTCGCCGACGGTCCGATCGAGGATCCGCGCCTCGACGAGGCGGTAGAGGAGGCCCTGCGCCAGCGGGCGCAAGTCGACGTGCTGTACGACGACGTCGCCCGGCGCGCGATCGACAGCCTGGCGGCGCTGCTGCGGTTCCGCCGCTGATGCCCGGCCGGAAGCGCCCGATCCGGGTTCTCGTAGCGAAGCCCGGGCTGGACGGGCACGACCGCGGCGCCAAGGTCGTGGCGGCGGCGCTACGCGATGCCGGGATGGAGGTCATCTACACCGGGCTCCACCAAACGCCCGAGATGATCGCCCAGGCGGCGATCCAGGAGGATGTCGACGTGGTGGGGCTGTCGATTCTCTCGGGGGCGCACCTGACGCTGTTTCCGCGGGTGCGGCAGTTGCTCGTCCAGGCCGGTCGCGACGACATCCTCGTGACGGGCGGCGGCATCATTCCGCCGGACGACATGAAGACGCTCGAGCGGCAGGGCATGGGGCGGCTGTTCGGGCCGGGCACGCCGACGGCCGAGCTCGTGAAATACATCGAAGAGTGGGCCGCCGAGCATGTGTCGGCGTAGCCGACGCCCCGCGGCCCCGCTCGCGTCCCGCCCCCACCCTCGCCCCCGGTCCCGTTGACCCGGCTCCGCAGCCTCGTCGCCGAGTATCAGGAGCTCGTCGCGCGCCTGGAGCAGGGCGGGGGGCCGGACAAGGTGCGGCGCCAGCACGAGCAACGCAAGCTTACGGCGCGCGAGCGCGTGGCGGCCTTGCTCGATACCGGGGCGGCGTGGCTCGAGATCGGCCTGCTCGTCGCCTACGACCAGTACGACGGCCAAGCGCCGGGGGCGGGCGTCGTGACGGGGCTCGGCCGGATCGCCGGCCGGCCCGTCGTGGTGGTTGCGAACGACGCCACGGTGAAGGCCGGGTCGTGGTGGCCCGAGACGATCCGCAAGATTCTGCGCGCGCAGGAGATCGCCATGCGCCAGCGCATCCCGATCGTCTACCTCGTGGACTCGGCCGGCGTGAATCTCCCGTATCAGGGTGGCGTGTTCCCGGGCCAGTACGGCGCGGCCCGCATCTTCTACTACAACTCGATCATGCGTCACTACCTGAAGGTGCCGCAGATCGCCGCCGTGATGGGCCCGTGTATCGCCGGCGGTGCGTACCTGCCCGCCCTCTCCGACGTGATCTTCATGGTGGAGGGGACGTCATTCATGGGGCTCGGCGGGCCGAACCTCGTAAAGTGGTCGACCGGGCAGGTGGTCGATGCGGAAGCGCTCGGTGGGGCGAGGACACACACCGCGGTGAGCGCCGTGGCGCATTACCGCGCCGCGGACGACGCGGCCTGCCTGGAGCAGATCCGCGCGTATGTGGCGCGGCTGCCCCGCACGCTCCGCCCGCCGGCGCCAGGCGGGATGCCGAAGCGCGACCCCAAGGAGCTGTACGAGCTCCTGCCCGCCGATCATCGCATGAGCTATGACGTGCGGGCGGTGCTCGACTGTCTGCTCGACGCGGGCCAGTTGACCGAATTCCAGCCCGACGTGGCGTCGGAACTGATCTGCGGGCACAGCGCGATTGAGGGCCGGGCGGTGGCGCTCATCGCCAACGCGCGCGGCGTCATCAAGGGAAAGACGGGCGAAGTGCCGAAGATCGGCGGGATCATCTATACCGCGAGCGCCGAGAAGGTCGCATACTTCATCGAGAACGCCGACCGCGAGCGCCTCCCGCTGCTGTTCGTGCAGGACGTGTCGGGCTTCATGGTCGGCACCGAGGCGGAGCACTCCGGGATCATTCGGGCGGGCGCTCGGTTCGTCGAGGCGATGGCGACCGCCACCGTGCCCAAGCTCGTGCTCACGGTGAACCACGCGTCGGGCGCCGGCTACTATGCGATGGCGGGCCAGGGGTTCGATCCTGATTTTCTCCTCTCCTGGCCGACGGGGCGGATGGGGGTGATGGAGGGCGAGTCGGCGATCCAGGCCGTGTTCGGGAGCGACGCCACGAAACCCGACAACGCCGCCGCAGTCGAGGGGATGCGCAGCGACTACGAGCATCAGCTCGACGCCCGCTTCGCCGCGGCCCGCGGCTTCGTGGACGCCATCGTGCTGCCCGAGGAGACCCGCGACGTCCTGGCGTTTCTGTTGGAAGTCGCCACCGAATTCACCGGCCCCCATCTCGGAGGCTTCGTGCTGCCAAGCCATCCATGACCCCGACGCCCGCCGGCGCCCCCCGCACCGCCCGCGCCCTCCGCGCCCCCCGCGCCCCCGCCGCCCTCTGGCGCGCCGCGCTGCCCCTCGCCGTCGCGGCCTGCGGCTGGGGCGGGCGGCCCGCCACCGTGCCCACGCCGCACGCCGCGCCCCCCGCCGCGGCCCCCGCGCCGCCCGACGCCGCCCGCGCCGCGCGCGCCGCCGCGCCCGGAGCGCCGGCGCTGCCTCCGCCCGTCGCGTGGCTGTCGGGGCTCATGCCGTTGCGCAGCACCGGGGTGGATCAGTTCCGCGCGGCCCATCCGACCTACGACGGCCGCGGCGTCCTGATCGCCATCCTCGACACCGGCGTGGATCCCGGCGTCGACGGCCTGATCACCACCTCCACCGGCGTCCCCAAGGTCGTCGAGCTCCGCGACTTCTCCGGTGAGGGGCGGGTCGCCCTCACGCCCGTCACGCCGCCGGGCGACGGCACCGTGTCCGTGGGGGGGCGGCTCTTGGGCGGGGCGGGGCGCATCGCGCGGCTCACGAGCGCCACGACTTGGTACGCCGGGGTGCTGCGCGAACTGCCGCTCGGCAAGCTGCCGGCGGCCGATTTGAACGGCGACGGCAACAACACCGACGAATTCCCGGTGATCGTGGTCAAGGCGACCGATGGCTGGGTGGCGTTCCTCGACACGAACCTGAATGGCTCGTTCGAGGACGAGATGCCGCTGCACGACTACCGCGCGGGCCACGAGACCATTGCGCTCGGCACCAAGCCGATCACGCTCGCCGCGAATTTCAGCGAGGTGAACGGGGCGCCGCTGCTCGATGTGTACTTCGACACGGGCGGGCACGGCACGCACGTCGCCGGGATCGCCGCGGGCCACGACCTGTTCCGCGTGGTGGGGTTCGATGGCGTGGCGCCGGGCGCCCAGCTCATCGGGTTGAAGATCGCCAACGCGGCGCGGGGCGGCATCTCGGTGACGGGGAGCATGGAGCGCGCGATGTGGTTCGCGGCCCGCTACGCCGAGCAACGCAACATGCCCCTCGTGCTGAACCTGAGTTTCGGCGTGGGCAACGAATTCGAAGGTCAGGCGGTGATCGACTCGCTCGTGACCGCTTTTCTCCTGGCGCACCCAAACGTCGTGTTCACGATCAGCGCCGGCAACGACGGTCCGGGCCTCTCGACGCTCGGATTCCCGGGCTCCGCGGATCTCGCGATCGCGGTGGGCGCGGTGTTCCCTGGTCCCTTCGGCCGGGCCGCCGAGCCGGGCAGTCCCCCGGGACCTGATCGGCTGGGCTGGTGGAGCTCGCGCGGGGGCGAGCTCGCGAAACCCGACCTCGTGGCGCCGGGCGTCGCCTTCTCGACGGTGCCCCGCTGGGACACGGGGAACGAAATCAAGGGGGGCACGAGCATGGCGGCGCCGCACGTGGCCGGTCTCGCGGCGTGCCTCCTGTCCGCGGCCCTGGCGGAGGGCCGCTCGGTGAGCGCGGCCGAGCTGGTGCAGGCGCTGCGCGCCTCGGCCACGCCGTTCGCCGGGGCGACGGTACTCGACCAGGGCGCGGGCGTCCCGCGGCTCGAGGCCGCGTACCGCTGGCTCGTGGGCGGGCACCAGGGCTCGGAGTACGTGGTGCGCACACCGAGCGGAGCGTCGGCCGCGTTCCGGCGCGACGGCCTGGCGGGGCCGGGCGACACGCTCGCACTGTTCCACGTGCGGCATGTGGCGGGCCGGCGCGCCGCCGAGTTCCTGTTGCACGCGAACGCGGCGTGGCTCTCCGCGCCGGCGCGCATCCCCGCCGGTCCGCGCGAGACCGAGATTCCGGTCGGGTATCGCGCAGCGGCGTTCGCGGCGCCCGGCCTGTACGTCGGGACCGTGACCGCCTGGAATCCCACCGACTCGCTCGCCGGACCGCTCTTCACGCTGCCGAACACGGTGATCGTGCCCTACGACCTCGCGGCCAAGCCGCTGTACGACGAGCGCCGGACGATCGGGCCGGCGGCCGTGGCGCGCTACTTCCTGCGGGTGCTCGAGCCCGGCGCGACGCTCGAAGCCACGGTGACGCTCCCCGATTCGGTTGAGCAACGGGCCACGGCGCGGCTCTACGAGGCCAACGGCCAGCCGTTCCGCGACCGCGAAGAGGTCGGCCTCGGTCGCCAGGACTCGGGGACCGCGCGCTTCACGGTGCGCGCGGAAGATCTCGTGCCCGGCGTCTACGAGCTCGATGTCTTCGCCCCACCGCGTGCCGGCGTGACGGCGACGACGCGCGCCGAGCTGGCGCCGCTGACGCTGACCGAGGGGACGGCGCCGCTCGAGGCGGCGAACCCGGGGCCGGCGAGCGTCACGGGCCGTGTGGCCGGGAGCCTCGTCGGGGCGGAGCGCGTCTTCGACGTGCTCGGGCGCGGGACGCCCCCCGAGACCCTCACGGTGCGCGTGCCCGACTGGGCCGCGCGCGCGGCGCTCGACGTCGCGATGCCGCGCGAGCAATGGAACGTGTTCACCGACTTCGGCGTCACCGAGTTTGACTCCACGGGCCAGCAGGTGGGACAGGGGGCGATGAACTACGCCTTCGGGCGGCAGGGCTTCGACGTGTCCCGCGGTCTCAAGGGGCACCCCCTCCTGGTCGAGCTGTTCCCGGCCTTCGCCCGGGTGAACGGGGCCACGCCGTGGCACGCGCGGGTGCGCGTCTACTTCCTGCTGCGCGAGCCCCGGTCCCAAGGCAACGGTCCGGTCACGGTGGTCGCGGGGGGTCGCACCGCGGTACCGCTGGCCACACGGTCGGATCTCGCGCTGCCCCCCGGGTTTGCGCCGCTCCTCGAGGTCCGGGTTCATGAGGCGGGGGGTGGCAGCGTCGACGCCATCCGGCACGTGGCGGCCGCGCCGTGAAAGCACGGGGTCGGCCCGCGACAGTGCGCGTGGCCGCGGGCCA
>DATBCS010000054.1:0-7528 GCA_036270315.1 Gemmatimonadales bacterium
CCACCACCCCCGCTGCCCGGCGCGCGCGGCTCGCCCCCCGGCTCGCCCCCGGCGTGGGCCGTTTCAGCGGTCTCATGCACCTCGCCCGCCACGGAGGCCGCCGGCTGTGGTTCCCGTTCGTTGGCCATTAGAACTCCAATCCGCCTTTGCGGGCGCCATCAGCCACCGCCTTCACGCGCCCGTGATACTGGTACCCGCCGCGGTCGAACACGACCTGGGTGATCCCTTTCGCCTTCGCACGGGTCGCGATCAGCTGCCCGAGGGCGAAGCTGCGGGCCGTTTTCCCCTTGCCGTCGACCTGCATGCCTTCGGAGGTGTCGGCGGCGCCCACGAGCGTGACCCGGCGAGTGTCGTCGACGACCTGGGCGTACATGTGTTTCGAGGAGCGGAACACGACCAGGCGCGGCCGCTCCGCCGTGCCCGACACCTTGTTGCGCACCCGGAGGTGCCGCCGATAGCGGCGGCTCCGCTGTGTCTTGATCGTACGGATTGATCGCATACGCTATTTCGCCGCCTGGGCGGTCTTGCCGGCCTTACGCCGCACCTGTTCGCCCACGTAGCGGATGCCCTTCCCCTTGTATGGCTCCGGTGGGCGGACGGCGCGGAGTTCGGCCGCCACTTGACCCACGAGCTCCTTGTCCACGCCTTCGATCTTCACGAGCACGTTGTTGTCAACCGAGATCTTGATCCCCTGGGGGGCGTGGTACGGCACCGGATGGGAGAACCCCACCGTGAGCTGGACGCCGAACGGCTTTGCTTCCGCCTTGTAGCCGACGCCCTGGATCTCCAGCGCTTTCGCGAATCCCTTGGTCACCCCGTCCACCATGTTGGCGATCAGGGTCCGGGTCAAGCCGTGGAGCGCCTTATGGCGCTTTTCGTCCGACGGGCGCCGCACCAGGATCGCGTTGGACTCGAGCGCGACCGCCAGGTCGGCGTGGACTGTGCGACCGAGCTCACCCTTCGGACCCTTGACGGTGACCCGTTGCCCGTCGATCGCGGCGGTGACGCCGGGGGGCAGCGGGACCGGCTTCTGGCCGATGCGCGACATGGAGCGGCCTCCTACCAGACTACCGCGAGCAGCTCACCGCCCACGCGAGCGGTGCGGGCTTCGCGGTCCGACATGAGGCCTTGGGGTGTCGAGAGAATCGCCATCCCCAGGCCATTCTTGACGCGCGGGATCTCGCGCGCCTTGACGTAGCGACGCAAGCCGGGCGCGGAAACGCGCTGGAGCTCACGAATCACCGGCGCATCGTTGTGGTACTTGAGGTAGAGGCGCAGCAGCCCGTGGCGCCCGTCGTCCAGGACCTTGAAGTCCTGGATGTAGTGGTTGTCACGCAGCAGCCGCGCGATCTCGACCTTCAGCTTCGACACCGGCATGTCGACCCGGCGGTGTCCTGCCCCGCACGCATTGCGCACGCGGGTCAGCATGTCGGCGACAGGATCTGTCACGCTCATCTCACCTTCCGTCTCTTACCAACTGGCCTTGCGCACGCCGGGGATCTCCCCTCGCAGCGCGAGCTCGCGGAAACAGATGCGGCACAGCTTGAACTTGCGCAGCGTGCCGCGGCTGCGGCCGCAGCGCTGGCAGCGGTAGTAGCCGCGCACCTTGAACTTCGGCTTCCGCCGGGACTTCTCGATCCACGTCTTCTTCGCCATGCGATGTGCTCTCCTAGGCAACAGCCACGGGGGCTTCGCCGCGGAACGGCATCCCCAGCTCACGCAGGAGGGCCAGGGCAGTGTCGTCGCGGCCGGCACTCGTCACCAGCGTGATATCCATCCCGTGGATCTTCTCGACCTTGTCGTAGTCGATCTCGGGGAAGATCATCTGCTCCTTGATGCCGACGCTGTAGTTGCCGCGGCCGTCGAAGCTGTCCGTCGGCAAGCCGCGGAAGTCGCGCATCCGCGGCACGGCAATACTGATGAAGCGGTCCAGGAACTCATACATCCGGGGGCCGCGCAGCGTGACTGCGCAGCCGATCGCCATGCCCTCGCGCAGGTTGAAGTTCGCAATCGCCTTCTTGGCCCGCGTCACCACGGGGCGCTGGCCCGTGATGGCCGCCAGCTCCGCCACCGCGGCGTCGAGCCCCTTAGGGTTCTTGGGGGCATCGCCCATCCCGACGTTGAGCACGATCTTCACCAGCCTCGGGATCTGATGCGCATTCTTGAAGCCAAACTGCTGCGCCAGCTTCGGCCGCACGCGCTGTTCGTAGTACTCGAGCAGCCGGGCGCGGGGCGCCGGCTCGGGCGGCGGCCCTGCCGGCTCCGGCGCGCGCGCCGGCCCCGAGGCCCCGGGGGTGGCGGCGCCCTGCTTCGACTTCTTCGCCTTCGGCGGCTTGCCTTGAGGCGTCGCCCCGGCGTCCACTGTCTCGGCCTGCTGCGCGTCCCGCTCCGACCTATCGGCCATGTGGCTACCTCACCCGGGGGATCGGTTGGCCCGACTTGACCGCGACCCGTTCCACCGTCCCGTCCTTGTCGAGGCGCCGCCGGACGCGCGTCGGCTCACCCGATTTCGGGTCGAGCAGCATCACGTTGGACGCAGCGATGGGCGCGGGGAACTCGATGATCCCGCTCTCCTCGTTCGGCGTCGCGGCGCGCTTGTGCTTCTTCACGACATTCACGCCCTCCACCACGATCCGGAACTGCTTGGGGTACACGCGCAGCACTTTGCCTTCCTTGCCACGGTGCTCGCCCGAGATCACGCGCACCGTGTCGCCCTTGGCGACCCGCAGCTTATAGCGGGCGGGCTCGCGGCTCTCGGTGCGCCGGCGCCGGCTCTTCTTGTAGACGAGCGGCTTCATCTCAGATGACCTCCGGTGCCAGCGACACGATCTTCATGAACTTCTTCTCGCGTAGCTCTCGGCCCACGGGCCCGAAGATGCGCGTGGCGCGCGGTTCTCCCTGCTCGGTGATGAGCACCGCGGCGTTCTCGTCGAACCGGATGTAGGAGCCGTCCTTCCGCTTGGTCTCCTTGGCCGTGCGCACGATCACCGCGCGCACCACCTCCCCCTTCTTGATCTGGCCGGTGGGGATGGCGTCTTTGATCGTGACCACGACGATGTCTCCGAGCCCGCCGTAGCGGCGCTTCGATCCGCCGAGCACGCGGATCACGAGGGCGCTACGCGCGCCCGAGTTGTCCGCGATCTTGACAATCGATTCCTGCTGGATCACGCGCCCCTCCCTCTAGCGGGCGTGCTCAAGGATGTCGACGACGCGCCACCGCTTGGTCTTCGACAGCGGCCGCGTTTCCACGATGCGGACCGTGTCGCCCGCCTTGGCGCCCTTGTCGTTGTGGGCCGCCACCTGCTTGGTGCGGACCACTTGCTTGCCGTAGAAGCCGTGGGCGAAGCGACGGACCAGCGAAACCGTGACCGTCTTCGCCATCTTGTCACTCACCACGACCCCGGTGCGGATCTTGCGCCGCCCCCTCATACCGCCTGCCTCTCCCGCAAAATGGTCCTGATACGCGCGATGTCGCGCCGGATCGTGCGGAACTGGAGCGGGTTGGGGATCGCCTCGGTGCCGCGCCGGAACTTCAGGCGGAAGCGCTCCTCGGTGAGCACCGCGAGTTTTTGCTCGAGCTCTTCCGTCTTCAGCTCCCGCAGCTGCTCGGGCTTCTGCGACTTCGTCATCCTAGCGCTCCTCCCGCTTCACGAACTTCGACCTGAGCGGCAGCTTGGCCGACGCGAGATCGAGGGCCTGGCGCGCCAGGTCCTCGGCGATCCCGCCGATCTCGAACATGATGCGGCCGGGCTTCACCACCGCGACCCAGCCCTCCGGAGTCCCCTTCCCCTTGCCCATCCGGGTCTCGGCCGGCTTCTTGGTGATCGGCTTGTCGGGGAACAGCCGGATCCACACCTTGCCGCCGCGCTTCATTTCGCGCGTAAGGGCCACGCGCGACGCCTCGATCTGCCGGTTCGTGATCCAACCCGGCTCGAGGGCCATCAACCCGTACTCGCCGAACGCGACGGTGTTGCCCCGCGTTGCCATCCCCGCCGTGCGGCCCTTGAACCTCTTGCGAAACTTGACGCGCTTCGGTGCGAGCATGCCTCAGACGCCCGTCGAGTAGGTGCGCCCGTGCAGATCCTCGGTGCGCTCGCCCTTGAAGATCCACACCTTGACCCCGATGGTCCCATACGTCGTCTTGGCGGTCGAGAGCGCGTAGTCCACGTCGGCCCGTAGCGTGTGCAGCGGGACCCGGCCCTCGTGATAGCCCTCGGTCCGCGCGATCTCGGCGCCGCCCAGGCGACCGGCGGTCTTGATCTTGATGCCCTGCGCCCCCATCCGCATCGCGCTCTGGACCGCGCGCTTCATGGCGCGCCGGAACGAGATGCGCTGCGTCAGCTGGTGGGCGACGCTGTCGGCCACCAGCTGCGCGTCGAGCTCGGGCCGCTTGATCTCCTCGACGTTGATCCCGACCTCCTTGCCGGTCAGCTGGGCGAGCTCGTCGCGCAGCTTGTCGACCTCGGCGCCGCGCTTGCCGATCACCACCCCGGGCCGTCCGGTGTGCACGGTGACGGTGACCTTGCCCGGCTTGCGCTCGATGTGCACGTCCGCGATGGCCGCGTGCGCCAGTCGGGTCTTCAAGTACTTGCGGATCAGCTCGTCTTCCTTCAGCAGCTCGGGGAAATCCCGGCGCGCGTAGTAGCGGGAGCGCCACGGTTTGACGATCCCGAGACGGAACCCGTAGGGATGCGTTTTCTGGCCCACTTACTTGCCCTCTTTCTTCTTGGACTTGGAGCGCGCGGCTCCCGGTTTGCGCTTCGGACGTTTGGCCCCCGTCTTGCCCGCGGCGGCGCCGCGCCCTCCCTTGGCCCGAGCCCGCGTGGCGGCGGGCGCGTCGGCCGTCGGCGCCGCGGCCGGTGGCGTGTCGGCGGCCACGTGGATCTCCACGTGGCTCGTGCGCTTCAGGATCGGCGTCGCCCGTCCCATGGCCGCGGCGGTGAAGCGCTTGAGGGTCGGCCCCTCGTTCACCACCGCGTAGTGCACGCGGAGGCGGTCGGCGTCGAACGCCGCATTCTGGCGCGCCGCGTGCTGCTGGGCGTTCGCCACGGCCGATTGCAGCACCTTGTGGATCTGTTTCGCCGCGAGCTTCTTCGAGAACCGGAGGATGGCGTACGCCTCCGGCACCGCGCGGCCCCGGATCTGGTCGATGACCAGGCGCATTTTCCGCGCCGACTGGCGCACGCTGCGCTGAATCGCTCGGGCTTCCATCGTTACGCCTTGGGCGCCGCTTCGGCTGCAGCGGCCTCGCGTTCCGCCGCCGAGCCCTTGGCGCTGTGGCCGCGGAACAACCGGGTGGCCGCGAATTCCCCGAGCTTGTGGCCCACCATGTTCTCAGTGATGTAGACCGGGATGAATTTGTTCCCGGTGTGCACCGCCAAGGTGTGACCCACAAAATCGGGCGTAATCGTGCTCCGCCGCGACCACGTCTTGAAGACCTTCTTCTCGTTCTTCTCGTTCAGGACCCGGATCTTCTCGAGGAGCGACGGCTCCACGTACGGACCCTTCTTGACCGAGCGTCCCATTACTGCGTCGCCTTCCCGCGCTTGCGCCCGCGCACAATGAGTTTGGTGGACGGCTTCTTCTTGTGCCGCGTCTTCTTCCCCTCGACCTTGCCCCAGGGGGACGTGGGGGGTCGGCCACCCGACGTCTTCCCCTCGCCACCACCCAGCGGGTGGTCCACCGGGTTCATGGCCACGCCGCGCACCCGCGGCCGGCGCCCGAGCCAGCGCGTCTTGCCCGCTTTGCCCACCGAGAGCAGCTCGTGCTCGGCGTTCGACACCTCGCCGACGGTGGCGAGGCATTCCCCCCGCACCATCCGCATCTCGGTCGAGCGGAGGCGCAGCGTGACGTAGTTCCCTTCCTTCGCCACCACCTGCACCCCGGTCCCGGCCGACCGGCACAGCTGGCCGCCGCGCCCGATCTTCAGCTCCACGTTATGGACCGTGGTGCCGAGCGGGATTTCGAACAACGGCATGGTGTTCCCGATCCGGATATCGGAGCCCGGGCCCGACACCACGCTGTCCCCCACGGCGAGCCCCTTGGGGGCGACGATGTAGCGCTTCTCGCCGTCGACGTAGTGCAGCAGCGCGATCCGGGCGGTCCGGTTCGGGTCGTACTCAATCGCAGCCACGCGGGCCGGCACGCCAAATTTGTCGCGCCGGAAATCGATGCGGCGGTACTGCCGCTTGTGACCGCCGCCCTGGTGGCGCATGGTCACGTGACCTTTGTTGTTGCGCCCGCCGGTCCGCCGCAGCGGCTCCAGCAGGGATTTCTCCGGCGTCGCCTTGGTGACGTCCGCGAAGTCCGACACGGAGCGGAACCGCGTGGCCGACGTCACAGGTTTGAACTGGCGGATGCCCATATCAGCCCTCGAACACCGCGATCGCGTCACCCTCTTTGAGGGTCACGATCGCCTTCTTCCAGGACGGCCGCCGGCCGACGTAGCGGCCGAGCGTGCGCCGCCTCGCGCGGACGACCATGGTGCGGACCTCCGTCACCGAGACTTGGAACAGCTTCTCGATCGCCGCCCGGATCTGCGGCTTGGTGGCGTCCGCGTGGACGCGGAACGCATACTCCTTGCGCGCCGCGAAGGCCGCCGACGACTTCTCGGTGACCACGGGCCCCACGATCAGCTGGTGCAGGTCAGGCATTGTCCGCCTCCTCCGGCGCCTCGCCACTCGCCCCCAGTGCCGGCAGCTCCACGACCACCGCGTCGCTCCACAACAGCTCGTAGGCGGTGGCATCGGCGAACCGCATGACGCGCACGCCCGGGATATTGCGGCCCGAGAGGTACACGTTGTGGGCGTGCGCCGCGCCCGCCGTCAGCACCAGCGCCTTCTTGCCAGCCACGCCGAGCTGGCGGAGCAGCTGGAGCAGCGTCTTGGTGTGGGGCTTCTCGTACTCGAGCGGATCCACCACGACCAGGGCCCCCTCGCGCGCCCGCGCGTTGAGGGCGGATTTCTTCGCGAGCTGGCGCAACTTCTTGGGAATGCCGAGCCGGTAATCGCGCGGGTGCGGGCCGAACACGATCCCGCCGTGCCGCCACTGCGGGGCGCGGATCGAGCCTTGCCGTGCCCGGCCGGTGCCTTTCTGGCGCCACGGCTTCTGGTTGCCACCCGAGACCTCGCTCCGCGTCTTGGTGTCGTGCGTCCCGTGCCGCTGGTTCGCGAGATAGGTGACGACGGCCCGGTGCAGCGCGTGCGTGTTCACCGTGCCGTCGAACAGCGCGTCGGGCAGGCGCACGGCCTTCTGCTTCGCGCCGGCGGCGGAGTAGTGCGGCGCCTCAATCATGGCGGCTCCGGCCTCCCTGTTTGCGCACGGTGAGCAACCCGTTCATGGGCCCCGGCACCGAGCCGCGCAGGAACAACAGGTTCCGCTCGGCGTCGACCCGGACGACCTTCAAGCCGAGCTCCGTGAAGCGGCGCGCGCCCATGTGGCCCGGCATCCGCTTGCCTTTGATAATGCGCGACGGGTCGGTCCCCGGGGCGATGGAGCCGGGCTTGCGGTGCCGCGTGTTGCCGTGCGT
>DATBCS010000055.1:0-21450 GCA_036270315.1 Gemmatimonadales bacterium
GATGGCGATCCTGTACCGCACCAACGCCCAGTCGCGCCCGCTCGAGGAAGCGTTCCGCGTGCGGGGGATCCCCTACCGCTTGGTGGGGGCGGTGAGCTTCTACGAGCGGCGCGAGGTCAAGGACATGCTCGCCTACCTCCGGCTCATCGCGAACCCGGCGGACGACGAGGCCTTCGCCCGCGTCGTGAACGTGCCGCGGCGGGGCATCGGAGAGGCCTCGTTTGCCCTGCTCGCGCGCGCCGCGGCCGAGTGGCACGAACCGCTGCTCGCGACGGCGCGCGGGGCCGAGCGGATCGCCGACCTCCGCCCGAACGTGCGGGAGGCGTTCCGGGACGTGGCCCGCGCGATCGACGCCTTGCGCGCGAGCTCCGCTGCGGCAGACCCGGCCACCGTGCTCGAACGGGTGGTCGCCGCGGTCGGCTACGCGCGCTACCTGGCCGAGGAGGGGCCCGAAGGGATCGAGCGGGTGGAGAACGTCCAGGAGCTCATCGCCGGGGCGGCCGCGTGGACGGAGAGCGCGGTCGCCGAGGCCGTCGACGAGCCGGGGGAGCCCGAGGCGACCCTGCTCGAGCGCTACCTCACCCAGACGGCGCTCGTGACGCCCGCCGACCAGGGCACGGGCGCCCCCGACGGGGTCACGCTCATGACCGTCCACATGGCGAAGGGGCTGGAGTGGCCGGTCGTGGCACTCGCCGGGCTCGAGGACGGGCTGTTCCCCCTGGCGCGCGCCGCGGGGGAGCCGGGCGGGATCGAGGAGGAGCGGCGGCTGTGCTATGTGGGGCTCACGCGGGCGCGCGAAAAACTGTATCTCTCATGGGCGCGCACCCGCTACCGCAGCGGCCGGCTCGAGCACTCGGAGCCGTCCCGCTTCCTCGAAGCGCTGCCCGCCGGCGTGCTCGAGGAGCGTAGCACGACCCCGCAGTGGGAGCGCGCCTTCCGCGACGGCGCCGGCGGCGCCACCCGGTCGCGCCGCGGGGCGCGCGCGCCGCTCGCGGTGGACTGGGAGGTCGAGGAGTCGCAGGACGCCCCCCGCTACGTCGCCGGCGAGCGCGTGCGCCACCGCAAGTTCGGCGGCGGGGTGGTGCGGGCCGTGACGGGCGCCGGGCGGGAGCTCAAGGTGACGGTGGCGTTTGACGACGAGGAGATCGGTACCAAGCAACTGCTCGTGGCCTACGCCGGGCTCGAGCGCGATTGGGAGAGTGCATGAGCGTCACGCTGGATGAGGTGCGGCACATCGCGCGGCTCGCGGAACTCGACGTGGCGGAAGCGACGCTGCCGGGGCTCGCCGCCGAGATGTCCCGCATCCTCGAGTACATCGCGCAGATCAGCGGCGTGCCGGCGAGCGAGGGCGTGAAGCCGTTCGTCCCGGGGCCGGACGCGCTGCGGTTCCGCGCGGACGAGGTGAAGCCCTGGCCACTCGCCTTCGGCCCGGAGCGCCTCGCGCCCGCCTTCAAGGACGGGTTCTTCCTCGTGCCGAAGCTCGGAGCCTTCGAGGACGCCGAGGCGTGAGCGATCCGAGCGAAGCGCTCGCCGGTGCCAAGGCGGCGGCCGACCGGATCGTCAAAGCGAAGCGCCTGAACGCGTCCCTTACGCCGGCGAAGGAGCTCCGCAAATCGCTCGGCGCGGCGGCGGCGGCCGCGCATCCGTCGGGCGTCCTGTACGGGATGGCGGTCGCGGTGAAGGACAACATCTGCACCCTCGAGTTCACCACCAGCTGCGGCTCCAAGATCCTCGACGGCTATCGCTCGCCCTACGAGGCCACGGCCGTCGCCAAGCTCCGGGCGGCGGGCGCGCTCATCGCCGGCAAGACGAACTGCGACGAGTTCGCCATGGGCTCGTCGACGGAGCACTCGGCCTACGGGCGCACGCTGCACCCCTTCGACAAGGCGCGCGTGCCGGGCGGGTCGTCCGGTGGGTCGGCGGCGCTCGTCGCCGCGGGCGCCGTGCCCGCGGCCCTCGGCTCGGAGACCGGGGGCTCGGTGCGGCAACCGGCGTCATTCTGCGGCGTCGTGGGGATCAAGCCCACCTATGGGCGAGTGTCGCGCTACGGGCTCGTGGCCTTCGGGTCGTCGCTCGACCAGATCGGCGTGCTGGGGCGGAGCGTGCACGACGCGGCGCGCGTGCTGTCGGTCATCAGCGGGCGCGACCCCAAGGACGCCACGTGCGAGGACCGCGACTCGCTGCGCCTGCCCACCGTGCCCGAGTCGCTCCAGGGCTTCGTGATCGGAGTCCCCAAGGAGTACTTCCCGGGCGATCTCGACCCCGCCGTGCGGCGCGCCTGCGACCGCGTGATCCGCCTGCTGAAGGAGCAGGGGGCAGCGGTGCGCGAGGTGTCGCTGCCGCACACGGCGTACGCCGTGCCGACCTACTACGTCGTCGCGCCGGCCGAAGCGTCGTCCAACCTGGCGCGCTACGACGGCGCGCGCTACGGCCCACGCTTCGACGGCGCCACGGACGTGCGCGCGCTGTACCGGTCCACGCGCGGCACGGGGTTCGGCGCGGAAGTGCGCCGCCGCATCCTCCTCGGGACGTACGTGCTGTCGTCGGGGTACTATGACGCCTACTACCGCAAAGCGCAGCAGATGCGCGCGCTCATCGCCCAAGACTTCCGCAATGCGTTCGACCGGGGGGTGGATTTGCTGTTCACCCCCACGACGCCGACCCCCGCCTTCAAAGCGGGCGAGAAGCTGGCCGATCCCGTGGCGATGTACCTCTCCGACAGCTTTACCGTCACCGCAAACTTAGCGGGGTTGCCCGCGATCTCCTTGCCAATCGGCCGCATCAAGGGGCTGCCGATCGGCGGTCAGCTCATCGGCCAGGCGTTCCTCGAGGACGAGCTGATCGAGGCGGCGTACGCCATCGAACGCGTCGTCCCGGCGACTGTGGAGGCGTGATGGGCGCTCCGGCGGTGGCCAAGGGGGCGGGTGGGTGGGAGACCGTCATCGGGCTCGAGACGCATGTGCAGCTGCACACGGTTTCGAAGATGTTCTGCGGCAACTCGGCCGCGTTCGGGGCCCCGCCCAACACCAACGTGTGTCCCGTGTGCCTCGGGCTCCCCGGGGCCCTGCCCGTGCCGAACGAGCAGGCCGTGAAACTGGGGGTGCGCGCCGCGCTCGCCCTGGGGTGCACCGTGCACGCCAAGAGCATCTTCGCGCGCAAGAACTACTTCTATCCCGACCTGCCGAAGGGCTACCAGATCTCGCAGTTCGAGCACCCGCTCGCGACCGAGGGCGCGCTCTCGTACCTGTCCCCCGAGCGCGGCCTCGCGATCGCCCGCATCGTGCGGCTGCACCTGGAAGAGGACGCGGGGAAGTCGCTCCACGACCGCTTCCCGAAACAGACCGCGATCGATCTCAACCGCTGCGGCGTGCCGCTCATCGAGATCGTCACGGGCCCGGACTTCCACTCCCCGCCCGAGGCGCGCGCCTATCTGCTCACGTTGAAGCAGGTGCTCGAGTACGCCGGGGTGTCCGACTGCGATATGGAGAAGGGGAGCCTGCGGGTCGATGCCAACGTCTCGGTGCGCCGCGTCGGGGAGACCGCGCTCGGCACGAAGACCGAGGTAAAGAACATCAACTCCTTCGCCTACGTGGAGAAAGCGCTCACGGTGGAGCGGGACCGCCAGATGGCGTTGCTCGAAGGCGGCGGTGTGGTCGAACAACAGACGCTCTTGTACGACGCCAAGACCAACAGCGTCCGGCCGCAGCGCACCAAAGAGTCGAGCCACGACTACCGCTACTTCCCCGACCCCGACCTCCCGCCGCTCGTGCTCAAGCCGGAGTTCGTCGAGGAGCAGCGCGCGGCGCTCCCCGAGCTCCCCGCGGCCAAACGGGAACGCTTTGTGGCCCAGTACCGGCTCACCGTCGACGAGGGCGCCGTGCTCACGGCGGAGCGGATCGTCGCGGACTACTACGAGGCCGTGGTGCACGCCGGGGCCGACCCCAAAGCGGCGGCGAACTGGGTGCGGACCGAGGTCTTGGCGGACGCGAAGGAGCACGGCGACGGCCTGCGCGTGGCCGCGGGGGCGCTCGCCAACCTGATTGGCTTGGTGCGGGGCGGTACCCTGTCGCACCAGGCTGCGAAGCGCGTGTTCGGCGAGGTGGCCGAGCGGGGCGGCGAACCGCGCAACGTGGCGGAGGCGCTGGGTCTGGTCCAGGTGGCGGATACGGGAGTGGTCGCCGGCTGGGTGCGCGACGTGCTCGCGGCCCATCCCGCCGAGGTGGCGCGCTATAAGAACGGTGAGGCCAAACTGCTGCCGTTCTTCGTGGGGCAGGTCATGAAAGCGTCGCGCGGCAAGGCGGATCCGAAGCTCGCGCAAAAGATGCTCGAGGAACAACTGGCGGCGTGACCGGCAGCGGGCCGGCCGCGCGCCGGCCCACGCCCCTCACGCCGTCGGCCCGCCATCGCGATCCCGCCACGGCCGTTGCGCCGTCGAGGCGCGCCAGTAGGCGAGCGCCGGCGTCGGCAGGCCGAAATGCTGCTCCGCCGTCTCCTTCATCCGCTCGGGTTCATCGCGCCCCCCCTCCTGGAGCGCCCGGCGGCGCATTCGCTTGGCGAGCCGGAGCGCCTGCTCCCCCGCCGGGTCGAGCCGGCGCGCCGCCGCGTCCTTCTCGCCGAGCATCTCCATGACGTACTCGAACGCCACCGCCATGTGGCGCTCCACATCGGCGTCGGGCAGGTCCCAGCGGGTGTTCTCGAGGATCAGCTGGAACGCCCAGCGCCAACTCTCGCTCTCGGTCAGGTGCACCATGCCGCGGAACAGCCGGCGGTTGGTGCCCACGCTGAACAACGTCGGGGAGATGATCGAATCCAGGTGAGCGTCGCTCGGCGTGTGGTCGCGCAGAATGACGTCCTTCGCCTCCTTCGCGTACGCGTCACCCAGATGCGTCTCGAAGCGACTCTCCCAATAGCTGTGCCCCAGCGCCGTGGTGCTCGACGTGAGAACCAGCTGCCGCGGCACGAAGAAGTTGTGCGCCACGCTGTCGGCCGCGAGGTGGGAGAGATACCCGAGGCCGAACGCCCGCAGTGGATCGGTGGGCGCGAGGTCGTAGATCTCCTGGCCCACATGCCACGCGTGGCAATGGCGGCCCACGGGCGCGTACTTCTTGGCGATCGACGTGTCCGCGGCGATGTTGCCGTAGAGGAAGTCGTAGGGGAAGACCCGCAACAGGTCCCCGACGGCGGCGGGCAACTGATGCAGGTTGGCGAGCACCGACTCGCCCAGGTAGATGTGCGTGCCGGGGGTCCAGGCGTGCGCCACGGCGGGCAGCACGGCGATCCCCGCCAGGGCGACCGCCGCCGCCGCGAGCAGTTGTCGGCCCCTCAGTGCTTCCTCCGGCGCTTGAGCGCCCGGCGCCCCCACTCGAGCACCGAGAGGCCGCGGCGCACGTTGCGCAGCGTGGCCGCCACGTCGAGCGCGGTCGACTCCACCTCCTCTTGCACCACCTCGAACAGCGCATCGAGGTCGGCGAGACGGGCCTCCGCCGCGTCGGCCGCCCTGACGATGCGGCCGCGCAGGTCGCGCGACGTTCCGACGAGGCCGTCGGCCTCGGCCCGGATGGACGCCACCAGCTGGCGCACGTCGCCGAGCGCCGGGCCGGCGAGCGCCCGGAGCACCCGTAAGAAGGCGCGCACGCCGAGCGCCGCGATCACCGACGCCAGCGCGATCGCGACCGCCGCAAGCGCGAGGATCGCGAGCGAGATCCCCGTCACCACCGCCACCCACGTCGGGATCATGTCCCTCAGTCCACCGGAGCGTTCGGACTAAGCTCGGGCAGAGCGGGCGCCTGTGTCAACGGCGCCGACCCCGCGCCGAGCGCCAACCGCCCCACGGCGGGCGCCGCGAGCTGGGCCGCGAGCACGCAGCCGACGATGGTGGTCAACACCGCGCCGGCGGACTCGCCCTGACCCCCGTACAAGAGGAAGAAGTTGAGGCCAAAGGCGAGGGTGGCGCCGCCCTGCGCCACCGTCGCGAGGCCGGGCGCGCGCGCGTCCCCGCGGAACCCGAGCGCGCGAGCCAACCCCTCGCTCCCCCACTTCGCCGCAATCCGGAGCCCGGCCAGGACCGGCGCGGCCACGAGCAGCCACGCCGTCGGCAACCGCACCAGCGCGCCCACGATCACGAGGAGCACGACATACGCGGCGGGCGCCCCGGCGGCGAGGGTGCGCCGCACGGCCTGCCGCCGCGGGGCTACGTTCACGATCAGCGCCGCGGCAAGCGCGCACACCACGAAGGGCGACAGGTCGGCCGCATAGCCGATGCCCGCGCCGAACAACAGGGCCGCGACCAACGCGAGATCCCCGTCGCCGCTGCTCGGCCCCAGGCGCGCGAGCGACCCGAACACCAGCCCCACGAGCGCCCCGCTGCCCACGGCGAACACGAGCCAGGCGAGCCAGCCCAACTCGACATTGCCCGCGGGCGGATGGGGGCGGTGCAGGGCGAGCGGGATGGTCAGGGCGACGGCGCCGCACGCGGTCTCGAGCGTGGCGACCCGCGCAAGGGCGCGCGCCACGCTGCCCCGCACGCCCACCGCCCGCGCTACGAGCGCCACCGCGCCCGGGCCGGACGCCGCGGCGACCGCCGCGAGGGTGAGCACCGCCGGCAGCCGTGGAGCCCAGGCGGCGCTGAGCGCGGGGACGAGCAGGGCGCCGTCCCCCGCGGCGAGGGCGACGACGACGTAGGCGGCCGTCGCGCTGAGCAGCGCGCCGACCATCGTGGTGCGCGGCAGGCGGCGCAGAGAGCGCCACTCGAAGCGGGCCCCGAGCGTCGCCCCTATCCAACCGAGCGCGAGCGCCGTCACGGGGGCGAGCGTTTTCAGCACCGGGCGAGTCAGGAAATCGATCCCGGGGCCGAGCACGAGGCCGAGGAGGAGGAAGGCGCCGCCCGCGGCGCGGACGATCGGCAGGGCGCCGCGCGGCCAGGGCGGGCGCGGCAGCCGCGTCGCGAGCAGGCCGATGACCGCGAGTCCCGCGAGCGCCAGCACCGGACCGAAGGTCACGAGCCGTACGTTCGCGAACGCTTGACGCGAGCGCAAGCCGCCGCATAGCTTGCCTCACCCATGCCTCCGTCCTTCTCCGTCACGGGCGGCCGCCCGCTCAAAGGCACCGTCCGCCCGGCGGGCAACAAGAACGCGGCTCTTCCCATCCTCGCGGCGACGCTGCTCGCCGACGGCCCCTGCCGGATCGACAACGTACCCCGCATCGGGGACGTCGAAACGATGCTCGCGCTGCTCGTCCACTTGGGCGCCAAGGCGCAGTGGACCGGCGCCAACTCGGTCGAGGTGGATGCGACCGGCGCCCAGCCGCGCGAACTCGACGCCGCGCTGTGCGCGCGCATCCGGGCCTCGATCCTGCTCGCCGGCCCGATGCTGGCGCGCTTCGGCCGGGTGAGCCTCCCGCCACCCGGCGGCGACGTGATCGGCCGGCGGCGGGTGGACACGCACTTCCTCGCGCTCGAACGGCTGGGCGCCGAGATCACGGTCGGTGCCGCCTACCACCTCGAGGCGAAACGGGTCCACGCCGCCGACATCTTCTTGGACGAGCCCAGCGTGACCGCGACGGAGAACGCGCTCATGGCGGCCGTCGCGGCCCCCGGCACCACGGTGCTCCGCAACGCCGCCTCGGAGCCCCACGTCCAAGACCTGGCGCGCTTCCTCGTCGCGCTGGGCGCCGACATCGCGGGGATCGGCACGAACGCCCTCGCTGTGGCGGGCGGCCGGCCGCTCGGCGCAGCGCCGTTCACCATCGGGCCCGACCACATCGAGATCGGCTCGTTCATCGGGCTCGCGGCCGTCACGAACGGCGCCCTCACGATCGACGGCGTGCGCGCGGACGACCTGCGCGCCACCCTCCTGGCGTTCGAGCGCCTCGGCGTACGGCCCCGGCTCGACGGCACCCGGCTCGTGGTGGACGCGGGCCAGGAGCGGCGCATTCGGCCCGATGTCGGGGGCCACGTGCCCAAGCTCGAAGACGGCCCGTGGCCCGCGTTCCCGGCCGACCTGATGTCGATCGCTATCGTGGTCGCCTCGCAGTGCGAAGGGTTGCTCCTGGTGTTCGAAAAGCTGTTCGAGTCGCGGCTCTTCTTCGTGGACAAGCTGATCGGCATGGGCGCGCGCATCGTGCTGTGCGACCCCCATCGCGCCGTGATCGCGGGCCCCTCCCCCCTGCACGGCGGCGTGGTCGAGAGCCCCGACATCCGCGCCGGCATGGCGATGCTCGTCGCGGCGCTCGGTGCGGAGGGCCAGTCCGTGATCCACAACATCGGGCAGATCGAGCGCGGCTACGAGCGCATCGACGAGCGGCTGCGCGCGCTCGGGGCGGCGATCGACCGGACCCCGGGCGACGCCCCACCCCCCGCCCGGCCGGTCGCGGCGTGACGGCCGGGCCCGTCGGCGTCGCGCTGCTGCGCGAGCAGCCCGTCGCCGACGCCGCCGTGCCGCGCCTCGAGCTCGCGGAGTGGGCCGAGCGCCATGGAGTCGTCGCGGGCATCACGGCGCGCGGACGTGGTTTCTCGCTCGGCCTATGGAGCGAGGAGAACGTGGGGCAGGTCATGACGCGCTGGCGCGCGTTCCGCGCGGCCTTCCGCAGCGCCTTCCCCGGGCTGATCCTCGCGCACCAAGTGCATGGCACCCAGGTCGAGTGGCACCGCCTGGCGAGCGACGGCTGGCTGATCCTGGACGGGATCGACGGCCACGCCACGGCCACGCGCGGCGTGCTCCTCACCGTCACGGCGGCCGACTGCGTCCCCGTGTATCTCACTGTGCCGCACAAGCGGGCCGTCGCGCTGCTCCACGCGGGGTGGCGTGGCACGGCCGCACACATCCTCGAGCGCGGTGTGGAGGTGTTAAAGCGGGCCGCGTTCGTGCGCGCGACTGAGATCGTAATGCACTGTGGTGTCGGCATTTGTGGCCAGTGTTACGAAGTGGGTTCTGAAGTGCTGACGCGCTTCAGCGGGCGCCCCGAGCCGGCGGCGGGGCAGCTCGACCTGCGCGACGTCCTGGTGCAGCAGGCCCAGGCGCTCGGGCTCGCGGACATCTCGGTCTCCCCCTGGTGCAGCGCGCACGACCGGGCGCAGTTCTTCTCGCACCGCGCCTCGGGTGGGCGCGACGGGCGCATGGTCGCCTACGTCGGCTTCCCGCTCGCTTGACACGCGTCGCCGAGCGGCTAGATTCCGGCCGGTGAAGCGGGCGAAGTTCGGCCCGCGCTTTTTTTTATGCTCTCCGACAGCCTCGTCGCGTCGTTTCGCGCCCAGCTCGCGACCCTGGGGCTCGAACTCGCCGACCTCCGCCTCGGCGGCACGTCGAACCGGCCGCTGGTTCAAGTGCGCATCGAGTGGCCGCCCGGGCCGGACGCTCCGCCGCGGGCCGTGACCGTGGCGGACTGCGCCGCGGCGAGCCGGGTCCTCGAGGCCTGGCTCGACACGGAGGGCCCGCTCGGGCGTCGCTACGGCCTCGAGGTGTCGAGCCCGGGGCTGGACCGGCCACTGCGCTGGCCCCAGCACTGGGTGCGGTTCGTGGGCCGGGAGGTGCAGGCCACCGTGGCGGGCCTGGGGCGGGTGCGGGCCCGCATCGTCGCCGTGCCCGACGAGGGCACGGTGATTCTCGAACTGCACGGGGCGGCGCCGCGCGCGGTGCCGCTCAGCGGCATCCGCGACGCGCGGCTTGCGGTAGACTGGTAACGAGGGACGACTGTCATGGCGAATACGACGGATGTGGTTTCGGCGATCCGTGAGCTCACGAGCACGAAGCAGCTCGAGCGCACGGAGTTGCTTGACCTGCTGAAGGACGGCCTGCACGCGGCGCTGGTGAAGCGCTACGGCCCGAACGTGCGGGCCGAGATCGGGATCGACGAGCTGAAGGGCACGATCCGGATTGCGGTGCTGCGCACCGTGGTCGAGACCGTGGAGGACCCGGGCTCCCAAGTGGCGCTCGAGGAGGCCCGGTTCGAAGACCCGGATTTCCAAGTCGGCGACGTGCTCGAGGAGGAAGTGCCGTTTGAAGGGTTCGGGCGCACCGCGGTGCAGGCGGCGAAGCAGCGCATCATCCAGCGCGTGCGCGAGGGCGAGCGGGCCCGCATTCGCGAGGAGTTCACCGACAAGGTCGGGGAGCTCCTGTCGGGCGAAGTGCAGCAGATCGAGCGCGGCAAGATCGTCGTGATGCTCGCGAAGTTCCGCGAGGCCGAAGCGATCATCCCCTACCGCGATCAGAACCACCGCGAGCACTTCCATCAAGGGGACACGATCCGCGCGGTGCTCAAGCGGATCGAGGAGACCCCCAAGGGCCCGCGCCTCATCCTGTCACGCGCCGATCCGCTGTTCGTGAAGGCGCTCTTCAAGCTCGAGGTGCCGGAAATCCAGCAGGGGATCGTCGACATCCGGGCGACGGCGCGCGAGGCGGGCAGCCGGACCAAGATCGCCGTGTCGTCCCGGGACGATTCGATCGACCCTGTGGGCGCCTGCGTGGGCCTGAAGGGCTCGCGGGTGCAGGCGGTCGTGAACGAGCTCGGGGGCGAGCGGATCGACATCGTGCCGTGGTCGCCGGACCCGGAGCGGTTCGCGAAGCTGTCGCTCGCGCCGGCGCGCGTGGCCCGGGTGTTCTCCGATCCCGATACCAAGACGATCCAGGCCATCGTGGACGAGGATCAGCTGTCGCTCGCCATCGGCCGTAACGGCCAGAACGTGCGACTCGCCTCTGAGCTCACCGGCTGGAAGATCGACCTGTATTCGAGCCGCGAGTGGCTCGAGCGCGGGGGCGAAGGCCCGCTGTTCGCGCCGATCCCGGCGGACGAGGACGCGTCGACCAAGGTGTCGCTGCGCGAGCTCAAGGGGCTGCCCGTGGAGCTCGTGGACGTGCTCGAGCAGGCTGGTAAGAAGACGCTGCAGGACATCTTCGACCTCGAGCGCGAGGACGTTGACAAGATCGCCGGGATGACGCCCGAGCTCGCCGACAAGCTCATGGCCTTCTTAAATGAGATGACGGAGGAGGGCGGGGAGGACGAAGAGCAGCCCACCCCGAGCGGCCCCGCGGGGCCGGCCGACGCGGCGGGCGGCACGCCGGTCCCGGCCGCGTGAGAGAGCGGCTCGTCCGGCTCCTCGGGTTGGGGGTGCGGGCGGGACGCGTGGTGATCGGCGTAGCGGGCGTGCGGGCCCGGCTGCAACGCGATGCGCTGCGCTGCGTGGTGCTCGCGGCGGACGCGAGCCCCCGCACCCGCGACAAGGTGGAGCGCCTCGCGCGGGCCCGGGGGGTGCCGATCGTGCAGGGGCCCGCCGCGCTGGAGCTCGGCGCCGGGCTGGGCCGACCGCCGCTCCAGGCGGTCGGGGTGGAAGACGCGGGGCTGGCCCGCGGCTTGGTTGGGTTCTCGGAGGAGTGAGTGACGACCACACGGATTCACGATCTAGCGGCTGAATTTGGGATCTCCGCGGAGCAGCTCATGGGCATGCTCAAGGAGCTGGACATCTACGTGCGCAGTCACCTGTCGCCGCTCAAGCCGGAGCAGGTGGCCTTGATGCGCGCCCGCTGGGAACGCGAGAAGCGCAAGCTGAAGGACGCCCCCGCGCCGCCCAAGCGGCGCCGGGCTGCCGCCGCCGCCCCGCCCCCCGAGCCCGTCGCCCCCGCCGGCGACATGCGCCCCAAGCGCCGCCGGCGCACAGCCGCGGAGATGGCGGTGGTCGAGGCGGAGGCGCAGGCGGAAGCCGCCCTCGAGGCCGAACGGGAGCTCAAGGCGCGCGAGGCGCTCGCCGCGACGAAGACGCTCGATGAGGAGAAGCCGTCGCTCGAAGAGCGCGCCGCCGCTCTGTTCAGGGACCTTCCGGTGGCGGAGGACGCGGGCGCCGCGGCCCAGCCCGCTGCCCCCCAAGCGAGCACCCCCTTCGCCGCGCCCCCCAGCGCGGCGGCCGCGCCGCCGGGCACGTACTTGCCGCCCAGGCCCGTGATCCCGATGCCGGTGCGCCCCAAGCCGGTGGCGAGCGCCACGCCCGGCGGCCCCGTGCCGCCGCGGCCGGTCGCCTCCGCCGCCCCAGGCGCGGCGCCGCTCGAGGAGCGCCGGCGCGAGAAGGGGAAGAAGCGCAAGAAGGGCAAGAAGTCGCTCGTCGACCAGGAGGCCGTGGCCCAGAACATCTCCCGCACCCTCGCCTCCCTCAAAGGCCCGGCGGCGCGCAAGGGCGCGCACCGCCGCGAGGAGGGGCCGAGCTTCCGGGACTTGGAGGAGCAGAAGCGGCGCGACGAGAAGGAACGCGAGAAAACCCTGGTGCGCGTGACCGAGTTCATCACGGTGTCCGAGCTCGCCAACATCCTCAAGGTGCCGGCCAAGGAGATCGTCTCCTTCGCGTTCAAAGAGATCGGGCAGATGGTCACGATCAACCAGCGGCTCGACTTTGACATGATCGAGCTGATCGCGTCGGCGTTTGGGTTCCAGGCGATGCGGGAAGAGGAGTACGCCCTCGCCGAGCCCGAGCAGGCGCAAGAGGTGGAGGGCGATCTCAAGCCCCGCCCGCCGGTCGTGACCGTGATGGGCCACGTCGACCACGGCAAGACGTCCCTGCTCGACTACGTCCGCAAGGCCAACGTCGTGGCGGGCGAGGCGGGGGGCATCACGCAGCACATCGGCGCCTATCAGATGACGCTCAAGGAGGGACGGTCCATCACCTTCCTCGACACGCCGGGCCATGAGGCGTTCACGGCCATGCGTGCCCGCGGTGCCCAGGTGACCGATATCGTCGTGCTCGTGGTCGCCGCCGACGACGCCATCATGCCACAGACGATTGAGGCGATCTCGCATGCCAAGAACGCCGGGGTCCCACTCGTCGTGGCGATCAACAAGATCGACTTGCCCACCGCCAACGTGCAGAAGGTGAAGCAGGACCTGCTGGCGCACGGCGTGGTGCTGGAGGAGTTTGGCGGCACGACGCTCGCGACGCCGATCTCCGCCAAGACCGGTCAGAATGTCCAAGAGCTCCTCGACCAGATCCTGCTGCAGGCGGAACTGCTCGACTTGAAGGCCAACCCCGACCGCCTCGCCCACGGCACCGTGCTCGAGGCGACGCTCGACCCCGGCAAGGGCCCGATCGCCACGGTGCTGGTCCAGAATGGCACGCTGCGCGTGGGCGACGACTTTATCTCCGGCCAGTACTACGGCCGGGTGCGCGCCATGTACGACGAGCGGGGCCAGACGGTGAGCGACGCGGGGCCCTCGACCCCGGTGCAGGTGCTCGGCTTCGAGGGCGTCCCCGAGGCGGGCGACACGTTCACGGTGATGGCGGACTCGGCGGCGGCGCGCGACATCGCGCAAAAGCGCCAGCGCCTGGAGCGCGAGGCGCAGCACCGCCGCTCGGGCCGCGTGAAGACCCTCGAGGACTTCATGGCCGAGCGCGCCGCCGGCGGCGCGGCGGCCCTGCGGATCATCATCAAGGCCGACCAAGGCGGCCCCGCTGAAGCGCTGGCCGACGCCTTGGGCCAGCTCTCGACGCCCGAGGTCAAGGTCGAGATCGTGCACCGCGGCGTGGGCGCGATCACCGATTCGGACGTGCTGCTCGCCAAGGCGTCGAACGCCATCATCATCGGGTTCCACGTCCGGCCCGACTCGAACGCGCGCGCCTCGGCGGAGCGGGAAAAGGTGGAGATTCGTACCTACCGCATCATCTATGAAGCGGTCGAGGAGGTGCGGGCCGCGATGGAGGGCCTGCTCGCCCCCGAGAAGAAGGAAGTGGTGCTGGGCGAGGCGGAAGTGCGCCAGACGTTCAAGATCGCCAAGGTCGGCACCATCGCTGGGTGCTTCGTCCGGTCCGGCGTGATCCCCCGGACAGCGCGCGTGCGCGTGATCCGCGACGGGGTCGAAGTGTATGAAGGCACGCTCGCCTCGCTGAAACGCTTCAAAGACGACGTGCGCGAGGTGCGCGAGGGCTTCGAGTGCGGCATCGGGATCGAAAATTTCAACGACGTGAAGGTCGGCGACTTGATCGAGGCCTACCGCATCGAAGAGGTGGCGCGCTCGCTCGACGTCGGGAGCGCGGCCAAGAGCGGCTGAGCCGTGGTCGTCGGCGTGATGACCTGGGAGCTGCACCTCGTCGCGAGCCAGTCGCTCAAGGACAAGCGCCACGTGCTGAAGAGCCTCAAGGATCGGCTCCACAACCGCTTCAACGTGTCGGCGGCGGAGACGGCGCACCACGACCTGTGGCAGCGCGCTGAGTTGACCGTGTGCGTCGTCTCGACCGACCGCGGGCATGCGGAGGAGGTGCTGCGGGCGGCCGACCGGCTGGTCGACGGCGCGGACGGCGCCCGGATCGTGGACACGAGCACGAGCTTCCTGTAACGATGCGCCGACCGAGTCATCGCCCTGAGCGCGTAGGCGAGGAGATCCGTCAGACGGTGGCGGCGTTCCTCACCGGCAAGGTGCGCGACCCGCGCATCGGATTCGTCACGGTCACCGCGGTCGAGGTCTCCCCCGACTTGGAGCACGCCCGGGTGCGCGTCAGCGTCATGGGGAGCGAGGAGGACAAGGCTAAGTCCTTGGAGGGGCTCGCGAGCGCCGCGCGCTTCCTGCGGAGCCAACTCGGCCGGGACCTGTCGCTGCGCGTGACCCCCGAGCTGCGCTTCGAGCTCGATCGCGGGCTCGACCACGCGCAACGCATCGACCAGGTGCTCCGCAAGCTCAAGGAGGACGAGGGCTGATCTCCGGTCTCGCGCTCGTGGCCAAGCCGGGCGGGCCGCTCGGGCCCACGTCGCACGACGTGGTCGACCAGGTGCGGCGCACGCTGGGCACGACGCGGGTGGGGCACCTGGGCACGCTCGACCCGTTTGCGGCCGGCCTGCTCGTGATCCTGGTCGGACGGGCGACGCGCCTGGCGAGTTGTGCCGCGCCCTGGACCAAGGCGTACGAGGGCGTGATCCTGTTGGGCACGACCACGACCACGGACGACGCGACTGGGGCGCCGATCGGCGGCTCGGAGGCGTGGCGCGCGCTCGACCGCGCCACCGTGACGCAGGCGTTGGCGCGCTTCCGCGGGGGCTACGCGCAACGGCCCCCGGCCTTCTCCGCCGTGAAGGTCGCGGGCGAGCGGGCCTATCGGCGGGCCCGCCGCGGCGAGGCGGTAGCCCTGGCGCCGCGGCGCGTGGAGGTGGCGGAACTCGAGCTCGAAGAGCTCGACTTGCCCGCCGTCCGGTTTCGCGCGACCGTGAGCAGCGGCACCTACCTGCGGAGCCTGGCGCGCGACGTCGGGGAGGCGCTGGGGTGCGGCGGGCATCTCGCGGGGCTGACGCGCACCCGCGTGGGCCCCTTCGATTTGGCCGAGGCGGTGGCCCCGGACCAGGTGACGCCCGACACGCTGCGCGATGCGGCGACGCTCGTGGCCGACCTGGCGCGGCGCGATCTGGACGAGGCGGAACGCGCGGCCGTGCTGCACGGGCGCCCGGTGCCGGCTGGCCCCGCGCTGACCGGAGGGGATGGTAAGGTGGCCCTGTTCGCCGACGGGACGCTCGTCGCGGTGGCCGAGCCGGTCGCGGGGATGCTGAAACCGCGCGTGGTGGTGGCGGACGAGTGACGGGCACGGTCGCGACCGTCGGGACGTTCGACGGCATTCACCGGGGGCACCAGGCGGTGCTCGCCGAAATCGTGCGGCGCGCCCGGGCGCGCGGGCTGCCGAGCTTGCTCGTCACGTTCGAGCCGCACCCGCTCGAGGTCGTGAATCCGAGCGCAGCGCCGCGGCTCTTGACGCTGCCCGACGAGAAGCGCGCCGCCGTGGAGGCGCTCGGCGTCGAGCGGGTCGAGGTCGTGCCGTTCACGCCGGCGCTCGCGCGGCTCGGGCCCGAGGAGTTCGTCCGGTCCGTGCTCCGGACCCGCTTCGCGATGGAGGAGCTCGTGCTGGGCTACGACCACGGGTTCGGACGGGGGCGCTCGGGCGACGTGGAGCTGGTGCGCCGGCTGGCGCGCGAGGACGGCTTCACCGTGGACGTCGTGGCCGCGGTGACCGAAGCGGGACAGGCGATTTCGTCCTCTCTCGTCCGCACCGCCGTGGCCCACGGCGATCTCGCCGCGGCGGAACGCTGGCTCGGCCGGTCCTACGGTGTGCGGGGCGTGGTCGAGCGGGGGGCAGGGCGGGGCCGCACGATCGGGACGCCGACGCTCAACCTGGCGTCGCTCGATCCGCGCAAGCTGCTGCCGCCGGACGGGGTGTACGCCGTGCGGGTCACGTGGCCCGGTGCCGGCGCCAGCTACGGCGGCATGATGAACCAGGGGCCACGCCCCACCTTCGGCGTGCACGAGCGTGGCCTCGAGATCCATCTGTTCGATTTCTCGGGTGAGCTGTACGGCAAGATGGTGACGGTCGAGTGGGTGCGCTGGTTACGGGAAGTGCAGACCTTCCCGTCCCGGCAAGCGTTGGTGGACCAGATCGAACGCGACGCCCAAGCGGCGCGCGCGATCCTTAACCGGTAGGGACACCATGTTCGCGACGATTCGCTCACGGCTGATCGCGATCGGGATCCTCGTCGCCCTGAGCGTGTGGGCCCTGATCCCGACCAACATCACCCAACGGGTACGCGACGAGGCGACCGGCCGCATGAAGGACACGACCGTCCTGCGCGTCCCCATCAACCGGGGCCTCGACCTCCTGGGCGGGATGCACCTCGCGCTGGAAGTCGACCAATCCAAGGGCCCGGTCCCCGACCCGGCCGAAGCCATCCGGCGCGCCGAGCGGGTGGTGCGCACCCGGATCGACGAGTTCGGCGTCGCCGAACCGGTCGTCCAGGTGCTCGGCAACGCGCGCCTGATCGTCGAGATCCCGGGCAAGATGGAACCGGCGCGCGCCAGGAGCATCATCCAACGCACCGCGTTCCTCGAGTTCCGCATCACCGACATGAAGAACCTGTTCCGCGACGCGCTGCCCGAGATCGACAGGGCGCTGCGCCAGGCCGGCGTCAAGGCGCCGGGCCAGACCGGTGCTGCCGCGAACGTGGCGCAGTTGTTCGGCGCCGACACGGGGAAGGCGAAACGCAAGCCCGGGAAGGGAAAGACGGCGGCCCCTGACACAGCCGCGCTCAACGCCCCGGGGCCCATGTCCTCGCTGCTGTTTCAAGGTCAACTCCCCGGGGAGTTCCTCGTGCCCGAAGAGCAGGTGCCCGTGGCGGAGAGCCTGCTGGCGCGGCCCGAAGTCCGGCGGCTCATCCCGCGGGGGATCGACCTCAAGTGGGGGACCGAGGTCTCGTCCCGCGCCACGCGCAGCTACCGGGCGCTGTACGCCGTGGAGGATCGCCCCATCATCACGGGCGAGGAACTCGACAAAGCGACCGCCCTGCGTGACCCCGTGACCAATCAGTCGGTGGTGAATTTCACGCTCTCGCGCCGCGGCGGGCGGATATTCGAGCGCGAGACTGGCCGCCATGTGGGCCACTACATGGCCATCATCCTCGACGGCCGCGTCGTAGGCCAGCCGCCCGTCATCAAGGGCCAGATCGGCCAGCACGGCCAGATCGAGCTGGGCTCGAAACCACTCCAGGAAGCGCAGGATCTGGCGCTGGTGCTGCGCGCTGGCGCGCTCCCCGCACCGCTCACCATCGTCGAAGAACGCACGATCGGCCCGTCGCTCGGGCAGGACTCGATCAAGCACGGCATCCTCGCGGGGCTCGTCGGTGTGGGTCTCGTGGTTCTGATCATGATCGCGTACTACCGGCTCTCGGGGGTGCTCGCCGTCGCGGCCCTCGCGCTGTACGTCCTGTTCACGCTGGCCTTGCTCGCCGCTCTGGGGGCAACGCTCACCCTCCCAGGGCTCGCCGGGCTGGCGTTGTCGGTGGCGATCGCCGTGGATGCGAACGTGTTGATCTTCGAGCGCATCCGCGAGGAGTTGCAGCACGGCAAGCTGGTGCGCACCGCCGTGGCTGAAGGGTTCACGCACGCCATGAGCGCCATCATCGACTCGAACGTGAGCACCGCGCTCACCGCCTTCATCCTGTACCTGGTCGGGACCGGCCCGGTGCAGGGATTCGCCATCACGCTGATCTTCGGGATCATTGCGTCGATGGTCACCGCCATCTTCGTGGTCCGGACCTTCTACATGATCTGGCTCGAGCGTCGGCCGGACATGGCCACCCTGAGCGTGTGACATGATCCGACTCTTCGCAAACGCCCATTACGACTTCATCAAGTGGCGCCGCTGGGCCTACGCGCTCACGGCGGCCATCATCGTCCCCGGCTTCCTCTTGTTTCTGGTGCACGGCCTGAACTACTCGATCGAGTTCACCGGTGGCACGCTGATCCAGGTGCACACCCAGGAAGCCGTAGGCGCCAACCGCCTCCGCGACGCGCTCGATGCCGCGGGGATCCGCGACGCGGAGATCAAAGAGTTCGGCTCACCCACGGACTACGTGGTGATCGCCCGGGTCGGCAAAGGGAGCGATGTGGCCGAAGGGACGACCGAGGCCACAGCCCTGGCCGTTGATTCGGCCATGTCCCGCGGCCTGGGGGCAGGCCAGTACACTTCCGGGCGCGCGGAAGCGGTGAGCCCCAAAGTCGGCCGGGAGCTCCAGGGCAAGGCGTTCCTCGCCATTTTCTTCTCCTTCTTCGTCACGCTCATCTACCTGGCGGTGCGCTTCGAGTGGCGGTTCGGGCTCGCCGCCGTGCTGGCGACATTGCACGACATCCTCACGACGATTGCCTTCATCCGCTACCTCAACCTCGAGGTGAGCCTGGTGGTGGTGGGCGCGGTGTTGACGATGGTGGGCTACTCGCTCAACGACACGATCATCATTTTCGACCGCGTGCGCGAGAACCTGCGCAAGTTCCGGCGCCAGAACCTGTATGAGATCCTGAACCTCTCGATCAACGAAACGCTGCCGCGTTCGGTGCTGACGCACGGCACCGCCATGGCGACGACGCTGGCGCTCGTGCTGTTCGCGGGCGAGGTGCTGCGGCCGTTCGCGCTGGTGATGACCTTCGCGATCTTCACCGGGACCTTCTCGTCGATCTACATCGCGGCCCCGGTGCTCATGTACATCGAGAAGCGCTGGCCCGGCGAGGACGCCCGGGGTGCGCGCGCGTTCCGCCCCGCCGGGGCGGTGCCCGCGACGCCGTCGCCGACGCCGGGCAGCGGCGCCGAGGCCCGCTCCAAAGCGACCGTGTGACGTGCTGGTCGACGCCCACTGCCATCTCGGCGACGGGGCGTTCGACCCGGACCGGGACGCGGTGCTCGAGCGGGCGCGCGTGGCTGGCGTGGAGCACGTCGTGGTGATCGGGGTGACGCTCGACGACAGCGCGCGGGCCGTCGCCCTGGCACGCTCGTGGCGGGGCCTCTCCGCCACCGCCGGCGTCCACCCCCACGACGCCCGGACCTGGTCGCCCGAGACGGCACGCCGGCTGCGCGACCTCGCCACCGCGCCGGAAGTCGTGGCGGTGGGGGAGACGGGGCTCGACTACCACTACGATCATTCGCCGCGCGAGGCCCAACGGCGCGCCTTCGAGGCGCAGCTCGACCTGGCAGGGGAGTTGGGCAAGCCCGTGGTCGTGCACGCGCGCGCCGCGGATGACGACGTCGCTGCGCTCCTCGCGGGCGCGCGCACGCCCCTGATTCTCCACTCCTTCAGCTCGGGCCCAAAGGTGTTCGAGGCGGGAATGGCCCGGGCCGCGTACTTTTCGTTCAGCGGTATGATCACCTTCAAGAACTGGCGGCTCGGGGACGTGCTCAGCGCTTGCCCGCCCGACCACCTGCTCGTGGAAACGGACGCGCCATATCTCGCTCCGGTGCCCCATCGCGGCCGGCGCAACGAGCCGGCCTTCGTGCGCGACGTGGCGGAGGCGCTGGCGCGGGCTCGCGGCGGATCGCTCGACGAGGTGGCGCGGCTCACCACCGCCAACGCCCGGCGCGTGTTCGGCGCCCGGGTCGCCGACCCACTGGAACCGGGAGCTTCCGCGTGACCGCCGTGCAGGTGCCGACCGACATCGCCATCGCCCAGGCGGCGAAGCTGCGCCCCATCGCGGAGGTCGCTGCCGAGCTGGGGTTGGACGACGCGGAGCTGGAGCTGTACGGCCGCTACAAGGCCAAAGTGCGGCTCGCCGCGCTCGAGCGCCGCCGGCCGCGCGGCCGCCTGGTGCTCGTCACCGGGATCACCCCCACACCAGCGGGCGAAGGCAAGTCGACGGTGACCGTCGGGGTCACCCAGGCGCTCCGCCGCCTCGGCACGAACGCGGCGCTCTGCATCCGCGAACCGTCGCTCGGGCCCGTGTTCGGCGTGAAGGGCGGGGCGGCGGGCGGGGGCTACGCCCAGGTGGTGCCGATGGAAGACATCAACCTCCACTTCACGGGCGACTTCCACGCCATCGCGAGCGCGCACAATCTCCTGGCCGCGCTGCTCGACGCCCATCTGCACCACGGCAACACGCTCGGTCTCGACACCCGCCGCATCATCTGGCCGCGCACCATCGACATGAACGACCGCGCCCTGCGCCACATCATCGTCGGGCTCGACGGCGTGAATGCGGGCCCGACGCGCGAGGATCGGTACGTCATCATCCCCGGCTCTGAGGTCATGGCCATTCTCGCACTCGCCACCGGGCTCGCCGACCTGGAACAGCGGCTCGCACGCATCATCGTGGGGCTGACGCAGGCGAAGCAGCCGGTGCGCGCCAGGGACTTGAAGGCGCACGGCGCGATGACCCTGCTCTTAAAGGATGCGATCCAGCCCAACCTGGTGCAGACGCTCGAAGGCGGACCGGCGTTCATCCACTGCGGACCGTTCGGCAACATCGCCCACGGGTGCAACTCCGTCCTCGCGACGAAGCTCGCCCTCGCGCTGTGCGACGTCGTCCTTACCGAAGCGGGGTTCGGCGCTGACCTCGGCGCCGAGAAATTCTTCGACATTAAGTGCCGCATGGCGGGCCTCACGCCCGAGGCGGCGATCGTGGTGGCGACGGTGCGGGCGCTCAAGCTGCACGGCGGCGTGAAAAAGGACCAGCTCGCGAAGCCCGATCCCGACGCGGTGCAGCGCGGCGCGGCGAACCTCCGGCGGCACGTCAAGAACGTGCAGAAATTCGGCGTGCCCACGGTCGTCGCGTTGAACCGGTTCGCGAGCGACACGGAAGGCGAGGTCCAAACCGTGCGCGATGCTTGCGCCGCCGAGGGCGTGGCGGTCGAGCTGTGCGAGGTGTGGGAAAAGGGCGGGGAAGGTGGGATCGCGGTCGCGCAGGCGGTCCTCAAGCTGCTGGACGGCCGCACGGCGAAGTTCAAGCCGTTGTATGACGAGAAGCGGCCCATCCGCGAGAAGATCGAGACCATCGCGCGCGAGATCTACGGCGCGGCGGGCGTGGCGTTCGCCCCTCCGGCCGAGCGCGCGCTGGAGCAGCTGCCCGCCTTGGGCTTGGGCGAAACGCCGGTGTGCATGGCGAAGACGCAGTACTCCTTCAGCGACGATCCCACAAAGCTCGGTGCCCCGAGCGGGTTCACCCTCCAGGTGCGCGACATCCTGCCGGCGG
>DATBCS010000056.1:0-6104 GCA_036270315.1 Gemmatimonadales bacterium
CCCGTCGTCGTGGCCAATCCCCGGCAGGTCCGCGACTTCGCCAGGGCCACGGGGCAGCTCGCGAAGACCGACACCATCGACGCGGCGATCCTGGCCCTGTTCGCCGAGCGCGTGCGCCCCACGCCCCGCGCGCTGCCGAGCGCGACGGCCCAGCTCCTCGACGCCCTCCTCACGCGCCGCCGGCAGCTGCTGGAGATGCTCACCGCCGAGAAGAACCGCCTGGGCTTCGCGCCTCGGCCCCTGCACCGCGGGATCCAGCAGCACATCCGCTGGCTCGAGCGCCAGCTCGACGATGTGACGAAGGACCTGGCCGCGCTGATCGAGCAAAGTCCCGCGTGGCGAGCCAAGGACGACCTGCTGCAGAGCGTTCCTGGCGTGGGTCCGATCACGAGCTGCACCCTGGTCGCCGAGTTGCCCGAACTCGGCTCGCTCACGCACAAGCAAATTGCGGCCCTGGTCGGCGTGGCGCCGCTCGCCCGCGACAGCGGGAAGTGGCGGGGGAAACGCTTCATCTGGGGTGGCCGGGGCAGTGTGCGGACAGCCCTCTACCTCGCCGCCCTCTGTGGCCGACGCTGGAATCCGACGTTGCGGCCCTTCTACGAGCGGCTCATCGCCGCCGGGAAGCCGAAGAAGGTCGCGCTGGTGGCCTGCGCGCGGAAACTCCTGACCATCCTCAACGCGATGGTGCGGGATAACGCCCGCTGGAGGGTATCCACGCTTGCACTCCAACACAGTTGCTAACCTAGTGTGCGCCCGAAGAGGCCGCCACGGAGTCGCGCGACCGGGTCAGCGGGGCCCGGCGTCCGGCTTGCCCGGATCGGCCTTGAGCTTCGCGAGATCGATCATCGTCACGCCCTCGACGTACTCGGTCACCGGGGCGTGGGTCACGGTCACGAGGCGGTCGATCGAGTCGCGGATGCGGCGCGTCATCGCGAGGATGCTCTGCAGCGACTGCTGGTCTTCCGGGTGCGTGATGCGGGCGTCCTGCTCCAGCAGCTGGCCTTCGGCGAGAATGGTGGCGAGCGCATTGTTCACCTCATGGCGCATCGCCACGGCGAGCTGGCTGATCACGGCCACGCGCTCCCCTTCGATGGCGCGCCCGTAGAACAGGTGGAGTTGCTCCGACAGCCATCCCACCGAGATCGCGACCGTGCCGTAGGCCGTGTAGATCGGCACGGTGATGCGCCAGTCCTCGGCCTCGAGATTCAGCGCGACGAGCAGCTGGATCGTGGTGAACAGCACCGTCCCCATCACGAGCCCGGCCACCGCGCCACGCATGCCGTAATGCAGCGACAAGAGGTAGGCCGGCACGAGCGTCACGAGCCAGATCAGGTCGCGGTAGGGCGCGTCGTCGAACGGCACGAGCTGGAGCACGAAGCTCGGCAGGAGATACGCCGCGGCGCAGTACACCCACCAGCGCCGCGGGAGCGGGGGCCGGTGTGACACCGGCCGGAACCCCAGAAAGTCGACCAGCCGGTAACGCACCGGCAGCGGCGCGGTCATAGTCCCAGTACCTCCACGACGACCTCGGCGATGGCGGCGTCCTGGACGCCCACCCCGGTCAGGTCCGCCACGGTAATCTCGCGGTCCTGCTCGCGTCCGGGGAGGCGCCCCGCCGCGAGATCGCCGAGCTCGGCATACACCTTATCCCGGGTCACGGCGCCCTGGGCGAGGGCGTGCCGCAGGTTCCCATAGCGCTCGGTCTGAATCACGCGGTCGACGACCAGCTTATCCGCGCGGGCGAGCAACGCGGGCTCGAGCTCGATCTTCTCCGGGCTGCCGGTCCCGACGGACGTGACGTGCACCCCGGGACCGACCCACGCGGCCTCGATGAGCGCCACGGTGCTCGCCGTTGCCGTCACGACGATGCGGTGAGCCCGCACCGCCGGCTCGAGGGCCGTTGCCACCCGGGTCTCGACCAGGGGGGCCAGCTCCTGGGCCAGCGCCTCGGCCCGCGCCCGCGTGCGGTTCCACAGGGTGAGCCGCTGGAGCGGCCGCGCGGCGAGCATGGCGCGCGCCGTGACCCGCGCCAGGGCGCCCGCGCCGACGAGCAGCGCCTCGCGCGCGTCCCGGGGGGCGAGGTAGCGGAGCGTGAGCGCCACGGCGGCCGCGGTGCGCAGGTCGGTCAGGTAGCCGTGCTCCTCGAGCAGCACCTCGGGAACGCCGGTCCGGGCGTCGAGCAGCAGGAACATCCCGTCACCCGACGGGAGGCCGCGCGCGCCGTTCTGGTAGAAGCCGGTCGCGACCTTCAGGACGATATGACGCCCACCGCGTAAGTGCGCGCCTTTCACGTGCACTTCCGCCTGCTCGGCCGGGAGCTCCAAGATGAGCGGCTCGGGGAGGGTCGCCGCGCCGAGGCCGAGGGCCCGGAAGCCGCGCTCCACGGCGGTCAGCGCGGTCGCGCTGGGGATCTTGTCCCGGAACGCCTCGAGCGGGACGACCCGCATGTCAGTCCGTGAACACGCGCTTCAGGCCCCGCTCCGTTTCCGCGAGCGCTTCTTGGAGATGTTGCAGCTCGTCGCCGAACCCGAACCGGAGGTGCTGCGGCAGGCCGAAGTGCTCCCCCGGGACGAGGAGCACGCTGTGCTCCGCGCGCACTTTCTCCACCAGGTCGAGGGCGCTGATGGGGTGGCGGTACTGCACGAGGCAAATCGCCCCGGCGCCGGGGGGCTGCCAGCTGAAGGCGTCGCCGAAGCGCTTGAGCCACGTCTCGAGGACGGGGTAGTTGGCCTGGAGGATCTTCCGGGTGCGCTCGAGCAGCCGCGGGCGCACCGTCGGCTCGAGCGCGATGGCGGCGAGATGGTCGCTCGCGCCCGCGGGGCCGATGGTGGTGTAGTCGTGCCGGGCCCACGCCTCGGGCGTGAACGCGGCGGGCGCCACGAGCCAGCCGATCCGCAAGCCCGGCAGGCCGTAGGCCTTCGACAGTCCGTTCACCACGAGCACGCGCTCGTAGCTGCCCCAGAACGAGGGCGTCGTCGGCCCGTCCCGCTCGGCGCCCTGGTACACCTCGTCGGCGAGCAGCCACGCACCCACCGCCGCCGCGCGCTCCACGATGAGCTTCCGCATTTCCGCCGACAGGATGTGTCCCGTCGGATTGTGAGGGTTGGTGACGACGACGAGCTTCGTGCCGGGGGCGATGGCGCTGCGGACTTCCTCGGCGTGCGGCTCCCAGCCCGCTTCCGGGTGCAGCGCGAAGCCGCGCACCTGGGCGCCGAAGTTCTGGGCCAGCCCCCAGGTTTGCAGGTAATTCGGCAGCATCACCGCGACCGTGTCGCCGGGCTCGATCAAGCGCCAGCAGACGGCGAAGTTCGCCTCCGCGCTCCCGGTCGTCACCAGGATCTGCTCGGGCGAGACCCCCGGGTACAGGGTGGCGATGCGCCCGCGCAGGAGCGCGGTGCCGTTCGACTGGCTGTAGCCGAGCCGCACCTCGAGGAGCGGCAGCGTCGCCGCCCCGGCGAGCCCGAGCAGCTCCTGGATCGCGAGCGGATGCACCCCCGACTCGGAGAGATTGTAGCGCACCTGGTTCTCCCAGGTGCTCTGCCAGCGCTCCAGCTCAAACGGGACGAACCGCATGCCGCCTCCCCGGGGTTCAGTCGTCGGTCGCCAGTAAGCTGAGGTCCTCGGGTCGTTCCAGCCAGTAATCGGGCGCGAGGTCCTCGAGCTGGGCCCGCGCGAACGGGCCCCACAGCACCGCGGCGGTCCGCACCCCGGCGGCGCGGCCACATTCCAGGTCGTGGCGCGAGTCGCCGATGAACACGGCGCCCGTGGCCGGGACGCCCAGCCGGGCGAGCGCGATGAGCACAGGCTCCGGGTGCGGCTTGGGGTGGGTGACTTCATCCGAGCCCACGATCACCGCGAACGCGTCCGCCAGCCCGGCGCGCTCCAGGCCGCGGATCGCGCCGCTCCGCATCTTGCTGGTGACGAGCCCGAGCGTCTTCCCCTGACCCGCGAGCGCGCGCACGGCGTCGGCCACCCCCGCGTAGGGACGGACCAGCTCGTCGTGGTGCGCCAGGTTGTAGGCGCGGTACGTCGCCACCATGGCGTCGATTTCGGCGGGGTCGTCGGTGAAGTGGCGGAATTGCACCCAGAGCGGCGTCCCGAGGCCGGTCATCCAGACGTCGTCCGGGGGCTCCTCACCGCGGTGGGCGCGCAGCGTGTGGCGGTAGGAGCGCAGGATCAACTCGATCGAGTCGATCAGCGTGCCGTCCAAATCAAACAGGAAGGTGGAGAGTCCCACGCCGGAAGCTAACGTCCGGCGGACGGGACACCACTCACGCGCCACCCCCGCCCCCGCGGCGAGCCAGCGTCGCGTGGGACGGGGGCGAAGGGGGACGCGGGCTTAGCGGGTCAGATACCGCCCTTGTGGAGCCGAATCGATCCGTTCACCGTCGTGAGCGCGAGCTGGCGGCCGCCGCCGCCAATCGTGCCCCGCAAGTTGTGCCGCCCGAACTTGCCTATGACGGTGAGCGGGAAGTCGGTCTCGATGTCGCCGTTCACGGTCGCGGCGCGCACGTTGGCCGCGAGCGTTGCGGGGAGCTCAAGCGTGATGCCGCCGTTCACGGTCGTGAACTCGAGCCCGGCGCTCGAGGTCGAGCGGCCCATCGCGGCCACGATCGAGCCATTCACGGTCGTCGCCTCGGCTTCGCCCGAGGTGGAGATCCGGATGCCGCCATTCACGGTGCGCGCCTCCACGTCGGACGCGAGGTTCGCCGCTTCGACGGCACCGTTCACCGTGTTGCCGCTGAAGCGCACGCCGGCGGGCACGTGCACGGTGAAGTCGACCCGCACGTCGTTGTTGTGGGTGCTCGTGTGGTCGTCCCCGCCCGGGTGGCAGTCGTTCTCCCGCCGCCGGTCGCTCGGGTACACGGCGCAGATCGTGACGCCATCGGGATGCTCGACGACCTGGATCTTCACCTCGTCGGGGTCGCTGCGATGGGCGCTTTTCACGGCGCTCACCTCGACCTCGCCCGCGCCGGCCACGGCGCGCACCTCACCGTTCACGCCCCGGATCTCGATCGTCTTGCCGGCGGCGAGCTTGCCCTTCCAATGAAACTCGTTCTGCGCCGCGGCGGTCCCGGCCGGCACAACCAAACCGGCGGCGGCGATCAACGGGAATAGCGGGAAGCGTGTGGTCATGGCTCGTCGTCCTTGTCCTTGTCCTTGTCTTTTTCGCGGTGGTCTCGGTCTTTGTGCTTGTCCTTCAGCACTTGACCGGGGCGGCACAGCCTGATGTCGCCGTCGAACGATTCCAGCTCGAGTCGGGCGCTGCCCGAGCCGATCGTGAAGCTGAAGCGGTGCTTCGTCTTCCCCGTGAGCTGGATAGGGAAGCAGGGGTTGAAGTCGCCGTTGAACGTCGAGACCGATACCGACACGTTGGCCTTCTCCGGAATCGAAACCCGCAGATCCCCGTCATGCGTCGAGAAGCGGTAGCGGCCCCCGTCCTTGATGCTGCCCTCGTAGGTGACGTCGCCGTTGACGGTGCTGGCTTCCGTATTGCCGGATTCGATCTGCGCCAGCGTGATGTCGCCGTTCACGGTCTCCGCAGACACGTCCCCCGCGATATCCGTCGCCTTGATCTCCTCGTTCACCGTCGAGAGGGCAATACGACCACGCGCCTTCTCGAGTGTCACGGTGCCCTGCACCGACTTGAGAGACACGGTGCCGGACCCGCCCACCACCGTCACCTCGCCCTGGACGGTCTCGGCCGTCACCTCGTTCTGGGCGCCGTCCACTTTGATGTCCGTGTAGACGCCCGAGAGGTTCAGGGCCATCCACGGCGGCACGGTGATCTGGTAGTCGACCATGGCGGGGCCGCGCCGCCCCTCGGACTTCACGTGGACCGCTTGGTCGGTCGCCTCAACGAGGACGCGCTCGCGGCTCGAGTGGCTCGCCTCGACGCGCACGGCGCTCTTGGTCCACGTCTTGACGGCGATCTCGCCCCCGAAGGTGCTGACCTCGAGCCGCGTGCCGGCCCGCACCGCGACGGTGGTATCGGTCTCTTGGAGCGGGGCGAGCGCGAGGGCCGTCAGGGTCGTGAGCGTCGTGAGCATGCCGCTTCAGCCTCCTAGCTCCGCGCGGCGGCGAGGGTCGCCGCCTGCCGCAGG
>DATBCS010000057.1:0-7860 GCA_036270315.1 Gemmatimonadales bacterium
GCTCGTAGCACACTCGCTCACGAGCGAGCGGCTCGAGCTGGTGCGCGACCCGAACGGTGGGCCCACGGTGCTGGTCGAAGGGCTGTCGGTCGGCTCCGCCGCCGCCGTGCCCCTGCGGGCGCACGGCGCGCTCGTGGGAACGTTGGTGATCGCCGACCCCCGGGATGGCGCCTTTGCGCCCGAGGATATCCGGCTCTTGTCCACGGTGGGCACGCACGCGGCCATCGTGATCGCGAACGCGCGGTTCTTCGAATTGGTGCGGCGCGCGAAGGAGCAGTGGGAGACCGCGTTCGACTCGCTGAGCGAGGGCATGGCGGTGGTGGACGAGGCGGGACGCGTGCGGCGCGCGAACCGCTCGCTGGCCACCCTGCTCGGGACGCCGATCCCGGGAGTCATTGGCCTCGATTTGGGAGCCGCGCTGCTCGGGCCCTCCGCCGCCCTCTCGGAGCTCCTCGCCGCCGTGCGTCGCGGGGACCGCGCCCAGCCGCTCGTGGTGCGCTCAGGCACCCTGGGGCGGATGATCCGGGTGAACGCCGCCCGTATCCCCTCCTCGGGGGACGATCAGAGTGTAGTGGTATTGGTCGAAGACGTGACCGATCAGCAGGCGGTCGAGACGCAGCTGATTCAGAGTGAGAAGCTCGCAGCGGTGGGGCAGCTCGTTTCTGGCGTGGCCCACGAGCTCAACAACCCCCTCACGTCCATTGCCGGGCTGTCGGAATTCCTGCTCGAGCAGAAGGAGCTCGGCGCCAAAGATCGGGGGCACCTGCGGGTGATCCACGAGCAGGCGGACCGCGCCGGGCGGATCGTGCGCAACTTGCTCACCTTCGCTCGCAAGGGGCCGGCCGAACGGGCAGCGGTCGACTTGAACGACGTCATCCAGCGCACTCTGTTCTTGATGAGCTACGACCTCAAGCTCAAGGACGTCACGATCCACAAGAATCTGGCGGCGGTGCCCGCCGTGCTGGGTGACCGCCGGGCCCTGCAGCAGGTGGTGCTCAATCTCCTCAACAACGCGGCCCAGGCGGTGACGGCCAACCCTCTCGGACGCGAGCGCGTGATTCGCCTCAGCACGTGGTTCGACGACCGGGTGCGGATGCGGGTCGCCGACACCGGCCCGGGGATCTCCGAGGACGTGTTACCGCAGCTGTTCACGCCGTTCTTCACGACCAAGGAGCCCGGTCAGGGCACGGGACTCGGGCTCTCCATCACGTATTCGATCGTCGAGGCGCACGGCGGACGCATCACGGTGGAGCGCCCGTCAGGGGGCGGCGCTGCGTTCCTGGTGGATCTGCCGCCGGCGCCCGCTGACGCACCGCGCCACCAGACGCCGTCGCCGGATACGGCCCCCGGGGCGCCGCTCGCGAAGCGGACGATCCTCCTCGTGGACGAGGACCCCGCGGTGCGCCGCATGGTGAAGGCGCTGTTCGGCCGCGACGGGCATGTCGTGGAGGTGGCGCGCAGCGCGCAGCACGGGCTCGACCTCGCGGGCCTGCACAGCTACGATCTGATTCTCGCAGACGCACAAGCCCTGGCGCGCGAGCGTCCGTTCGTCGAGCAGCTGGTGGAAGCGCACCCCGATCTGAAGGACCGGGTTGTGGTGGCCACGGGGGAGCCGCGGCCCGCGTCCGAGGTGGTGGCGCGGCTCGGCTTACGCTACGTGCGCAAGCCCCTCAACCTCCGCGATCTGCGGGACGAGGCGGCGCGAGTCTGGGCCGCCGCGACGTTGTCGTAGGCCTCCGCGGGCCAGCCGAACACGGCTAAGTTGACGGCGCCCCCGGGCGCGAACTTCACACCCTCACGTAACAGCAGCGCGCGCTGAACGACCGACCCGTGATCGTGCGCGGCGAGCGAGATCCGGCCCGACGCGTTCAGTACCCGCCACCACGGCACATCCGACTCTTCCGGCAGGGCCGAGAGAGCCCAGCCCACGGTACGCGCGGCGCCGGGCCGGCTGGCAAGCCGTGCCACGACGCCGTAGGTGGCCACGCGGCCTTTGGGAATGTGGCGGACGACGCGGTAGATCCGATGATAGAAGGGGTTCACGGCCGGGCCACGAGGACTGGGGGGTGGAGCACCCGCCCGACGACGTGGGCGAGGGAACGGTCGTAGCTGCTCTGGGTGGCGTCGCCGTCCATCGCTGTCAGCAAGATCTCTCCTGCGTCGAGCTGTTCCAGTTGGGGCCCTGTCCGCGCGGGGCGCCGCTGCGCGGCGCCACCGCTCGAACCTACCTGCGCTCTGCTGGACGTCCAGCGCGAGCGCCGCGGCGCGGCGCGGCCGACCGATCCTGTTGGCGCGTCGCGTAGGGCGATTGGTCGGTGACACCCTGCTCCGCTCCGTCCCCGGCGTCCCGCGCTTCCGGCGCCGAGCTAGCATATCCGCAACACGTCTTCCAGCAAGCCCGCGTCCTCTGACCCGAGGATTGACAAAACGTCTTCCAGTGCTCTGCGCTCGCGGGGCCAGGCGAACCGGCCGACGGCTGCCGCGGGCGCGAGCCACTCGACGCGGTCGTGCTCGGCCGACGGGCGTGCCTCAACGGCGGGGTCGACAAGGGCCACGAACACGGGGATCAAGGCCACCTCGTCGGCCCCGTGTCGATAAAACGCCTCGACCCGCGACGCGTTGTACAGCCGGCGCGGCGCGAGTCCCGTCTCTTCGCCGAGCTCGCGTACCGCCGCCGCGACAGGGGTCTCACCCGGTTCGATCGTGCCGTGCACGGTTTCCCACGAGCCGGGACTGCGCCCGGTGGGCCCGCGGCGCAGCGCCAACGCCTCGAGGCCCCGGGGGCCACGACGCAGCACGTACACGTCCACGAACGCGACCCGCGCGTCAGTCACAGCGTCCCGGCCGGCACCGCGCGCTGCGGCACGCGCCCCGCTGCGCGTGATAACGGCAGCAACGAGACGCAGCAGACGTGAGTGCGCCCCACGCCGTGGGCGGTAACTGCAGGGCACCTACCGAGCGGGGGCACGGGACCTCGGGGCGGCGAAGGACGCGACGAACCTAGCGGCGACGGCCCAGCACCGCCTCGAGCCGCGCCGACAGCGCCCGCGCGCGGAACGGCTTCGTGAGGAAGTCGTCGGCGCCGAGCTCAAACACGCGGACCTCGTTATCCTCGTCGCCCTTGGCCGTGAGCACGATGACCGGGATATCGGCGGTGGCTGGCCGCGACCGGAGGTGGGACAGGACGCCGTAGCCGTCGAGCCCGGGCAGGTTCAGGTCGAGCACGATGATGTCGGGCCCCACGCGGTCAACCTGATCGAGCGCCTGCACGCCGTCGCGCGCCTCCGACACGACGTACCCGTCACGCTCGAGCAACTCGCGCATCACCTTGCGCAGACTGTCCTCGTCGTCGACGAGCAGCACCTTGACCGCGATCTCGCCTTGGGGGCCGGAGCGCCGCGGCGCGGCCGGTTCCTCGAGCAGCTCGAAATGCGCGGACAGCTCGTTCGCGGCGGGCGCGAGCCGCTCGGCGACCGTCGCGCCCGCGGGGGAGGCGATGCCCGGCTGGCGGGTGGCACCCGAGGACCGGCGGCCTGGGGCGGCACTGGGGGGCGATGGGCCGTCGTCCGCCTGGGGACCGTCGACCACGCGCGTCAGCTCGTCGAGCGTGGACTCGCCACGCAGCACGTGGGCGAGGCCGGAATCCCACATCCCCTTCATCCCGGCGCGCCGCGCGGCCGTCGCGATGTGCTCGGCGGTCTCGCCCGCCGCGATGCGGCGCTCTACCTCCGCCGTCACGCTCAGCACCTCGATGATGGAAAAGCGGCCGCGGTACCCGGTCATGGCGCAATCGGGGCAGCCCGCGGCGCGGTACAGCGGCGTGCCTTTCGGCACCCAGGGCGCCAACCGTTCCGAGGGCGTCTCCATCCAGACTTCTTTGCAGGTGGGGCACAGCCGGCGCATGAGCCGCTGGGCGACTACACCGCGCAGCGCCGCCGCGATCTTGTAGGCCTCGACGCCAATGTCGACCAGCCGGGTCACCGCGTTGGCGGCGTCGTTGGTGTGCAGCGTGGAGAGCACGAGGTGGCCGGTCAGCGACGCCTGTACGGCGATTTGCGCCGTCTCGCGGTCCCGGATCTCGCCAATGAGCACGACGTTCGGGTCCTGGCGCAGGATCGAGCGCAGCGCCGCCGCGAACGTGAGCCCCGCCTTCTCCTGAACCTGCACTTGAACGATCCCCTGGATGCGGTACTCGACCGGATCCTCGACCGTCACGATGTTCACACCCTCGCTCTTGATGAGGTTGATGCAGGAGTAGAGCGTGGTGGTCTTGCCCGACCCCGTCGGGCCGGTGACGAGGATGATCCCCTCACGGTTGTCGAGCAGGGCCCGAATCGCCTCCGATTCGCCGGCGCTCAGGCCGAGGGAGTCGAGCGACTTCACGGTGGCGCGCGAGTCGAGGATGCGGATCACGACCTTCTCGCCGAGGGAGGCGGGGAGGGTCGAGACACGCAGATCGATCGGCTGCCCGTTCACCGCGACGCGGGCACGGCCGTCTTGGGGCCGCAGCCGGTCGGCGATGTCGAGTGCGGACATGATCTTGATGCGCGAGATGAGGGGCAGCCCCGCCTGCCGCGGGATCTTCATCACCTGCCGCAGCACCCCGTCGATGCGGTAGCGCACGGCCACGCCGCCTTCTTCCGGCTCGATGTGGATGTCGCTCGAGCGCTGGAGGATCCCTTCGGAGATGATCAGGTCGACGAGCCGAACCACCGGCCGCTGGCTCGCCTCGGCCTCGGAGATCACGATTTCCTCCGGGGCCGGCTGGTCGGCGAGCTGCACCAACTCGGCCGAGGTCTCCATTCCCTGGAGGAGCTTGTCGACCGCCTTCTCGGGACGGTACAGCTCGTCCAGTTTCTCCGAGATCTTGGAGGGCGCGAGCAGCAGCGTCCGCACCTCGCGCGCCGTGGCGAACGCCAGCGCTTTTTCGGCGTCCAAGTCGAACGGATTGGCCGTGGCCACTTCGAGAAACGAATCGGTCACGCGAATCGGCAGCACGTGAAAGCGGCGGGCCAGCTGCTCCGGGACCTTCTCCTTCACGGCGGGCTCGAGCTGGGCGAGGTCGGCGAGCTTCAGGCGGAACCGGGTCGAGAGCGCCGTCAGGATGCGCTCGTCGGTCGCGATCTTGCCGGCGACGAGCGTGTCCCACAGGGTGGCGGACGGCTCGGCCTTCCCCCGCAGCTCGGCGAGGAGCTCCGGGGTCAGCACCTCCCCTAGAGAGGGGACCAGCCATTCATCCGGGAAGTACTTCTCGGCCATGGGTTTATTGTCAAAGCTAGCGGACCGGGGGGCGCCGTCCAGCCCGGAGCCGCTCAGAGGATGGCCCAGAAGTCGCGCGCCACGTCGAAGGCGAGCCCCAAGCGGTGCGTTTCCAACCCCAGGCCCGTCTCTAGGCGGAACACGTTGAGCCACTCGAAGCCGAGACCGAGCGTCACCCGCGCCCCCGGGGTCGCCGCCCAGGGTGTGCCCGCCACCGGCCGCTCGACCCAGCCGCTGGCCACGTAGGGGGCGACCGTGAGGGTACGGGGCGTGCGGGCGTACGGACCGATGCGGAGCGAGGCGAACGGGACCGGCACGCGCCATTCGAGGTGCACGAGCGCAAAGCGTGCGCCGCCCCAACGCCGGAACTCTTCGCCGAGCAGCGTCCCGCGTCCGCCGAGTACGAACGTTCGATGCGCCGGCAGGGCCGCGCTCGCGACGCCGCTCGCCGCGCGGATGAGCCATCGGGTGGCGCCGGCGGGGAGGAGCACATGGCCCGTCGCCGAGAGGCGCGTGTAGGTGGCCCCGCCGTCGAGCCGCCCCGCCTCGAGCAGCGCGGCGACGTGGGCGTCGTGGCGGACTGCGAACCCCTCGCTACGGCGCTCGAACGCGAGCTGGAGGAGGTCGACGGTGCGACCGCCCAACGCGGGGTTGGGGCGGAACGCGCCGTTAGCGGGTACGGCTGCGACCCCAAGCGAGCCGATCGCCTCGCGGCCCAGCGTGGCGCTCCAGGCACTGCGCACCCCGACGCCGCGGCGATAGCTGAGCCGGCCGCCATCCACCAGCACGTAATCGCCGTAGTCGTCCCCGAATTCCTGCGAGGCAAACGAGTTCAGAAGCGGTGCGATCACCGGCCACTCTCCCACGTCCCGCACCTCGCGATACACGCTCGCCTCGAGTGCTCCCCGGCCTTTCCGGTCGACGACGGTGAGCGTGCCTTTGACGCGGTGGTCGCCGAACCCGTAGCTCGTGAGCCCCCGCAGCTCATGGCGCTCGCCGCCACCCCGCAGTACGATGCCCGCGCCCGCGGCCAGGCCTTCGACTCGGTTCGCGTGCATCAGGTCTGACAGGCTGCGCACGCCGAGCCGGCGGGCTTTGAGGCCGGTGAGGGCCCGGCGGCCTGCGATCTCCTCGGCCTGGGTGCGGACGCGCTCCAGGTCGTTCTGGCGCACCGGTTCGGCGACGTCCTCAATCGCCGCGCCGAGCGGGCCAGCCCAGGGGAACGAGTCCCGCTCGGCCTTGGGCAAGAACGTGATCTCGTCGCCCCCGAACCACGTCGCCGCGAGGCCGAGGTTGAACACGTAGGCATCGATCTGCCAGCGGCCACGGATGATGCCGCGGGCCGGCACGTCCAGCCAAGTGGCGCGGCGGCGGATCTCGATCTCCTGGCGGTACGGGAGCCAGTAGCGCCGATCCCACAGCGCGTTGTCGAGCACGATGCTCACGTCCTCGAGTTGGGGATCGAGGTAGGCGCGGGGAGTGAAGTTGAACGCCAAGCGCACGAGGTCCGCCGTGGCCGCGTCGACGTAAAGCGTGCCCACGATGCGCGGCAGGTCGAACTGCCGGGGGCGAACCTGCAGGGCGACGACGCGCACCTCGCGCTCGGGGAGCGCGATGGTGGTCGTGTCGCCGAGCGCAAAGTCGTACACCTCGGGGCCGATCGGGGACAAGGGGTGCGGCACGTCGCGCACTTCGTCCCCGTCGCCGATCCGGATCGCGACGCCGAAGTTGTTCTGGACAATGCCCAGGTGGTCGCGGTGGTAGTCGATGTCGGTGGGGAATTCAGCGCGGTCGCGCCAGCCAATCACGCGCTGCTTGCTGCTCGCCGGGGCCAGCCAGTACACTTCCAGCTCCAATTGGTCGGCCTTGATCAGCCGTGGGGGATCGGCGAGCCCCTCTCCGAACGCCCCGAGAAAGAAGAGGAAGCCGTGGGCCCGGGCCTTGTAGTCGTGCAACGCGCGGTCGGCGGCCGCGCCGCTGCGACGCGCGATGGCGCGGCGCGCCAGCGCCAGCGCCGAGTCCGAGTTCCACGCCTGCGCGGCGGCGAGAGCGGGCGCGGCGACGGTCGCGAGCCCGGAGATCGCGAGCGAGAGGCCAAGGAGGGCGGCGGCGCGCACGGCGAAATGTCGCGGCGCCCCGGGCGCCCGGCAACGGTGCATCCCTCGTGTACCCCGCTCCACCCCCGATGACCGACCCGCGCGCGGACTTCCTCGCTCGCGCGGGGCGCGGCGGCATGGTGCCGGTGGTGCGCGAGGTGGTGCTCGATGCGGACACCCCCCTCGCGGCCTTCGTCAAGATCGCCCGGCCCCCGTTCGGGTTCCTGCTCGAATCGCTCGTCGGCGGCGAGCGCTGGGCGCGCTACACCTTCCTCGGCACCGAGCCGCGCGAGGCGTGGCGCTACCGCGACCGGCGCGTCGAATGCTGGACGCGGGGGACGGGCTGGCGGGGGGCGGGGGAGACCGACGACCCGATCGGCCACCTGGCGCAGCGGATGCGCGCCCTGCCCGCCGTCGACGTCCCGGGGCTCCCCCGCTTTACAGGGGGCGCGGTCGGGTACCTCGGGTACGATCTGGTACGCACGGTGGAGCGCCTGCCCCACCC
>DATBCS010000058.1:0-5163 GCA_036270315.1 Gemmatimonadales bacterium
GGACTGGCTGCGTTGGACGCCGTGCTGAAGCTGTTGTCTCCTGGCGATCAGGTCGTGAGCGGCGAGAATCTGTACGGCGGCTCGCATCGCCAGATGACCCGCATCTGGGCGCGGCTCGGGCTCGCCTTCAGCTTCGTCGACGTGACGGATACTACGGCTATCGCAGCGGCGGTGACGCGCCAGACCAAGCTGGTGTACGTCGAAACGCCCACGAACCCGATGATGCAGCTGTGCGACCTCGCCGCGGCGGCCGAAGTGGCCCACGGGGCCGGGGCGCTGCTCGTCGTCGACAACACGTTCGCGACGCCCTATTTCCAGCGCCCGCTCGAGCGCGGCGCCGACGTCGTGCTCCACTCGACCACGAAGTACCTGAACGGCCACAGCGACATGGTGGGCGGCATGGTGGTCGTGAACCGCGACGACCTCGCCGAGCAGCTCGGCTTTCTGCAGAACGGCTCGGGCGCGGTGCCCGGGCCGTTCGACTGCTGGCTCGCGCTGCGCGGTACCAAGACGCTGGCGCTGCGCATGCGGCAACACGACGCCAACGGGCGTCGCATCGCTGAGTGGCTGACGCGGCATCCCGCAGTCGAGCGGGTGTATTACCCCGGCTTGCCGTCGCACCCCCAGCACGACCTGGCCTGCCGCCAGATGACGGGATTCGGCGGGATGATCGCGATCGAGCTCGGCTCGGTCGAGCGGGCCAAACGCCTCGTCGAGCGCACGCAGCTCTTCGCCCTCGCCGAGTCGCTGGGCGGCGTGGAGAGCCTGATCGGCCACCCCGCCTCGATGACCCACGCGAGCGTGCCGCCCGAGCGGCGGCGGGCGATGGGGCTCACCGACAGCTTAGTGCGGCTGTCGGTCGGGATCGAGGACGTGGACGACCTGATCGGGGACTTAGAGCACGGGCTCGCTGGCGCCGGGTGAGCGCGAAACATGGGCGGCGCAGGGGCGTAGTGAGGGTCTATCTTCATTGAGGAGCCTGTATGACTGAAGCCACCGGCCTTCCTGCCGCCCGCCCCCGCAAGATCCTCACCCAGATCGCTCCAGTGACGTGGGAGCATCCCGCGGACCGCGCGGCCTTGCAAACGCTGCGCTCCGTCCCGGGGTTCGACCAAGTGGTGAAGAAGATCGTCGGCTTCTTCGGCGAGCGTGGCATCCGCCTGCTGTTTCAGGCGAATGCGGTGCGCGTCGGGCCAACGCAATTCCCGCGGATGAACGCGCTCTACACCGACGTGCTCACGTCCATGGATTGGTCGGTGCGCCCCGAGCTGTTCGTGTCGCAGACTCCGTTCGTGAACGCCGGCGCGTTCGGCATGGATCGCCCGTTCATCGTGATCAATTCGGGCGCGCTCAAGCTGCTGGACGACGATGAAATGCGCGCGCTCCTCGGCCACGAGCTGGGGCATGTGATGAGCGGGCACGCGCTGTACCACACGATCCTCGTGCTGATCGTGTTCGTGGGCATGAATTTCCTGCCGTTCCTGGCGGGGATCGTGCTCGCCCCGATCCAGTTCGCCCTGCTCGAGTGGTACCGCAAGAGCGAGCTGTCGTCGGATCGGGCGGGCCTGCTCGCGTCCCAGGATCCCACCGCCGCCATGCGGATGTTCCTCAAGATGGCGGGGGGCGGCGACATCGCGGAGATGAACCTGAACGCGTTTCTCGAACAGGCGAAGGAGTACGAGGAGTCCGGCGGCGCGCTCGACCGGGTCTTCAAGATCCTCAATACGCTCCCGCAGTCGCATCCCTTCAACACACTGCGGGCCGCCGAGTTGCAGCGCTGGATCGCCGAGGGTCACTACGACCGCGTGCTCCGGGGTGAATACACCCGTCGGGGTCCGGAAGCGGAGCAGCGCCCCATCGACAAGGACATCGACGAGGCGCGCGATCATTACATGAAAGAAGCGAAGGCCGTGGTGAACGACGTGGTGGACTCGGCCAAGCGGGCGGCGCAGGCCTTCACGGAGACGTTCAAGAAGAAGTGAGAGTCCTGGTCGTCGGCGGGGGCGGCCGCGAGCACGCGCTGTGTTGGGCGGTGAAGCGCGACACCCCCGAGGCGACCCTGTTCGCTGCCCCCGGCAACCCCGGCACTGCCCAGCTCGGCACCAACCTGAACATCCCCGCCACCGCCGCCGACGCCCTCGTCCGCGCGGTGCGGGAGCAGCGGATCGACCTCGTGGTGGTCGGCCCCGAGGCGCCGCTTGCTGCCGGGCTCGCCGATCGCCTGCGCGCCGCCGGGTGTCCGGTGTTCGGCCCGAGCGCGGCCGCCGCCCGCATCGAGGCGTCCAAGGCGTTCGCGAAGGAGGTCATGGCGCGCGCCGGCGTCCCCACGGCCCCGAGCCGCACCTTTACGACGCTCGGGCCCGCCCTCGCCTACATCGCGGATCATGCCGAGCCCGTCGTCGTCAAGGCGTCCGGGCTCGCGGCCGGGAAGGGCGCGGTCGTGTGCGCCACGCGCGACTTGGCCGCCGAGACGGCGCGGGCGATGCTCGCGGACGGCGCGTTCGGCGATGCGGGAGCCGAGATCGTGGTCGAGACGTTTCTCGACGGGGAGGAGTTGTCGGTGCTCGCCCTCACCGATGGCGAGCGCATCCTGCTGCTCCCGGCGGCCCAGGATCACAAGCGCCTCGGTGAAGGGGACACCGGACCCAACACCGGGGGGATGGGTGCCTACTGCCCCGTCAGCGTCGCCACGCCACCGCTCGTCGAGCGCGTGCGGCGGGACGTGCTCGCGCCCACCCTCGCCGAGCTGGCCAAGCGCGGGGCCCCGTACGCGGGGGTGCTATACGCCGGCCTGATGCTGGCGCCGGACGGCACGCCCACCGTGCTCGAGTTCAACTGCCGGTTCGGCGACCCGGAGGCCCAGGCCATCCTGCCGCTCGTTCCCGGGGTCACGCGGCATCTGGCGGAGATCGCGGCCGGCACCTGGCGGCCGCGCGAGACCACGCTCGCCGCGACGCGCGCCGCCGTCGCCACGGTGCTCGCGGCCCGCGGCTATCCCGGGACGCCCGAGCTGGGCGCGGCGATCACCGTGCCGCGGGACGTGGAGGCCGGCACGCTGGTGTTCCACGCCAGCACCGCGCGCGGCGCGGACGGCACCTTGCGGGTGCACGGGGGCCGCGTACTCACGGTGACCGGCCTGGGCGACACGGTGGTCGAGGCGGCGACGAAGAGCGGCAACGCGTGCGAGCTGATCGCGTTCCCGGGGAAGACCTATCGGCGGGACATCGGACGGCGAGAGATCGGGAGACGACGTGCCGGAGCTGCCAGAGGTTGAGACGATCGTCCGGGAGCTCGCGCCCCGGCTCGAGGGTCACCGCATCGCGCGCGCGCGGCTCGCGAAGACCGATGTACTGCGCCGCGTCTCGAAGCCCCGCCTGCTCCGGGTGTTGCGCGGCAACACGTTCGAGCAGATCAGCCGCCGCGCGAAGCACGCGGTCCTGCGGCTCGCGAGCGGCCACCGGCTCGTCGTGCAGCCCCGCATGACGGGCTCGCTGCTCGTCTACGAGCGCCGGCTCACGGCGCCCGAGGCGCGCTACGCCGTTCTGCTCTGCACGCTGGAAGACGGCCGGGTGTTCGTGTACAGCGACGTGCGGCGGCTCGGCAACGTGTGGCTGCTCGACGAGCGGGGCTGGGCGGCCTATACGAGCCGGATCGGGCCCGAGCCGCTGGAGGACACGTTTACACCGTTCGTGTTCGCCGAGCGCCTCAAGGGGACGCGCGCCGCGGTCAAGAAAGCGATTATGGACCAGCGCCGCGTCGCGGGCGTTGGAAACATCTACGCCAACGAGGCGCTGTTCGAGGCCGGGATCGATCCGTCCAAACCCACCAACAAGCTCACGCTCACAGAGTTCGCGCGCCTGCACGCCGCCGTCACCGATGTGCTCGAGCGCGCAGTCGAGTCGTCGGGTACCACCGTGCGCGACTACCGCACGGGGACGGGCGAACCCGGCCGGTTCCAGTTCGAGCTGAAGGTGTACGGACGCGGGGGCGAGCGCTGCCTGCGGTGCGGGAAGCGCCTGGTGACGACGCATGCCATCGATCTGCGGGCGACGACCCTGTGCCCCAACTGTCAGCGCTGACGCAGGGCCGCGTCGCGGGGGGGGCGCACTCGTGGCTGACGTCGGCTGATCTAGGTCCCTAGCGGCACGAGTCGCGCGCGCGGGGGGATCCCGGGCTCGAGCTCCATGACCCCGACGCTCGGCGTGAGCCCGAACCGTGGCGGCCCCGCTCCGCCCGGATTCATCACCGTCACCGTGCGCTCCACCAGCTCAAGCAGGGGGCGGTGCGTGTGCCCGTACACGATGATCTCGGCCCGGGGGAAGGCCGCGTGCAGCGTGGCGGGCGTGGGGTGACCGAACTGGTCACCGTGGGTCACGACGATCGCAAAGCCGTCGAGCTCGAGCTCGCTCACTTGCGGCAGCCGCGCGCGCAGCTCAGCCCCGTCGACATTGCCGTACACCGCCGTCACCGGCGCCAGGGCCGCGAGGTCGGTCAGGATCGCCGGCTTCCCTACATCACCGCCGTGGAGGATGTGGTCGACCCCCTGAAATACGTCGAACACGGCCGGCCGTAACAGCCCGTGCGTGTCCGAGATGATGCCGAGCCTCACCCCTGCCACCGTTTCACGATGGCGATGTCGAGCCCGAGATGGTCCAGCACGCGTTGCACCACGAAATCGACCAGCTCGGAGACGTGCTGCGGTTTGTGGTAAAAGCCCGGCGCCGCCGGCAACACCACCGCGCCTGCTTCCGTGACGAGGGTGAGATTGCGCAGATGGACCAGCGAGAGCGGCGTCTCCCGCGGCACCAGGACGAGCGTGCGGCGCTCCTTCAGCACCACGTCGGCGGCGCGTTCGATCAGGCTCCGACTGGTCCCGTGCGCGATCGCGGCGACCGTACCCATTGAACAGGGGCAGATTACCATCCCGGCGCTGCGGGTCGAGCCGGACGCGGGCTCCGCGCCGCGGTCCGTGTCGTCGAACACCCGCACGCTGTCCCAGTCGCCGCCCGTGGCCTGCCGGAGCTCGCGATCGTCTGTGATGCCGCACTCCGCAGTCAGCAGCCGCCAGCCGTGGCTCGAGATCAGGAGCCACGTGGGAATGTGATGCTGCGCGAGCAACGCGAGCAGGCGGACGCCGTAGGGCGCACCGGAGGCGCCAGTGAT
>DATBCS010000059.1:0-3761 GCA_036270315.1 Gemmatimonadales bacterium
TCCACCGGACACCAGGGAAGACCAAGTGTTCGCGCTCCTCGAACAGCGCTACGCGCCGGAGGCCCTGCTCCTGACCGACAGCGGCACCACCGCGCTGACGGCGGCGCTCAGCGGCGCCCTGGGGGAGGGACGGGGCTCCGCTATAGCCGTTCCGGCCTTTTCGTGCTACGACGTGGCCACAGCCGCGGATGGTGCAAACGCGCCCGTCGTGCTCTATGACACCGACCCGCACTCTCTCGCGCCCGATCTTCCGAGCTTGCAGGCGGCGCTGCGCCGGGGGGCGGCGGCAATCGTGGTCGTCCATTTGTACGGATGCCCCGTCGACCTCACTGCGGTGAAGCGCCTCGCGGGCGAGACTGGCGCGATCGTGATCGAGGATGCGGCTCAAGCTGCCGGGGCGACGCTCGACGACCGCCCGGCCGGCGGGAACGCTTCGCTCACCGTGTTGAGCTTCGGGCGGGGCAAGGGGCTCACCGGCGGAAGCGGCGGCGCCCTCCTGGCGCATGACGAGGTGGGAGTGCGCCTTCTCGACCGCGTGCGGGGGCGGCTGGGCGCGCCGCGGCGCGGGTGGGCCGAGGTCGCGGCGCTCGCCGCTCAGTTGCTCCTGGTGCGTCCCAGCCTGTACGCCGTCCCGGCGGCGCTCCCGTTCCTCCGCCTGGGACGGACGATCTATCGCACAGCCGGCCCCCTGCGCGCGCAGGCCGCTGCATCGCGCGCCATGGTGGCCGCTACGTGGACACTGGCCGAGTTGGAGGTGGAGACGCGGCGACGCAACGCGGCGCGGTTGCTCGTTGAGCTGTCGCGACAGCCAGGATTTGAGACCGTTCGCACGCCTCCCCACGCCCGGCCGGGCTACTTGCGACTGCCGGTGCTCGCGTCGCCCCGGGTTCGTCGCCTCGTGACGCAGACCGCGGCGAGGCGGTTGGGCATCATGCCCGGCTACCCGAAGGCGTTATGCGACCTCGAAGGATTCCGTCCGCGGTGCCTCAATCGGGACGCCGCCTTCCCAGGCAGCCGGGCGCTCGCGGCTCGACTGTGCACCCTCCCCACTCACGGGCGGCTCAGCGTGCGCGATCTCGCGCAACTCGAGCAGTGGATCCGAGCCGTCGGGGGCCTCTAGCCGTAGGTCCGCCGCGCCACAACCGCCACAATGGCTGACTAATTTTCATGGTATTATGCTAGAATGAATGCATAATGCATTAGTAAATTCACTGCGATATTGATGAGATTGCGTGTACTTGGTGTTTGTAAGTCACGTAAGTTCGCCTCCCCTACCGATTGCAGCGCGTATGCGGCACGGCTGTTGCGACGACGCAATACCAGATTCGTGCGCTGCTCAGAGCATAACCGCCGAAAGACGGTGACGCAGAGCTAAGGGGACTACGGCGACCAGCGGTCGCCTTGTCAGCCCGGCCGCCAGCGACTCGAGACGTTTCCGAGTGCTGGCGGCCGTTTTGTATTCTGGCGCCGCAGCACCTGCAGTTCGGCAGGATCGCACCCCTCGCGGGGAGCGCGACAAAGGCAAACCCGGCGAAAGCCGGGGACGCAAAGCTCCGAGGCTACCGCACGCGGCGCGCGTGCCAGGCCAGTCGAGCCGCCGAACCTCTCAGGAGGGGTGTTATGGCTTCTCGCACCACGTGGTGTTGCGTCCTGACCGGTCGTCGCCTGCGCGCGGTGCGCCAGCGGGCGAGTGGTCCTGGGACATTCCTCCACCCGCTGGCACGCTGGACGGCCGTCCTGGCCGCAGGCCTCGTGCTGGCGGCGGCGTGCGAGAAAGCCCGCCCCATTACCGGCCCCACCGGCGGGGCCCCCGTAGCCGCGGTGAGCGTCACTCCGGGCGCGGCCAACCTGCCGACGGGACAGAAGCTGCAGCTTGCCGCCATCCCCAAAGACGCCAACGGCACCCCGCTCTCGGGCCGGGTGGTGACCTGGTCGAGCAATAACACGGGGGTGGCGAGCGTGGACGGGGGCGGGATGGTGTCGAGTGCGGCGCCGGGCGCGGCGACGGTCGTCGCGACGAGCGAAGGGCGGAGCGGCACGGCAGCCATCACCGTGACGAGCATCCCGGTGGCATCGGTCGCGGTGACTCCGGCGACGGCGAGCGTCTCGGTGGGACAGACGGTGCCGCTCACGGCGACGCCGAAGGACGCGGGTGGCACCCCGCTGACAGGGCGCGTGATCACGTGGGCGACGAGCAACGCGGCGCTCGCGACGGTGAGTGGGAGCGGGCTCGTGACCGGCGTGGCCGCGGGTCCCGTGACCGTGACGGCCACGAGCGAAGGCCAGAGCGGCACGGCGGCCATCACCGTGACGAGCATCCCGGTGGCATCGGTCACGGTGAGTCCGGCGACGGCGAGCGTCCCGGTGGGGCAGACGGTGCCGCTCACGGCGACGCCGAAGGACGCGAGCGGCACTCCGCTAACGGGGCGCGTGATCACGTGGGCGACGAGCAACGCGGCGCTGGCCACGGTGAGCGGGAGCGGGCTCGTGACCGGCGTGGCCGCGGGCGCGGTGACCGTGACGGCCACGAGCGAAGGGCGGAGCGGCACGGCGGCCATCACCGTGACGAGCATCCCGGTGGCATCGGTCGCGGTGAGTCCGGCAACGGCGAGCGTCCCGGTGGGACAGACGGTGCAACTCACGGCCACGCCGAAGGACGCGAGCGGCACCCCGCTGACGGGGCGGGTGATCACATGGGCGAGCAGCAATCCCCTCCTCGCCACGGTGAGTGGCAGCGGGGTGGTGACGGGGGTGGCCGCGGGTCCCGTGACCGTGACGGCCACGAGCGAAGGCCAGAGCGGCAGCGCCGCGATCACCGTCACGGTTGCGCTGCCGTTCGCCGTCCCCGACCTCCTTGCCAATGCCTCCTTCGAGACCGGGTGGGACGGGTTCGTGGACTGGAGCAATCTCACGCCCGGACCGTCCACCGGCGCCTTCTCGGTTACGCGCAGCCAAGACGTGGCCAAGGACGGCGTGTGGGCGGTGAAGTCGACGTTCGGGCCGAACAGCGTGGACGTGGCGAACCAGTTCGCCTACCCCTTCGCCAATCAGCTCAATGCCTACGCCCGCGTCTGGTTCTACCTCAGCGGCGCGATTCCCACGACGCACCACAAGTGGATCCGCTTCCGGCCAGCGGGGTTCGGCCCCGTCGACGGGGGCCTGTACCTCTCCAGTGCGGAGGGGGGCGTGACGTGGTGCGACGTGGCGAACTCGGGGATTGACGTGGATATCGGGGTCGGCGTCCCGACGTTCGGGGTCTGGCACTCGATCGAAGTTCAGTATGACCGGACGACCTGGAACGGCCCCCACGGGCCACGCGCGCGGTTCTGGTACGACGGGACCGTCGCCGTCGGCCCGAGCCCGACGAAGTGGTTCGGCAGCCCCGGCACCGCCTACTGGGGGGATGACGCGGGCACCCCGAATCCCGCGGGCCCGTGGCTCTACGCGGGGGCCCCCTCCAGCGCGGTGGACCCGTATGGGCTGCTCATCTTCGACGACACCTTTAATGCGGGCAATACGGCGACGGGCGCCGCCTACTACGATCGCATCGCCGTCAGTACGCAACGCATTGGCCCGTGAAGTGCCCCTGAGCTCGGCACGTTCTCGAGCTCTGGCGGGGTAGTCACAGCAGGATCGCACCCCTCGCGGGGAGCGCGACAAAGGCAAACCCGGCGAAAGCCGGGGACGCAAAGCTCCGAGGCTACCGCACGCGGCGCGCGTGCCAGGCCAGTCGAGCCGCCGAACCTCTCAGGAGGGGTGTT
>DATBCS010000060.1:0-3877 GCA_036270315.1 Gemmatimonadales bacterium
GCAGCGGGCGGAGTTGACGGCGCGCGAGCAGACGATCGAGATCCCTGGCGTGGCGGGCGCGCCGACGATGGTCGTGTTCGACGACGGCAACACCATTCTGAAGGAGCTCACGTTCGACCAGCCCACCGCGTGGCTCGCGACGGAGCTGGAGCGCGACCCGGACCTGTGGGATCGCCAGTGGGTGATCGAGCAGCTCCAGGCCCGCACCGCCGACACCGGCGCCGCCGCCGCCCTCGGCCGCGCAGCTACCCGGTCGGACTATCCGCTCACCCGGGCCGCCGCGGCGGAAGCGCTCGGCCACTTCCCCGCGACGCTGGTCCAGGCGCCACTCGTCACGGCGGTCCAGGACACGGCCCCGTCGGTGCGGCGGGCGGCCATCGCGGCGCTCGGGCTTGAGGGTGGCGCGCGCGTCGCCCAGTTGGCGCGCGCGACGTTCCGCAACGACGCGAGCTACGAGGTGCGCGCGGCGGCGCTCGCCGCCCTCGTCGCGGCCGATTCCACGGCGCGCGACAGCGCGATCGCCTGGGGCCTCGCGACGCCCTCCTACCAGGACGTCATCGAGCGCGCAGCCTTCCGCATGATCGCGCAGAGCGGCGACACGGGCGCCATCCCGCTGGTCGAGGCGCGCATCGGCGAGCATTTCGCGGCGCACGTGCTGGCCGCCCTCGCGGGCCACGGCAGCGGCCACGCCCTCGACCTCCTGGCCGGCCATCTGGACGACGACCGGGCCTACGTGCGCCGCTGGGCGGTCGAGGCGTTCCGGTTCTCGCTGCCGCCTCAGCTCGGCGGCGCGCGCCTCAAGGCGGTCGTGGACCAGCTCCGCTACCCCGACACGCAGCGGGCCGTGCGCGACCTGCTCCAGCAGCGCGAGAAGGCGCCACCGGCCGGCGGCGAGTAGGCCGCTACGCCTGGGCCGGCACCGAGGCAGCGGGCGAGCGCCGCCACGGATAGAACGCGAGTCCGAGGAGAATGAGCGCGGCGCCCTGGGCGGAGACCCAGGGCTCCGCGCGGGCCGTGTTGATCACGAGCCAGAGCGAAAACAGGATGAAGACAATCGGCGTGACGGGGTAGCCCCACGTCCGGTAGGGCCGCGCGAGGGCCGGGGCCGTGGCACGCAGCCGGATGACGGCGCCACACGCGAGGGCGTAGAACAGGAACTCCGACAGGATGACGTAGGTGAAGAGCCGGTTGTAGGTGTCCTGCCACGACGGCTCGGTCGAGACCCAGGTGAGGCTGATGGCGAGGGCGCCCTGCAGCAGGAGCGAGGGGACTGGGGTGAGGAAACGCGGGTGTACGCCGGCGAGCCAGCGCGCCAACCAGCCCGGCAGCATGCCGTCCCGCGCCATCGCGTAGGGGACGCGGGCGGCGGTGAGCACGATGCCATTGTTGGAGCCGAGTGTGGCGGTGAGGATCGCCACGGCCACCAAGGCCGCTCCCGCGCGGCCCATGGTGACTTGGGCAGCATCCGAGGCGACGAGCGATGACGCCGCCATCTTGGCCGGCGTGAGAACGTAGGCGAACGAGGCGGTCACGAGACAGTACAGCGCGATCCCGATCAGCGTGGAGAGCACGATCGAGCGCGGGAGGTTGCGTTCCGGGTCCCGCACCTCGCCGCCGACGTAGCTGATTTCAATCCAGCCATCGTAGGCCCAGAGCGCGGCCACCATCGCCACGCCGAACGGCGCGATCCAACTCGCGAGCGGCGTGGCGGGCCAGACCGGCGCGAAGTTCGCCGGGCTGCCGCCCGGCAGCACGAACCCAGCCACGATGAGCACCGCCAAGAGGCCCATCTTGACGACGGTGAGCACGTTTTGCGTGACCGCGCCGAGCCGCACGCCGAGGCAGTTCAAAGCCGTGAGCGCGACGATTGAGGCGACGGCCGTGGCCTTGATGCCCGCGGCGCTGAGCGGCACGAAGAAGCCGAGGTAGGTGGCGAAGCCCACGGCGATCGCGGCAATCGACGCCGGATTGATCACGACGCCGGCCGTCCACCCGTACAGGTAGCCGATCACAGGCCCGTAGGCGGCGGTGAGGTAGACGTACTGCCCCCCGGCCTTCGGCATCGCGGCCCCGAGCTCGGCGACCGAGAGCGCGCCGAGCAGCGAGACCACGCCGCCGGCCACCCACACGAGGATCGTCGGGCCAGACGCGTGCAGTTGGAAGGCGATGGCGCTCGGGACAATGAAGATCGCCGACGCGATGATCGTCCCGACGTTGATCATCGTCGAGTCGAACAAGCCCAGTTGGCGCTTGAGCTCGGCCATTACCGCTTGAGCCAGGCGCGATAGGCGTGCTTCAGAAGCTTCTGAAAGTGGTACACCCCCGCTTCGAAGCGGACCGAGAAGCGCCCCTTGTCGTAGGCCCGCGAGCCGAGCCCGCGCTGCACCCGCTCGCAAATCTCGGCGTCCTCCTGCTGCACCTTGTCGGAAAACGCGATATCGGCCTCGATCCGCGCCTGCGCCGCAGGGGACGTGACGTCGTCGTAGTAGTAGCGAAACACCACGGTGCACCGGTCAGGCCCCACCGGCACCACCAGGTTCGACTGCAACCGGCCGGGAACCACGTTGAGCATCAGGTTCGGAAACACCTGGTAGTAGAGCGCCTCCCCGCCCCCGGCCGTGTACACGTTGCGGTCATCGCGGAGCGGGCCCACCTGCACCGAGTACGCGTCGTGCACCTCGGTCACGTACCCCTCGTAGTCGTACAGCGTGTAGAGCTCGGGATGCACGTAGGGGACGTGATAGCCCTCGAGGTAGTTGTCCACGTACACCTTCCAATTGGCGTGCACGTCGTAGTCGATGCGCCGCGCGAACGCGAGGGCGCCGATCCGGGTCGGCGCAATGCGCTCGCGGATGTCGCGGAGGTGGCGCTCGAGCGACTGGGGTCGGGCGGCCAGGTTCACGAACACGAGGCTTTCCCAGACCGCGACGTGCACGGCCGTGAGGCCGTAGTCCCGCTTGTTGAACAGCTCCACCTGGTTGAAGTGCGGCACGCCGCGCAGCATGCCGTCCAGCCGGTAGGTCCAGCCATGGTACTTGCAGATCAGCATGTCGGCCGTGCCGTCCTTCAGCGCGAGCGGGCCGCCGCGGTGCCGGCACACGTTGTAGAACGCCCGCAGCTCGCCGTCCTGGCCGCGCACCACGAGGATCGGCTCGCCCGCCACCTCGGCGACGACGTGGTCACCGGGGTGGGCCAGTTGATGCAAGTCGGCCACGTGCTGCCACGTGGCGGCGAACACGGCGTGGCGGTCGAGCTCGTGAAACTGGGGATCGGTGTACCACGCCGACGGAATCGTCTCGGCGCGGGCGAGCGGCCGCACCCGCAGATCGGCCGCGGCGACCCGGGGGCCCGAGCGGGGCTCGGGCTTCACGGCTTCAGGCGGTTGTACTTGCGCATGATGTCCCGCAGCCGGTCGTGTGGCAGCGCGTACACGGTGAGGTCGTCGGCGCCGGTCATCGTGCGCGCGGCGAGGAGTGCGTTGATGATCGCCTCCTCGGTGGCTTGGACCGTCGCTTCGAACAAGGGGGTGATCCGCTCGTTCGGCACCATGGTGACGCGCGCGAGCCCGGTGTCCCCGCCCGCGCGGGGGTTCGCGATCGAGAACGCGAGGAAGATGTCACCCGACGAGTTGCCCCCGACCCCACCCATGTTCCCGACGCCGAGGGCCGCTCGCTTGGCGATCCGTTTCAGCTGATGCGGCAACAGCGGCGCATCGGTCGCGATGACGATAATGATCGATCCGACGTCGGCCGGGAGCGAGGCGGGCCGCTCGGAGCGCGGGCCGGCGCAGGGCGCCCGGCAGGGCAAGAGGTCCGGGATCTCCATCCCGACCGGAACGCCGGCGATCGTCAGGAGGGCCCGCGCCCCGTAGTTGCAC
>DATBCS010000061.1:0-19772 GCA_036270315.1 Gemmatimonadales bacterium
GACGGCGACGAGGCGGGCCTGGAACGCGGCGTGCGGCAGGTACCACTCGCGGTCCCAGTGCGTGTGGGGCACGAGATGAAAGATGAGTCCGGTCATCGCGCGCCTAAGCCTAAGGGGCCCACGGCCCGTTTTGGAAGGCCCTGCACCGCAACGGGTTGGCGCCAGCGCGCCCGTTGGGGCTCGTGTCTTAATACTCTCTCGAAGCAGCGACGCTCAATCTTGAGGGACCTTGGCCGCCCAGTCATGCTGCTGTTGCCGGCCGTTCGGGGCTCGACCCGGACGTCGCCACCGTTTCTAGTGACCTAATGGACGCATGGACGCATGTGCGTTCATTTGATGCCGGCGGCGTGTGGCCCCGTTCGCTTTTTCTGCAGGAACGCGGAGCCCACGGGCGCGCCGCGTTGCGCGGGGGTGGACTGCGTCCGGATCGCACCCCAAGCGTGGGGCAACTGTAACGGTTGAGCAACAATCCAGCGGGGGCCACGCGCGTAACGCTCGACGCCCCCGCGGGCGCCCAGCGATATTGTGACTCATGATCAAACGCATCCTCCTGTTCGTCCTACCCGCGCTCGCGGGCGCCGCCCTCATCGCCACGCGCCGCGTCCCCGGCCGGCAGCCGGACGGCACGACACTCCTGCCCTCGGGCTGGCGCATCCGGCCCGCCGGCCGCCAAGTGGCAGTCGGCACGTTGCCGCTCAACCTCGTCACGCTGTCGGACGGCTCGCTCCTGGTCACGAACAACGGCCACGGCGCGAACGGCCTGATGCGGATCGACCCCGTGACCGCGCGGGTGGTGTGGCAGGCGCCGCTCCGCGCGGCCTGGCTCGGCCTCGCGCGGACCGGGGGCGAGTGGCGCGATACCGTGTGGGCGAGCGGCGGTGGCACGAACCGGGTGTATCGCTACGTGTGGCAGGGGGGTGCGGGCTGGACCACTGACAGCGCCGTGCTCGCCGACACCAGCGCCCGGCTGTTCGTGGCCGGGGTTACGGTGCTGGCGCATCGCGGGCTGGTCGCGGCGGTCGGCAACCTGAGCGACTCGGTCTACCTGCTCGACGCGGCGACCCTGGAGCGCCGCACCGCGCTCGCCGTTGGGCACCGTCCCTACACGGCCGTCGCCGACTCGAGCCATCTCTACGTGAGCAACTGGGGTGACTCGAGCGTGTCCGTGATCGACCTGGCGGCGGAGCGCCCGACCGTTCGCGCGTCGCTCTTCGTTGGCCCCCACCCCTCCGCGCTCGCGCTCCGCGGCTCCGACCTGTTCGTCGCGCTGGCCGGTGCGAACGGCGTGGCGCGCGTGGATCTCACGCGGGGCGAAGTGGTCGAGCAACTCACCGTGGCCCCCGGCCGGCACGCGCTCGCCGGCAGCGATCCCAACGCACTCGCCGTCGCGCCCGACGGCCGCGCCCTCTACGTCGCCATGGCGGGGAACAACGCCGTCGCCGTCGTGCGGCTAGGCGCGAAGACCATGCGGGTCACGGGGCTCATCCCCGTGGGGTGGTACCCGACGGCGGTCGCCACGTCGGCCGATGGCCGGACGTTGTACGTCGCGAACGGCAAGGGCGCCGGCTCGGGCGCGAACCCCGATGGCACCTATATCGGAAAGGTGATCACCGGGTCCGTCTCGATCATCGCGCGACCCGACTCGAGCACGCTGGCCCGCTACACGCGGGAAGTGGACGCGCTGCGCCCGCACCCCACGCGCGGCGTGGGCCAAGCGGCGGGGCTGCCGGCCGCCCTCAAGCATGTCGTCTACATCATCCGCGAGAATCGGACGTACGATCAGGTGTTGGGAGACGACCCACGGGGCAACGGCGACCCTCACCTCGCGATCTTCAACGACTCCGTCACGCCCAACGCGCACGCCATCGCTCGCCGCTGGGTGTTGTTCGACAACTTCTACGTGGACGGCGAGGTCTCGGCCGACGGGCACGAATGGACTGACCGCGCCTTCGCGGGGGACTACAACGAGAAGACGTGGCCCCACATCTACTCCAACCGACGCGCCTGGGACCTCTCGAACGGGGAAGATCTCGTGAACCCGCTTGGCGCCTACCTGTGGGACGCGGCGCTGAAGCATGGCCGCTGGGTCGTGAACTTCGGTGAGATGACGACCGAAGCGGACGAGCACGACGCGGGCCCGCTCCCGGCCCACACCAACGTCGCGAGCCTGCGGGCCATCACGGTACCGGAGTATCCCGGTTTCTTCCTCGGTATCCGCGACACGACGCGGGCGCGGCTCTTCGCGGATTCGGTGGCCAGCTGGGACCGCCAGGGCCGCTTTCCGGATCTCGTCATCCTGTGGCTGCCCCGCGACCACACGCTCGGGCGTCGCGCGACGGAGCCGACGCCGCGCGCCATGGTGGCGGACAACGACCTCGCGCTGGGCCAGATCGTGGAGCGGCTGTCGCGCTCCCCGTCTTGGTCCTCGCTCGCGGTGTTCGTGCTCGAAGATGACGCCCAGAACGGTCCGGATCACGTGGACGCGCACCGCTCGGTCCTGCTCGCGGCGTCGCCCTATGCACGGCGCGGGGTGGTCGACAGCACCTTCTACACGACGAGCTCGGTGCTGCGCTCGATCGAGCTGATCCTCGGGCTCGACCCGCTCAGCCAGTACGACGCGGTCGCGACACCGCTCGGGACCGCCTTCGCGGCGCATCCGGACACGGCGGCGTTCGCACATCTGCCGAACACCTGGCCGTTCGACGAGCTCAACCCGCACGCCTTCCGCTCCACGATCCCCGAGTCGGCGCTGACGCGCGCCGACGCCGCCGACGCCGCGGCGCTGAATCGCGAGATTTGGCAGAGCGTGCGACCGGGCGAGCGGCTGCCGGCGCCGCGCCGCGCGCTATTGCGCGATCGCTAGGTCGCTCACCGCCTCGGGCCGCGGGAGGTGGACGTGCGCCACGCGGCGCCCGCGCGCCAGCAGGGCGCGGACATCCCCCCGCGCCTGAGCCCGTTTCAGGCGGCCGAAGGTGACGCCCAGCTCCGGCACGGGAGCGTCTTCCGCGTCCTCCGCCGTCACGACCAGGAACAGCCCCGTGTTCGGTCCCCCCTTATGCAGCTGGCCGGTGGAATGGAGATAGCGCGGCCCCACGCCGACCGTGGTGGCGCACCCCAGGGCGCGGGCCCACGTCGCCCGGACCGCCTGCAGCCGGGCCGCGATGTCGGGTGTGGGGGGGAGATAGGCGAGCAGCGCAAAGTAGTCGCCGGGGCGGGCGGCGCGGCGCAGCGCCGCGGGGGTGAGCGTCACGAGCGGCTCGTCCGCCCCGCTGTCCGGGCGCGCGAGTTCCGCGCGCGCCAGCGCCTTCGCCGCTTCGACGTCCGGTTGATCGAAGGCGTTCACGCCGAGCCGGGTGCAGAGTTCCCAGGTCGCGTACTCCCAGGAGTAGAAGGCGGCGCCCAAGTCGAGCGGATCGGCCGAGAACTCGGCGACGAGCTCGGTGTCGGCCCGCGGTGCCGGCACCGGGTCGTCGACGACGGGAATGACGCCCCGCCCGTTCTTCCCCGTGCTCTCGGCGACGAGCTGCTCGATCCACGGCGCCAGCGCGGCTACGGGCGGCGGCGGGCGAAGCACGAGTTTGTCGCGCCCCGCCTGGGCCGCGGCGGCGAGCCGGGCGCCGAACGCCTTGGCCCGCTCCCCGTCGACCGCGAGCGCCCGCTCGAGCAGGGCACGCCCGTCGACGCCGATCAGGGCCGCGGGCAGCATCCCCACGGCCGTGAGCGCCGCGTAGCGCCCGCCCACGCCCGGCGGATGGGGCACGACCGCCCGGAAGCCGCGCGCGCGCCCCACCTCGTCGAGCGGTGTCCCCGGAGCCGTGATGGCGACGAACTGGCGCCCCGGGCAGCGCGCCGCGAAGTAGCGATAGAATGCGAGCGTCTCGACCGTCGTGCCCGATTTGCTGCTGATTAGAAACAGGGTGCGGTCGAGGCCCGGGGCCCGCTCGACCGCGAGCACCGCGGCGGGATCGGTGCTGTCGAGGACCTGTAGGGAGGGTGCGTTGAAGCTCGCGCTGAAGACGCCGGCGACGAGGCTCGAGCCGCCCATACCGCACACGACCGCGCGGGTGAGGCCGTCGTGCCGCGCGTCGCGGGCGAGGCGCGCCACCGTGTCCCACTGCGTGAGCGACGCGCGGGGGGCGTCGATCCAGCCGGGCTGGTCCATACGGCCGCGAAACTTAACGCACCCTCGCCAGTCGTGGGGTTGCCGCGTAGGTTTCGCCCCACTGTCGCCGTGACACCCCTCAGCCGGCACACCCGGGTCCTGATCGCGATCGCCGTTAGCTCCCTCGCGGTGATCCTCGGGGCGTACGCCCTCGTCCCGCGGGGCACCGGGGCGCGTGCCCTCGTGGCCGACCTCTCCGTGGTGTGGACCGCCGGCTACGCCGTCGTGTGCGCGGCGCTCGCGGCGCGCCGCCACCCCGACGCGTACCAGCGCACCGCCTGGGGGTGGCTCGGCGCGGGCGCGGCGCTGTTCCTCGTCGGCCAGTTGGTCTGGACCTATTACGACGTGGTGCGCCGGGTCGAGCCGCCCTACCCCTCCCTAGCGGACGTGGGGTACCTCGGATTGTACGCCTGCTTCCTCGTCGCGTTTGTGGAGCTGGTCCGCACGCAGCCGCGCCGCGCGCAGGATCCCGAGCTGGTGCTCGATACCGTGCTCGTGACGCTCACCGCTGGCGTGTTGGCCTATGAGTTCCTCCTCAAGCGCCTGTTCGAGGCGGCGGGCGCCGTGCTCCCGCTCCTCACGAGCGTCGCCTGGTCCGTCGCCGGGATCGCCGTGCTGTGGCTGATGCTCGTCGAGCTGCTGCACTACACGCGCGTGCCGGTGGCGACCGCAGGCCTCGTGATTCCGGGTCTCGGTCTCTTGTGCCTGACGAACGTCGCCTACGCGGCGGTGTCGCTGCGCGGTGGCGTCCGCTCGGGGGGCGCGCTCGCGCTCGGCTGGGACGCGGGGTTCGTGTTGCTCGCCCTCGCGGCCGTCCTGGCGCCGACGCGCGGCGGGTTCGAGGGCGCCAGGGTGCGGGCCATTTCGGGCGACACCGCGCGGCTCATCGCCGTGGTCGTGGGCCTCGCCGGGATCGCGGCGATCGCGATCGCCCAGGCGCTGTCGCCCGCGCCCGACGCCGCCGCCGCGTTGCTCGTGGCCGGCGGCGTGGCCGTCATCGGCGTGCGGTTCATCCACGGCCTCCGGGCGGACCGGCGCTACACCGGGCTGCTCGAGAACGAGGTGGCGAGCCAGACGCGCTCGCTCATGGATTCGCTCGCCGCCACGGCCGCGGCGGAGCGCAGCCTGCGGCTCGTGATGGATGCCGTCCCGGACGCGATCCTCGTCGTGGACCGGGAGGGCCGCGTGCTCGACGCGAACGCGCCGGCCGACCGCATGGTGGCGGGAGGCGCGGGGCTCGTGACGGGCCGCTCGATGTTCGAGTTCTTCGATCCCGCGGCCGCGCCGCTCGTGGGCGAGCGGATGGCGGCCGCGTTTCGCGGGGAGGTGCAGCGGTTCGAGGCGCCGGTCGTGCGCGCCGACGGCGGGCGCGGCATCAGCGCGGTGCTGTACGCCCCAGTGCGCGAGCGCAGCACGATCACCCGCCTCCTGGTGCTGGCGCGCGACGTCACCGACCAAAAGCGGACCGAGGCCCAGCTACAGCAGGCGGAGAAGCTCGGGGCTATGGGGCAGCTCGTGAGCGGGGTGGCGCACGAGATCAACAACCCCGCCGCCATCATCTCCGGGTTCGCGCAGACGCTGCTACTCGACGAGCTGAAGCCCGAGCACCGCGAGACGCTGCAGATGGTGTACGACGAGGCCACGCGGATCGGCCGTATAACGGCGAACCTGTTGGCCTTCGCCCGCGCCGGGGGGAGGCAGCGCACGCTCGTCGATCTGAACGACATCGTGCGTCGCACCTTCGCCTTGCGCTCCTACCACCTCTCCACGCTCAACATCACCGTGTCGCTCCAACTCGACCCGGGGGACCCCAAGATCTGGGCCGACGCCTCGGAGTTGCAACAGCTCGTCCTGAACCTCCTGATCAACGCGGAACAGGCCCTCGTGACGGTCGAGCCCCCGCGCACCATCACCGTGCGCACGCACGCCACCGAGGACGAGACGGTGTTCGAGCTGGGGGACTCAGGGCCCGGCATTCCGCCCGAGATCCGCGGGCGGATCTTCGACCCCTTCTTCACGACCAAGCCGGAGGGCGTGGGCACGGGCCTCGGCCTGTCGATCTGTTATGGGATCGCGCAACAGCATGGGGGGCGGATCTGGGTCGAGTCGGAGCCCGGGCACGGGGCCCGGTTCCTCGTGGCCATCCCGCGCGACCCGCGCCACGATGGGCGCGCGGCGCGCGCGCCGCTCCCGCCCGCGGGCGTCGCGACGGGCCAGCTCACGGTGCTGGTGGTCGACGATGAGGCCGCGCTGCGCAACGCCCTGCTGCGCTTCCTCGAGCGCCACGGGATCCACGGGCGCGGCGCGGCGGAGGGGAGTGAGGCGCTCGCGCTGCTGGCGCGGGAGGACTTCGACGTCATCATCTCGGACGTGCGGATGCCGGGGATGAGCGGGCGCGAGTTTCTGGAGCGGCTCCGGCACGAGCGACCCGAGTTGGCGGCGCGGCTGGTGTTCTCGACGGGCGATACGTTTGCCGCGGACACGGCGGCGTTGCTGCAGGAGGCGGGCGTGCCGACCCTCACGAAGCCGTTCGACTTCGCCGCGCTGGAGCGGGTGATTCGCGAAGTCGCCGCCCGCGTCGAGGGCGCGCGGCCTAGGGCGTCGGCTTAGGGCGGAGCTCGAGCCCCGACGCGGCGACCCCCGCCGCGGTGGGGCGCAGCGTGAGGCGCAGCGGCTCGGCCGTGACCCGCAACGCCGCGAGGATTTGGGGATCTACCGCCAGCTCGCACTCGCCCGGTTTCACCCCCATCGCGTAGAACGCCCCGTCCGAGAAGGTGGCGAAGCGGCGGCGGGCGCGGTCGCTGGCCTTCCGTCCCGGTGGGCGCCTCCCATCACAGTGTGCGGACGCAAGAGCGAGCGATCGGCGCGTTTTCTGGCGCGTGCGTCCCCGAGCCCGCGCCACTCCACGACTGGCGGCAGCGCGTCAGGCGGTCCTCAGCGGCCGCTCAGTTCAGCCCCAGCCGCTGGCGGAGCGGGACGGGCATGATGGGGACGGCGTACTTGAGCGGGACGGTCAGGGCGAACCCCGGCGATTGGGCGAGCCCGGCGTGGTGGATGGAGATGACCTCGCCGTTGGCATTGAAGAGCGGGCTGCCCGAGGAGCCCCCGATGGTGATCCCGTCGAACTGGATCAAGTCCTCGCTCGTGCGGGAGATGATGCCGGCCGTCATCGACGTGCGGACCACCGCCGACCGGAGGCGGGCAAAGCCCGAGCCCGCCGGGTAGCCGATGAGGGCCGCCGGCTCGCCCTGGCGCGCCCTGGTGCCGTTCCAGTCGATCGCCGGAATGTGGGGTCCCACGTAGCCCCGCACTTTGATGACGGCGATATCGCGCTCCTGCGAGGTGGCGATCACGTCGGCGTAGCGGGCCTGCGACTGGTCCGCCATGATCACCCACAGCGTGTCGGCGCGCGGGTGCTGCGAGTCCGCGACCACGTGCCAGTTGGTGAGCATGTAGCCATCTGGCGTCACCACGAAGCCGGTGCCGTTGTAGTAATCGCGCCCGAAGCTCGCGGTGATCAGGCCGACGGCGCCCTGGTTCTGCTGCGCGATGGTGGCGAAGTCGGTGCCGCGCACGGCGCGCATCTTCGCTTCGAGGTTCGAGGTCTCGCGCTCCGCCACGCTGACGGCGCCGCGCAGGCTGTCGACCGCGGCCTGCGAGGGCGCGCGCCGCTCGGCGGCGGCGAGCTCGTCGCGCAGCCGTTGCACTTCGGCCTGGGCCGCGACGCGCCGCGCCTCCCCGGCGGCGAGCTGCCCCGTGAGGGCGACCTGCGCCCGGTCGAGCGCCGCGCGCAGTTCGGTGGTGCGGGCTTCGGCCGCGCCGAGTTGGGTCCGGAGGCTATCGACTTGGGCGGCGGGGGCCGCCGCGGCGCGGGCCGCCGCGAGCTCCTGGTGCAGCCGTTGAGACTCGGCTCGGGCCGAGTCCTCCGCCGTGCGTTGCTCCTGCTCGCTCTGTTGCGCCTCCGTGGAGAGCAACCAGTACACCCCATAGACGGCCCCTCCGAGGAGCAGCGTCAGCACCAGCGCCGCGGCCGAGAACCAGCGGAGCTTGCGGCCGGCGTCTTTCCCCACCTCGGCCGCCACCGCTTTGAGGAAGGCCGTCGAGCCGCGCTTGCCCTGGCGTCGCTCCTCTTTCGCCTGGGCGATCGCGTGGCTGATCAGCCCCCGCACCGTGTCCTGCCCGAGCGACGCCGGCCGCCGCGCTACGGGCAGCTGGGGCGCCGTCCCGAGCCCCTCCACGATCAACACCGGCCCGCCCCGTCCCAGGGTCACCCGGTCGCCGAGCCGGACCGGCATGGGGTGGGTGACCGGCGCCCCGTTCACGTAGGTGCCGTTCGTCGAGCCGGCGTCCGCCACGACCAGGGCTCCGGATGGGCCGACCGTCAACTCGGCATGCACGCGGGACACGATGTCGGACTCGTCCGAGAGTCGCACTTCGCATTCCCGACCCCGGCCCAGCCGGATGCGCACGCCGCGCGCTTCGTAGTGGCGGCCGCTGGCGGCGTCGAGCAGGGTGACGCCGTAGGCGCGCGCATCGCCCGCGGGGGCCCGCTCCGGGCTCAGCTCGGGTAGTCCCGGGTGCTCGGGGAGGGTGGGGGGGAGCCCTTCCGTGACCGCCGCCACCGAGAACCGGGGGCCCGTTTCGCCCAGGGTGATGAGATCGCCGGCGTGCAGGACCGCGGGAGCGACGAGCCGGCGACCGTTGAGGAACGTGCCGTTGCGGCTCGCGAGATCGGCGAGCCACCACTCGCCCGCGGTGTGGCGCAGTTCGGCGTGCACGGCCGAGACCACGCCCGCCGCCTCGCCGCTCACCACCACGGTGCAGTCGGGGCTGCGGCCCAACCGCGCCACGGCGTCGCGGATCTCGGCCGCGTGGCGCGTGGCGAGGTCGATCAACTGGAGATAAGGCACGGGGCGATAGTAGGAATGCCTGCCGGGCGCGTCAACATGAGAGCGCCCGCGCCGAGCCGCGAGACGGCCCCGCGGGCGCGCGCCGGTCTAGGCGGCCGGCGGCTTGAGCTTGGTGCGGCGATCCGGCAGCACCCGCCGCGGCGTGGGCGAGCGGCGCACCGCCCGGCGCCGCTCGGCCCCCCCGCGACGCTTCGTCCCGGACCGCTGCTCCGCCGGCACGGCTTGCTCCGTCGTGCGGCGGTCCTTGGGGGAGCGACGGTCGACCCCCGAGCGACGATCGTCCAGTTCGCGACGCTCGCCGTGGGTGCGGCGGTCAGGCAGCGGTTCGTAGCCGATGGGGTCCTCGAGGGGGTACGAGTCGGCGCCTAACCTAGGGGCGGCCCGGACGCCCGGCTAGTGGCTCTCGCGCCGCAGCCGCCCGTCGACCTCCCGGACCAGGTCCTCGGCGCGGTCGCGGCGCCGCCAGCCCTTGTGTTTGCCGCGGTCCCCGTGCGCTTCGCGATCGCCACGGTCCCCCTCGCCATCGCCGCGGTCGCTGACCTCGGTCAGCCCGCGCACCAGGACGCGCTCCCCGTCGCGGTTCACGAAGATCCGCACGACCTCGTTGTCCCCGCGCCGCGCCCAGATGATGCGGGTCGGGCCGTCGCCCTCCACCCGGAACACTTCGTACCCCCGGTTCACAAGCACTTCGCGGGTCACCACGACGACGCGATCGACCGGGACGACGTACTCATACTGCGGCGGCTCGCCATAGACGACTTCGGCGCGCGTGTACAGGCCGGGGGCGCACCCGGCCGCCGCGAGAACCAGCACCGGAAGTAGGCGCTGCATCCGTTCCTCCATCGCAAGGGTCATGTTGAAGACTCCGCCACCGCTCCAGCCGTTACCCCGGTGATCCCGATCACACTCCCTGGGGGGTGCTAGGTTTAGCACGCCATGGACAATATCGCGCATGCCCTGGTCGGCGCGGCGCTGGGCCGCGTCGTGGCCGACCGCAAGGTCCCGGCCGCCGGCTGGATCGGGGCCATCGCCGGCAACGCTCCTGACTGGAGCGAGCTGCTGTGGCGCCCGGGGGGCTGGGCACCGCGGTCGGGACCCGCGTATCTGGAATACCATCGCGGCGTCACCCACTCGTTCCTCGGTGCCGCGATCGAGATGGCGGTGCTGACGGGCTTGGTGGGGCTGATCCTGCACTGGCGAGAGCGGGGTGAGGGCGCCCCCGGGCCGCGCTGGGGCTGGATCGCCGCGTGTGTCGCGGTCACCGTCGCGAGCCACCTCTACCTCGATTGGCAGGGGTCTTACGGGCTGCGTCCGTTCCTCCCCTGGAGCGGGCGCTGGTACTACGGGGACTGGGTGGCGATCGTCGATCCGTTCTTCTGGGTGGTGCCGCTCGTCGCGCTCGCCTGGGGCGCGCGGCGGCACTGGGCGCCGGCGCTCGCGTATCTCGTGACGCTCGGGGCGGTGGTGACCGCCGTGGTGGTGTGGCCCGGGCGGACGATCGTACTGCTCTGGGTGCGGCTCGCCGTGATCGTCCTCGCCGCCGCGGGCGTCGTGGGCTGGATGCGTCATTGGTTCGGGGTCGCCGGCCGCCGCCGCGCGGCGGCCTACGCCGTCGCGGGGTTGGCGGCGTACGCGGCGGCGAGTGGCGTCGCGAGCCGCGTCGTGCAGGCGCAGATTCGCGCCGACGCCGTGCGGCGGTTCGGTCCGAACGCGAGCTGGGCGGCGCTCACCGTCGTCGGCCGCCCGTTCCACTGGGACGCCATCTGGGCGTCGGCGGACAGCGTCGCCGGCCCCAGCTGGGCGGCGCCGCGGCACCTCGACGCGCCGGCGGTGGGGCGCGCGCTCGCGACGCCCGAGGGCCGAGCGATCGGGCAGTTCGCGCGCTTTCTCGCGGCGGAGGTCGATTCCAGTGACGGGGGGGTGCGGGTGTACCTGCGCGATGCCCGTTTCCGCCCCACGGGGCGCGGCGGCGGTTGGGCGGCGGTGGAAGTGAGGTTGCGCTGAGCGTCCCGGAGTTCCCCGCCCGCGCGCCGGTGCGATGACCCAGGCCACGCCGCCCGTCGCCCTGCTCGACGAGCTCGTCCGGGCGCTCGAGCCCGCGTTTCAGCTCAACGAGCTCGTGGCCGGGTCGCCGGAGCGCGTGCTGTACCATGCGTGGGACCGGCTGCTCAAGCGCCCGGTCGGGCTGCGCGTGCACCTGGTGGCCGACTCGCCCGAGCGGGCCTGGTTCCTCCGGGACACCGAGACGCTGGCCGCGCTCGACCACCCGGCGATCCGGCACGTGTACGCCGCCAGCGTGGTGGGGAGCTTCGCCTACCGCACGGAGAACTGGATCCAGGGGGAAGGTCTCGCCGAGGCGCTGCGCCGCGGGCCGCGCCCCATCCCCACGGCCCACGCCTTGGTGCGCGATCTCCTGGGGGCGCTCGAGCATGCCCACACGCGCGGTGTGATCCTGCGGCGCGTCGTCCCCGTCACGCTGATGCTCGAGCTCTCGGGCCGCGCCGTGATCACCGACCTGCGCTATTCCAACTGGTGCCTGCCCAACGTGCCCCCGGCGGAGCGCGGCACGGGCGGGGCGTTCGTGGCCCCCGAGATCCGCGCCGGGGCGGCGGGCGAGCCGGCGAGCGATGTGTACGGGGTCGCGGCGCTCGTCTACTATGTCCTCACCGGCCAGGAGCCCGACCCCGACCCGGCACGCATCGTCCCCCCGCGCCGCCTACGCCCGGCCATTCCGGCGGTGCTCGAGCGGGTGCTGTTGCGGGCCCTCGCGGCGCAGCCGGGCGCCCGCTACTTCACGGCGACCGAGATGCTTGAGGACTTCGTGAGCGACGCCGGCGAGTTTCACGAGCTGGCGGCGACGCCGCAGGTTGCGGAGGCGGGGTTCGAACGTCGGCTGCGGCGCGCGTTGGGGGACGACTACGAGCTGTTGGAAGAGATCGGGACCGGTGGGTTCGGGCGGGTGTACCGCGCCCGCGATCTGGGGCTCGAGCGCGAGGTGGCGATCAAGGTGCTTCATCCCTCCCTCACCGCCGATGCCGCCGTGACGGAGCGGTTCCGGCGCGAGGCCCAGCTCGCGGCGCGGCTGCGCCATCCGAGCATCGTGAGCATCTACGACATCATGGGGCGCGCCGGGCTGCAGTGGTATACGATGGAACTCGTCCCCGGCGTCAATCTGGCGCAGCTGGTGGAGCGCGAGGGGCCCGTGTCGGTGGAGCGGAGCATCCGCCTCTTGGACCAGGGGTTGTCGGCGCTGGAGCACGCCCACGCGCTCGGCCTGGTGCACCGGGATTTGAAGCCCGAGAACTTGCTGATCGAGCCGGACGGGCGGTTACGCATCACGGACTTCGGGCTGGCGCTGGCGCTCCGCGGCCAGGGCCGCTACGGCGGCGCCACGTCGCGCAGCGGCACGCCGCAGTTCGCCGCCCCGGAGCAGCTGTTGGGAGAGCGCGTGGACGAGCGCACCGATCTGTATTCGCTCGCCGCCGTGGCCTACTTCGCGCTGCTCGGCCGACCCCCCTTCGAGGGCCACACGGTCGAGAGTATCCTGGCGCGCCAGACCACCGAGGACCTGCCGCCGCTGCACGCCTGGCGGCACGACGCCCCGCGCGAGCTCGAAGCGGTGCTGCGCAAGGCGCTCTCGAGCGATCCCGCCGGCCGCTACCCCAACGCCGCGGCGTTTCGCGAGGCGCTGCGCCGCGCGCGCGGCTTTCTGCCGCGGCTGTGGGCGTTCCTGCGCGGCGACTGAGCGGCGCCGCGCGCTAGCGCCAGCGGAAGATCGCGAGCGCGGTCCCGAAGCTCACGAGCCCCCACGCCGCCACGATGGCGAGGGGGAGGCCGAGCTGGGTGAGGGCGGCGCCGTCGATCATCACCGCCCGCAGCGCGTCGTTGAGCGCGGTGAGGGGCAACGCCTTCACGAACGGCTGCATCACGTCGGGGAACCGGGCGTAGGAGAAGAAGGTGCCTGACAGGATCCACATCGGCAGCATCACGAGGTTCATGAGCCCCGAGACGGCCTCGACGGTGCGGGCCCGGCTCGCCACCAACATGCCGATGCCGTTGAACGACAGCGCGCCGACTATGGTGATGGCGCCGAGCGCCGCCACCGAGCCCCGCACCCCCACGTGGAACATCACCCAGGCGAAGCCCACGAGCGCCGTGATTTCCAGGAGCAGGAACGCGAGCCGCGAGAGCACGTACGACATCAGGTAGTGGCTTTTGCGCATCGGCGTCGCCATGTAGCGCTTGAGCAGCTTCTTGGTGCGCGCTTGGACCACCGAGAACCCCACCCCCCAGAGCCCGCTCCCCATGAGGTTCATGCCGAGGAGCCCGGGAATCAGGAAGTCGATGTAGCGCGCGCCCGGCTCGGTGACGCGGTCGTCGCGCACGAGGGCCGGGTCGGCGCGGCCGTGGGCGCGCTGCACCGCCTGATCCACCGCGAGGCGGGCGAGCCGGCTCTCGGTGCGGGTCGAGTCGTAGCGGTACACGATGGGATCACCGGGCGTGACGGCGAGGGCAACGCGGCCGGTGCGGAGCGCGAGGCGCGCGGCCCCGGAGTCGAGCACGGCGGGCGCGAGACCGGCCTCGCGGCGGAGGGCGGCGGCGAGGGCGCTGTCGCCCGGCCCCTGGACCACGGCGATCCGCAGCTCGCCTGGCCCGCGGTTGCGGAACGCGATCCCCAGGGCGAACGCCAGCACGATGGGGAACCCGAACACCCAGAAGATCGCCTCGGGCTCGCGGTAGAACTCCCGCATCCGCGCCAGGGTGAGCTGGACGAGCGGCGAGTCACGCATCGCGCAGCTGGCGGCCCGTGAGGGCGACGAACACGTCTTCCAGCGTAGCGTGGTGGGTCGCGAGGAGCGACAGCGCGGCGCCCTGGCGCTCGACGAGGGCGAGCAGGGCGGGCACGGCGCGGTGCACCTCGGTCACGGTCAGGGCGACGCGATCGGGCCCGGGCCGCACGGCCTGCACGCCCGGCAGGGCGGCGAGGTCCTGCGCGGTTGGCGCGCGCCCCGCGCCGTCGGCGAGCGCGAACTCGACCACGTGTTCCGCCCCGAGCGAGGCGATGAGCGCGTGCGGCGTGTCGAGGGCGATCACGCGGCCGTGGTCCATGATCGCCACGCGATCGCACAACCGCTCCGCCTCTTCCATGTAGTGCGTGGTGAGCAGCACGCTGCCCCCGGCCCCGCGGAACGCCCCGATCACGTCCCACAGCTGGCGCCGCGACTGGGGGTCGAGCCCGGTGGTGGGTTCGTCCAGGAACAGGAGCTCGGGCCGGGACACGAGCGCGCACGCCACCGCGAGCCGTTGCTTCTGGCCGCCGGACAGCTTCCCCACCCAGGCGTGCCGCTTCTCCGTGAGCTCCACGAGGCCGAGCACTTCGTCCACGGTGTGGGACGCGCGGTAGAACGAGCGGAACAGCCGCAGCGTCTCGTCCACCGTGAGCTTGTCGGCCAGTTGGGTTTCCTGGAGCTGGATCCCGAGCCGTTCGCGCAGCGCCCGGGCCTCGGCACCGTCGGTCCAGCGCCGGCCCAGGACCTCGACGGTGCCGGCGTTGGGCGGGGTGAGGCCTTCCAGGATCTCGATCGTGGTCGTTTTTCCGGCGCCGTTTGGCCCGAGCAGCCCGAAGCATTCGCCGGTCTCGACGGTGAGGTCGAGCCCGGCGACCGCGATGACGTCCCCGTAGCGTTTGACGAGGTCGGTGCAGCGGATGGCCGGCATCGTCAGGCGGGGTTCTTCGGCTCCGGCGTCATGGCGTGCTGCAGAGCCGCGTCGAGCTGCATCCGCAGGCTCCCGGCGCCGTCGGTGAGGGCGCGGATCTTCATGTTGATGCCGCCCCCGCGCACCGCCATGACCGACATCGTGCCCGCCACGTCGGCGACGGTGCCGATATTGGCGGTAAGGGCCCGCTGCCGCAGCTGCGACGTCTCCTTGGCGATCCGGTCGCACAGGTTCTGGATGGTGCGCGTCTGCGCCGCGCGGTTCGCGTCGAGCTCGTCCACGAGGTGCTTCACCATTTCGACGGTGTGCAGGAATTCCTGGATCTCTTCCATCCGGCGCACCTGGTCCGCGGTGAATCGCTGGGGCGTCATCGGTCTGCCCGCTCCGGCTCGAGCGCGGCGGCAAGCACGCGCCCATCCAAGGGCTCGGACGGCGTGACGCCGAGCAGCCGCGCCAACGTCGGCGCGATGTCCACCGTGCTCACTCGTCCCGGATACACGCCGCGCTTCACGCCGCGTCCCCACAGGAGCAGCGGCACGTGGGCATCGAACTCGGTGGGCTGGCCGTGCATCGCGATGGGGCGCTCGGTCCCCGCGCTCCACACACAGTAGGGTTTGAGCGTCACGACCAACTCCACGGCGGCGTCGGGGGGGATCGCATGGACCCAGCGCCGCACCACGGGATCCGCCGTGTCGCGGCGCGCCAGGTCGACGGGCCGGTCGACCCGGGCTACCCCGGGGAGATTCCGGAGCCGCGGCGCGAGGTCGGCGAGCACGCTGTCGACGTTGACGCCTTGCGCGGCGAGCCGGGGGCGGTCGGGGACGAACAGCACGCCGGTGTCAAACTCGAGCCACCGCGCGCCCCCGACCCGGCGGTCCAGCGCCGCGTTGACGCTGTCGATGAGGCTGTCCGGGGCGACGCGGACGGCGCCCGGGTGCCCGCGCGCGGTGGAGCGCTCAGGAAACGGCGTCACACCATGGTCGGCCGTCAACACGATCAGGACGTTGGCAGTGCCATAGCGCACGAACAGCTGCTCGAAGAACCAGCCGAGGTAGCGGTCCAGCCGCACCACTTGGTCGTGGATCTCGCGCGAGTCCGGGCCAAACGCGTGCCCCACGGCGTCGGTCGTCGACAGGCTCACCGCGAGCAGGTCGGTCGCGCCGCGCGCGCCCAACTCGAGCGCCCGGACGCCCTCGAGCGCGAAGGCGAGGGTGAGCGAGTCCATGGTGGGGACGCCCGCGAGGGCGCGCGCCGCCTGGGCGCTGTCGGCGGGCAGGCGGTGCGGGAAGGTGACGTCGTGGCCGCCGTTCTCGTACGGCACGCTGTCCGGCTCGGGATACGCGCGCTCGGGTAAGAGCAGTGTCCAGGCGCGTCCGGCCACCTGGAACGGAATGCGCCGGGCGTTGAACGCCCGCACCCACGCCGGGAGCGAGTCGGCGTAGTAGCGGCTGGTCGTGAACACCCCGGCCTGATACCAGTACACCTGCTGGCGCGCGCTGCCGAGCGGCAGGATCGCCCCGCGGTCCTTGCGCGAGACCGACAGCGCCCGGGCGCGGGGCTCCGCCGTCTTCAGCCAATCGAACAGCGTCGTGCCCCGGAAGCGCGCCGGGGAGGCCCCGGGCCCGGCCACGCCGAGGAGGGGGGCCGTCGAGTCCTGCACGCCCACGGCGTTGCGGATGATGCCGGTGTGCGCCGGCCAGCGTCCCGCGAGGATCGTGGCGTGGCCCGGCGCGGTCTCGGTGACGGCGTGGTCCTGGTAGGCGTCGGTGAACACCGCGCCGCGCTTCAGCAAGAGCCGCAGCCCGCCCAGGAACTGAGTCCGGTAGCGGTCGAGGTAGTCGGGACGCAGCTGGTCCACGGTCACGACCACGACGAGGCGGGGCCGCTGACTCGGCGCGAGGCCGGCCCCGGCGAGGAGCCAGCAGAGCAATGGCATCATGCTGGAAAACTAATGACGTCGGGCGTCAGGCCGTAGCGGGCACCGGTTCGCGTCCGGGCACCCGGGCGGCGAGCAGCAGGGCGCACGTGATGATCACGGCGCAGGCGTAGAACGGCACGCTCGGCCCGAGATGCTGGTAGGCGAACCCGGCCCAAATGGGGCCGATCACGCTCGCCACGCCGCGCATCGCCTGCTGCACGCCCATCATCAGGCCGAACTCGTGCTGGTCGGTGCGGTGGCTGACGAGGGCGGAGGTCGCGGGGAAGAGCAGTGCCGTCCCGAGCGGCAAGAGGACCTGAAACAGGAGGAACTGGGGCACGGACGACGCCAGCGGCAGGAGCGCGTAGCCCAGGGCGTACAACGCGGCGCCGAGCCGCATGGTGCGCACCTCCCCCAGCCGGTCGTTGACGGGCCCGACGACGAACGCCCGCATCAAGACGCCCACGCCGCCGAACACGGTGAAGAACCATCCGATGTTGGTGACGTCGATGCCGAAGCGCCACGACAGGTACAATGTGAAGACGGCCGGCGCGGAGTTATAGGCGAGCATCGCCACCGCATAGATCCAGATCAAGCGGGCCGCCGGCCGCCCGGGGTGGCGGATCACATCCCACACGGCGCGCCGCACCGGGCGGGGGACGGGGGGCGGCACGACGTGCCCCCGGGTGGTCGTGACCTCGGGCGGCAGGACGCGCGACTCGGGGAGCCACTTCCAGGCGAACACCACGTTGCACAGGCACAACGCCGCCGCCACGAGCCCCGGCGCCGCCCCGCCCGCGCGCGCGGCAAACGAGCCGATGACGGGGCCGATGACGACGCCGAGACTCGTCGCGGCGGACAGCCACCCCAGGGCTTTGGCCCGCTCGTGTGGGGCCATCGTGTCGGCGACGTACGCCTGGGCGACCCCGGTCGTGCCCCCGCCCAGTCCCTGGACAAAGCGCGACACGAACAGGAGCCAGAGCGAGCCCGCGAACCCGAAGATCACGTAGGCGAGCGCCGAGGCCGTGAGGCCGACGAGCAGCGCGGGGCGCCGGCCGTAGCGGTCCGACACGCGGCCCCACACGGGCGAGGCCAGCAGCTGGGCCACCGGGAACGAGGCCGTCAGGATCCCGATGGTCGTCGCATCCGCATGCAGGTGCAGGGCGTACAGGGGCAGCAACGGCAGGACGAGCATGAGCCCGATCATGTCGACGAAGGCGACGGCCATGAGCACTGCCATGCGTTTCATCGTCGCGTCCCCACGCCCAGTACGAGCGCGCTCACCAGCATGAGGATCACGCCGAACGCGGCCGCAATCCCGAGCTCCGACACGCGGAGGCTGGACATGATCTCGATCGAGATCGGTCGATTGTCGTAGGTGTAGAGCACGATCGAAGTCACGAAGTCACCGAGCGCCGCGACGAAGGCGAGGCTGCCGCCGGCGGCGAGGGCGGGCCGGAGCAGCGGCAGAGTGACGCGCCGGAAGGTGCTCCACGGTCGGACGCCGAGGCTCGCCGCCGCCTCGCCCAAGGCGGGATCGAGCTGGCGGTACCCGGCGAGCACGGCGCGCCCCGTGATCGGGAGGCTGCGCGCCAGGTACGCGAGCGGCAACAGGGCCACCGTCCCCACCAGCACGAAGCGGAGGGCCCAGGGCTGGTGTACGCTGAACGTCGTCGCCAGCGCGACGGCGAACACCGTACCCGGCAGCGCCCACGGCAGCGCCACGAGGCTCTCGATCGGTGCGCGCCACCGGCCGGCGGGCCGGCGGCCGACGAGGCTCGCGGCCGCGAGCGCCAGGAGGATGGCGCCGAACGTGCTCACGGCCGCCATCCAGAGCGAGTTCGCGAGCGGCTCGAGCCGCGCGGGCTCGCTGAACAGGCGTGCGTAGTTCACGACGCTCAGGACGGGTGGCAGCGCCTCCGTGGTCCACGTGCCGTAGGGGACGAGCGACACGAGCGCCAGCGTGAGGTGCGGCAGCAAGAGCAGCAGCGCGAACAGCCATCCGGCGATGGTGGCGAGGGCGCGCACGCCGCGGCGGCGGATGGGGCGGCGGCGGGGGGCCGTCCCCTTGCCGAGCGCCGTGAGCACGTCGTCGCCTTCCGAGCGGCGCAGCAGGGCCAGCCCGGCGAGGGCCACGAGCGCGAGCGCCACGGTCTCGACCATCGCGAGGGGCAGCTCGCCATTCAGTTTGGTAGCGACGATCTGCGTGGTCATCACGCGGAAGCCGCCGCCGAACACGTACGGAGCGCTGAACGAGCCGAGCGCGGTCAGGAACACGAGGAGCGTCGCGCCCGCGAGCGACGGGCGTAACAAGGGCAGCGTGACGCGGCGCAGCGTCGCGGCGCGCCCCGCGCCGAGCGCCTGCGCGGCCTCCAGCAGCGAGGCGTCGAGCTGCGCCAGCCCTGCCCGGGTCAAGACGTAGAAGTAGACATACATCGAATACGCGTGGACGAGCAGGATCGCTCCCGCGCCCTGGAGCCGCCACGGCGCCCGCTCGAGGCCCAGGAGGGCCTGTACGGCCCGCGCGACGAACCCGGACTCGCCGTACAGGAAGAGGAACGCGATGACGCCTACGAACGGCGGCAGCACGGCCGGCAGGGCGACCAGCGCGCCGAGCTGGCGGCGGCCCGGGAACTCGAGCCACTCGAACAGGAACGCCAGCGGAATCCCCAGCGCCGCCGCCAGCACCACGCTCGCGAGCGAGATCCAGACGCTGGCCCAAAGCGCGCCCCACTCGCCCGGCCGCGACACGAACGTGGTGATCGCGTCGCCGCGGGCCGCCTCCGCGACCACGATGAGGATTGGGTAGAGGACGAGCCACGCGAGCAGCAGCGTGAACGCCGCGCGTCGTGTCATTGCCCGGGGTCGGCGAAGGTGAGGGTGCGCAGCGCCGTGAGGTAGACGCGCGCACCCACCGTGGTAGCGTCCGGCCGGGCGAGCACCTCGAGGCGATCGCCGTGCTCGGTTTCGACCTGGTAGAGCGCCGTCGCACCGGTATAGCGTCGCTCGCGCACCGTCCCGGGGAGCCCCGCGTCCGCGAACCGGAGCCACTCGGGTCGCGCCA
>DATBCS010000062.1:0-18029 GCA_036270315.1 Gemmatimonadales bacterium
CGCCGCCACCTTCGTCAGCGCCGCCGTCAACGTCGTCTTCCCGTGGTCCACATGCCCAATCGTCCCCACGTTCACATGCGGCTTCGTCCGCTCAAATTTCGCCTTCGCCATGGCTGCCCTCGATCAAACGGTGAACTGCCCGCTCGTGCGCGAGCGGGCGCCTGCGCCGTCAGTCTGTCCCGCGTTCCAGAGCTCGCGACCGGGATTGAACCGGTGACCTCGTCCTTACCAAGGACGCGCTCTACCGACTGAGCTACGCGAGCGAGAGCGGGCGACGGGGCTCGAACCCGCGACCCTCAGCTTGGAAGGCTGATGCTCTACCAACTGAGCTACGCCCGCGCGCCGAGTGGTGGGGGAAGGATTCGAACCTTCGTAGGCCGTAGCCGGCAGATTTACAGTCTGCTCCCTTTGGCCACTCGGGCACCCCACCGCGCCGGCCTGGCTCGCTCCCCCCGCGCCTCGGTCGTCTCGTCACTCCCTTCCTCCAGCCCCCCAGTGACAACGCACCCCGCGTTCCCAAAGCGCGGGGTGTGTGTGTTCCTCCGAACACAAGAAGGGTCGGGCAGCGTCGTTCCTCTTCGGCAACGTGAGCTGACGAAGGGACTCGAACCCTTAACCTGCTGATTACAAATCAGCTGCTCTACCAGTTGAGCTACGTCAGCTGGCCGCCGCGCGAACTTTCCAGACTCGTAGCTTAACCGGGGAGGCGCGCTCATGCAAGGGACGTGCCGGGAAGAACTTAGCCCGGCCGCCACTTCGTCCCGGCCGCGCCATCCTCCAGCGTCACGCCGCGCGCCGCGAGCGCTCCGCGGATCCGGTCCGCCTCCTTGAAATCCTTGGACTTACGGGCCGCGTTGCGGGCGGCGATCTGGTCTTCGACCCAGCGCACGAACGCCGGGTCGAGCGGACGGCGCGTGGGCAGCACGTCGAGGACACCCATGACGCCGTCGAGCGCGGCGAGCGCGCGGGCCGCGCCCGCCGGGCTCGGTCCCTGATCGAGCTCGCGGTTGGCGGCCCGCACGAACTCAAACAGCGCCGCGGTCGCCCGCGGTGCGTTCAAGTCGTCGTCGAGGGCGGTGCGCACCTCCTCCGGCAACCGCTCGGCCAGCGCGCCCAGCCCACCGGGGCCGCGCGCGCCGGGGGGCGCCCCGGCGACCTCCGTCAGGCGCGCATGGAATTCCCCGAGGCGTTTCACGCCTTCCGCCGCCGCGTCGAGCGCCGCGTCGCTGAAGTCGAGCGGCTGGCGGTAATGCGTCTGCCAGAACAAGAGCCGCACCGCCGCCGCATCCACGCCCTGTTCGCGCAGGTCGCGCACGGTAAGAAAGTTCCCAAAGCGCTTCGACATCTTCGTGCCGCGGACGTTGAGGAATTCGCCGTGGACCCAGGAGCGCGCGAACGGCTGCCCCGTCGCCGCCTCGGACTGCGCGATCTCGTCTTCGTGGTGCGGGAAGATGAGATCGATGCCTCCCGCGTGGATGTCGAGGGTTTGCACCGCGGGGCCGATGGCGGCGAGCGACATGGCGGAGCATTCGAGGTGCCACCCCGGTCGGCCCCGACCGAACGGCGCGTCCCAGGCCGCCCCGACCTGCTCGTCGATCGGCTCGGCCTTTTTCCAGAGCGCGAAATCCCGGGGGTCGTCCTTCGCGTACTCGTCGCTGGCGACGCGCGCCCCGATCTTCAGTTCGCGAGTATCGAGTTGGGACAGCCGCCCGTACGCGGGAAACTTGCCGATGGCGAAGTACACCGAGCCGTCCTCACCCCGGTACGCCACGCCCTTCGCGAGCAACTGCTCGACGAGGCGCACCATCGCCGCCACCGATTGCGTGGCGCGCGGATAGACGTCCGCGGGGCGGAGACGGAGGTAGTCGCGGTCCTCGTAGAACGCCGTGATGAACGGCGCCGTGTAGTCCGCGAGTGGCTTCCCCGCCTGGGCGGCCGCCTTGATCGTGCGGTCGTCGACGTCGGTGAGGTTCATGATGTGGAACACGGCGTACCCCGAGCGCTCGAGATGACGGCGCAGCAGGTCCTCGAACAGGAACGTCCGGAAGTTGCCGAGGTGCGCGTAGTTCCAGACGGTCGGGCCGCAGGTGTACACGGTCACCCGTGGCGGGGCGAGCGGTTGGAACGGTTCGATGCGGCGCGTGAGGGTGTTATGCAGCGCGAGGGTCATCGGTGGCAGAAACGTAGGAAAGGGGGGAGGGAGCGTCAACGCGCGGCGAGGGCCTCCCGGGTGATCGCGTCCACGAGCGGGTCGGCACCGAACCGCACCGGGTCCGTCGCGGGGAGCCCCGTCTCCTGCGCCGCGGCCCGCACCGCCGCCCGCGCCTCCGCCTCCGGCAGATCGAACGTGTTGAGGCAGATGCCCAGCACTTTGGTGGGCCGCACCGGAGCCGCCGCCCGCTCATACAGCGCGACCAGCTCGGAGAGCGGCGGGATCTTCACCCAGGGCGCCCGGCCGTGATAATCCCCGATGAATTCCCGGGTGGCCTGGTGGCACAGAATGAGCCCGTCGGGGCAGGTGCCATGCAGCAAGCCGAGCGTGACGCCGGAGTAGCCGGGGTGGATGAGACTGCCCTGCCCTTCGACGAGCACGATGTCGGCATCCGCCGCCCCCCGCAGTACGAGCTCCTCCGCGGCACCGGCCACAAAGTCCGCGACGACAGCGTCCACGGCCGTGCCCCAGCCCTCGATGAAGATCCCCGTCTGCCCCGTGGCCACAAAGCGCGCGCGGTGGCCCCGCCGCTCCAACGCGTCGCGAAGCTCGAGCTGCGCCGTCATCTTGCCGACGTTGCAGTCCGACCCGACGGTGAGGATGACGTACGCGGCGACTTCGGCCGCCCGCCCGTCGGCGATGGGGAGCGTGGCCGGCGGCTTGCGCACGTCGTGGATGCGGACGCCGCGGCTCCGGGCCAACGCGCCGAGCTCCGGGTCGTCGCCGATGAACGTGTGCAGCCCGCTCCACACCTCGAGCCCCCGGGCGATCGCGGTCGTGAGCCAGCCGCGCCACTCCGCGGGCAGCTGGCCGCCGGCGGGCGCGATGCCGATGAGCAAGGCCGTGGCCCCGAGCGCGAGGCCGCGCTCGAAGTCGCCGACCACGGGGATCGCGCCGCCGAACCCCAGGACGTCCTGGACGGTTTTCCCCGCTGTCCCCCGGTCGAACACGCCCACGATGCGCTCGGGAAAGTAGCGGATACAGGAGTTCGCAGTCTTGGACTCGAGCGGGCCGAATTGCCCGTCCGCGAGAATCAGGAAGCGGTGGTCGGCCGCCCGGAGCATCAGTCGTCGGCGGCGACGGTGGGGCTGCGGTGTTCACCCGTGCGGCGCAGCACCGCCGGCTCGACGTGGCCCGTGTCGCCGTAGAGCTCCGCGTGCACCACGTGGCGGATCACGACCATCGCGACCGCGAGCACCGGGACCGCCACGACGAGGCCGACGACGCCGAGTAGGGTGCCCATGATCAGCACGCTCGCGATCGTCAGCACCGGCGGGAGCGCCACCTGGCGCTCCATGACCCGCGGCGTCACAACGTTCGCCTCGACCAGGTGCACCCCGACGCCGAGCGCGAGCACGGCGAGCACCGTGAGCCAGTCGCCCGAGCCGACGACGAACAGCGCCGGCAACAAGGTCGAGACGAGGCTCCCGAAAAACGGCACCACGGCAGCGAGGCCGGTGAAGATGCCGAACGCGAGCCAGTACGGCACGCCGAGCGCCCAGAGCCCGATGGCGGTCAGGGCACCGAGCACGAGCATGGTGATGAGCTGCCCCACGACCCAGGCGCGGAGCGTCGCGCCGGCGTCGGCGAGGATCCGCGCGCCCACGGCGCGATGCCGGGGCGCCACGAGGGACAGGATGCCGTCGCGGTACACGCCCGGCCGCACCGCCAGGTAGAGCGCCATCACGATGACGCTCGCGCCCTCGATGAACAGCTTCCCGCCGGCGCGCAGATAGGGGAGGATCGAGCCGCGCAGGAAGCCGGCGGCGTCGTCGACCAAGCTGGCGACGACCCCGGCCGAGGGCGCGGCGAGATTGGTGCGGCGCAGCACCGGGGATCCCGAGGCCCAGCGCGCCACCACGCTCTGGATGTTGGTGAGTGTTTGCGGCAGCCCGGAGACCAGGGCCTCGGTCTGTTCGAACACCGGGGGCAGCAGCAACGCGCCGATCCCCACGAGCGCCGCGAGCGTGGCGACGACGGCCGTCGTCAGCCCGAGCCAGCGCGCGATGCGGAAACGGCGCTCGAGCAGGTCGGTGATGGCCGACAGGTACACGGCGGCCAGCGCCGCGATGAAGATGAGCAGCAGGACGTCGACCACCCGGATGACGAACCAGATGGCGAGGGCGGCAACGAAGAGCGCCACGAACGTGGCGCCCGACAACCGGGGGGGCGACGGCTCAGTGTTCAGCGGTGGTGCTCGGCGTCGTCATCCTCGACCAGCTCGGCCTCGGCCGCGCCTTTGCCGAGTTGCTTCGATTGCGGCGGCGCGCCCGCCGGCAGCACGCCCATCTTGCGCTTCAGCTCGAGCAGCTGCTGGTCGGCGTCCGCCTTCACCTCGAGCGATTGGAACTGCTTGACCAGGCGATCGCCCGTCAGGTCCTCGTTGACCTCGGCCGCCGCGATGAGCTTGCGCTCCTCGTGCTCGATCTGTTCGGCCATGCGCTCGAACGTCTCGAACACGCTCTTGTCGCCGATCGACGACATCGTCTCCTGAATGCGCTTGTGCGCCTCGGCGCGCTTCTGGCGTGCGATCAGGATGTTCTTCTTGCGCTTCGCCTCCTCGATCCGGTCGTTCAACTGGCGGAGCGACAGCTTGAGTTTCTCCGTCTCCTCGCGGTGCTTGACCCACGTCTCGTGCAGCTGAACGGCCCCCTGGGCGTGCTCGTTGTGGCGCAGCAGGGCCTGCTTCGCGAGGTCGTCGCGCGCTTCCTGCACGGCGAGCACGGCGCGCCGCTCCCAATCCTCGGCACTCTTTTTCTCCTGCTCCACCTGCGCGGCCAGCCGCTTCTCATCCGCGATCGCCGCCGCCACCTGCTGCTTGGCCTTAGCGAGCCCACTGCGCATGTCGACGATCAGCTGGCTCAACATCTTCTCAGGATTCTCGGCACGCGAGATCAGGTCGTTGATGTTCGACCGAATCAGCGTCGAGAGACGGTCAAAGAGTCCCATGTAACCCCTCTAGGTGCTGGCGGGGCGTCACTGTCCCGCGCCCAACTTGCGCTCCCGGCGCTCGGCGAGCACACGCTCGGTGAAATCTAACCGCTCTCCGAGCTCGGAGACGTGCGCGGTGAGCTGGGCGACCTGCTCCTCCAGCACCGCCACGCGCCCCGGCTCGTCGCCCGCTCCGTCCGGGCGCCCGCGGCGCCGGATCCGCTCGGCGAGCGCCTCGCCCACCGGCGAGCGGAGCAGCCAGCGGATCATGCTCGCCCCGACGACGATCACGACGACGAAGGCCAGCGTCGGCGCTAACAGGTCGCCGAACAGGGAGTTCCAATCGACGCCCGGGGGCGCCGGCGGCAGGGGTGTTTGCATCATGTCACACGCCGTACGCCTCGATCAGGCAACGGGTTTCCCGCACGCTCAACGCGGCGGCGCGAGCCGCTCGCCCTCTCGGGTCTTGGCGAGGAGGCGCTCGGTAAAATCCACGCGCTCCGCCAGTTCTGCCACCTCGTGGCGCAACGCCTCCACGGCGGCGACGAGCTCCTCCTGCCCCACCCCGGCACCCGGCGGGCCCTGGGCCTTGAGCTTCGCCGTGTAGGCCTTGCTCGCGGCGAGGGCGATCATCCACGCGAAGAACCCCCCGACCGCGAGGATGGGAATGGCTATAGGGTCCATTAGCGCCTCGGTGGTGCGAGCGGCTCGGGCGCGCGCTGTTTCGCGAGCAGGCGCTCGGTGAAATCCACGCGCTCGGCGAGCTCACTCACCTCGTGACGCACCTGGTGCACCTCGTCGAGCAGCTCCGCACGCAGGGCGGCCACCTCGTCGGCCGCGGCGGTGCTCTTCGCCCCACCCGCCACGCGCTGCGCCAAGGCCGCGACCAGCGGCCGGAGGCACCAGGCGCCGCACAACAAGACGAACGCCGCAAACCCGAATTTCAGCAGGTCGTGAGGATTCATGATCCCGGCCCGATCCGCTGGCCTTCGCGCTGCTTCGCGAGCAGCCGCTCGGCAAAGTCCATCCGTTCGCTCAGATCGCTCACCTCGGTGCGGAGCTGCTGCATCTCGCCGAGCAGCTCGGAGCGAAATTCCTCGAGTTCCCCGTGGGCATCACCGGACATGGTCCTGGCCCCGGGCCCCCGGATCCGCTCCGCGACCGCCTTGCCCACAGGCGAGATGGCCAGGAGGAACAGGGTGCCACCCCCGAACAGGAAGATGATCGCGAGCGCCCCGGTCCAATCCATGGTCAGCGCGGCGGCCCTAGCCGCTCGCCCTCCCGCGCGCGCGCTTGCAACCGCTCCATGAAGTCGACGCGCTCGGCCAGCTCCGCCATGTCGCGGCGCACCTGTTCGAGCTCGGTGAGCATGGCCGCCTGCGCTCCCGGGTCGACGACCGGCCGCCCCTCCTTGATCCGGTGCGCCAGCGCCCGGCCGATCGGCGAGATGGAGAACAAAAACAGCGCGCCGCCACCGAACACCAGGGCGATCATGAGGATGTCTTCGTTCATCGCGGCGGCCCTCCTTCCTCGTCCAACATATGGCGCTAATCGCTCGCCGCCAGCACCTTGCGCAAGAATGCGCCCGTGAACGAGCCCGGCGCCCGCGCCACCTCTTCCGGCGTCCCTGCCGCGACCACCCTCCCCCCCGCCGCCCCTCCCTCGGGCCCGAGGTCAATCACCCAATCCGCGGTCTTCACCACGTCGAGATTGTGCTCGATCACCACCACCGTGTTGCCCTTGTCCACCAGGCGGTGCAGCACCTCGAGCAGCAAGCGCACGTCCTCGAAGTGCAGGCCGGTGGTCGGCTCGTCCAGGATGTAGAGGGTACGCCCGGTGTCGCGCTTGGACAGCTCGGTGGCCAGCTTGACCCGCTGGGCCTCGCCGCCGGACAGGGTCGTCGCCGACTGGCCGAGGTGGATATACCCCAGTCCTACGTCGTTCAGGAGCTCCAGTTTCGTGCGGATGCGGGGCTGGTTCTCGAAGAAATCGAGGGCCTCGGCCACGGACAGGCCCAGCACATCGGCGATCGACTTTCCTTTATAGCGCACCTCGAGCGTCTCCCGATTGTAGCGCCGGCCCTTGCACACTTCGCAGGGGACATACACGTCGGGCAGGAAGTGCATCTCCACCTTCACCAAGCCGTCGCCCTGGCAGGCCTCGCAGCGCCCGCCCTTCACGTTGAAGGAGAAACGCCCCGGACCGTACCCGCGGATCTTCGATTCGGGGAGGAACGTGAACAGCTCGCGAATCGGCGTGAACAGCCCCGTGTAAGTGGCCGGGTTGGATCGCGGCGTGCGCCCGATCGGGCTCTGGTCGATGTCGATCACCTTGTCGATCTGATCGAGACCCTCGATACGGTCGTGCGCGCCGGGCGTGACCTTGGCGCGGTAGAAATGGCGCGCCAGGGCGCGATACAGGATGTCCGTCACGAGGGTGGACTTGCCGGACCCTGAGACGCCGGTCACCGCGACGAACCGCCCGAGGGGGAAGTCCACGCTGAGGTCCCGGAGGTTGTGGTGGCGCGCGCCCACTACCCGGAGCACCCGCTCCGTCGTCTCCGCGCGACGCCCCCGGGGCACCGGGATGCGGAGCTCGCCGCGGAGGTAGCGCGCCGTCAGCGAATCGGGGTGCTCGAGCACTTCGGCGAGCGGGCCCGCGACCACGACCTCGCCGCCGTGCCGGCCGGCGCGCGGGCCCAAGTCCACGATATGATCCGCCGCGCGGATCGTCTCCTCGTCATGCTCCACCACGAGCACGGTGTTGCCCAAGTCGCGCAGCTCGCGGAGCGTCGTGAGGAGCCGCGCGTTGTCCCGCTGGTGCAGCCCGATGGACGGCTCGTCGAGGATGTAGAGCACGCCGACAAGCCGGCTGCCAATCTGGGTCGCCAAGCGGATGCGCTGGGCTTCGCCGCCGGACAGCGAGTCGGCGGAGCGGCCGAGCGTCAAGTACTCGAGGCCGACGTTGCGGAGGAAGCGGAGCCGATCGTTCACTTCCTTCAGGATGGGCCGGGCGACCTCGGGGTCGAGCCCGGCGCGCCCGTTGCCGCGCAGCCGGATGCCCTCGAAGAACGCCAGCGCCTCGGTGACGGGCAGCTCGACCACGTCACCAATGCTCTTGCCGTCGACCAACACGGAGAGGCTCTCTGGCCGCAGGCGTCGGCCACCACACGCCGGGCACGGCTGCTCCACCATGTACTCCTCGAGCTGCTCCCGAACGCTGTCCGACGTCGTTTCGCGGTAGCGGCGCTCGACGTGTTTCAGGACTCCGTCCCACCCGGACTGGTACTCGCCCTGCCAGCGCTCGCTCGTGTACTGGAACGTCATGGTTCGCCCGGGCGCGCCCCCGAGCACCACCTTCTGCACCGAGGCCGGGAGGTGCCGCCACGGCGTGTTCAGGTCGAACTTGAAGGTGCGCGCCAGGCTCGGGAGGATCACTTTGCGGAGGTAGCCGCTCGGCTCGCCCCACGGGAGAATGACCCCCTCGAGCAGCGAGAGACTGGCGTCGCCGAGCACCAGGTCCGCGTCCACCTCACGCTTCGTGCCGAGCCCGGAGCACTCGGGGCAGGCCCCGAACGGCGAGTTGAACGAGAACTGCCGCGGCTCGAGCTCAGGGAGCGACAGCCCGCACTTGGGGCACGCGTAGCGCTCGGAAAAGAGCGTCGCCTTCGCGCCGCCGGCCTTGTGCTGCACCACCTCGACCGTGCCGTCCGCCGCCTTGAGCGCCGTCTCGATCGAGTCGGCCAGCCGGCCGCGGTCCGCCCGGCGCACCGCCAGCCGATCGACCACGACCGCGATGTCGTGGTTCTGGCGCCGGTTGAGCTTGGGCACGTGGGCCAGATCGTAGGTGGTGCCGTCCACCCGCACGCGCACGAACCCCTGCTGGCGTGCCGCCTCGAACACGTCGCGAAATTCGCCCTTGCGACCGCGCACCAGCGGCGCTAGCACCTCGAGCTTCGTTCCTTCGGGCCACTCGAGCACGAGGTCGGTGATCTGCGAGGCGCTCTGGCGCTCGATGGGCGCGCCGTCGCGCGGGCAGTGGGGCGTGCCGAGCCGGGCCCACATGAGGCGGAGGTAGTCGTAGACCTCCGTGATGGTCCCCACGGTGGAACGGGGGTTGTGGCCCCCGGCCTTCTGCTCGATCGAGATCGCGGGCGACAGCCCCTCGATCGCGTCCACATCGGGCTTCTCCATCAGGCCGAGGAATTGGCGGGCGTACGCGGAGAGCGACTCGACGTAGCGCCGCTGCCCCTCGGCGTAGATCGTGTCGAAGGCGAGCGAGGACTTGCCCGATCCCGACAGCCCCGTGATCACGGTGAGGCTGTGGCGCGGGATCGCGACCGTGACGTTCTTGAGGTTGTGTTCGCGGGCGCCGCGGACGATGAGGGCGTCGCTGCTCATAGCCTCTTAGGCTAGACAGGAAGCGGTTCCGCGGTCAACTCTCCCCGGGACCGCGCGCGGCGCGGCGCGCACGCCGCCCGGGTCCGTCGTTCTCTTGCCTAAGCCCCGCCGGCTCCCTAGGTTAGCCGTCCCTCATGGCTCCCACAGCGCTGGTGGTGCTGACGACGCTCGCGAGCGAGCAAGACGCTCGGGCTCTCGTCACCGCGCTCGTCGCGGAGCGGGTGGTCGCGTGCGGGACGGTGCTCCCTGGGGCACGCTCGATCTACCGCTGGCAGGGGACCGTGATGGAGGAGGCCGAGGTGGTCGTGCTGCTCAAGACCGACGGTGCGAAATGGGACGCGCTGAGCGCGGCCGTACGGGCGCGGCACCCCTACGAGGTGCCAGAGCTGCTCGCGCTGCCTGTCATGCACGGGCTCGAGCCGTACCTTGCCTGGCTCGCGAGTGAGGTCGGGGCGTGATCCGCAAACGCGACCCGCGCTGGCAGTCGGCGGCCGAGCGAGCCAGGGTGGCGGCGGAGCTCATCGAGGAGGCCGAGACACTCACCGAGACGAGCACGATCGCGTCACCCGCCGACGTGGCGCGCGCCAGCCTCCCGCCCCCGATCCGGGTCGAGCTGCCGACGGGGCCGGCGGGGCCAACGGACCTGCCGGCGGCGTCCGCTGCCACCGCCGCTACCGCCCCCACGCTCCCACTCCCCTCGCCATCCGCGCCCGCCGCGTCGCCGGATGCCGCGACGCCCGTGGCGGAGGACACGGCCGCCGACGCGGCCCTGGTGGAGCAAGCGGCCCGGCTCGGGGCCGCCGGTGACTACGCCGCCGCGCGGCGCGCCTATGACCGGGTGCTCGCCGACGCGCCGGCGCACGCGGAGGCGCTCACCGGCCTGGGGGTCCTGCTGTCGCGTCGGGGCTTGTGGAGCGACGCAGTGCTGCGGCTGCGGCGCGCCACGGAAGCGGAGCCAGGCCGCGCGGCGGCGTGGTACTACCTCGGGGAAGCGCTGAACCACGTGGACGACCTCGCCGGCGCGCAGGCGGCGTACGAGCGCGCGGTGGAGCTCGAACCGCGCAACGTCAAGGCGCTGTACGGCCTGGGGATCGTGCTCGACCGGCTCAATCGGCCGGACGAGGCGACGCGGCTTTATCGCCGCTCGCGGGAGGCCACCGGCAGGTGATTCGTGTGGTCGTGGACGATCTCGCGTTCCTCGCGTCGGACGCGATCGTCCGCCCCGCCACGGGCCGTCTCGATCCCACGACACCGGCGGTCCGCCGGCTCGAGACCGTGGGGGGCACCGAGTTCGTGAGCCGTCTCCGGGTCCAAAAGGAGCTCGCGGTCGGGGCGGCCGTGGTGACGGCGAGCGGAGGCGGGCTGCCCGCGGAGTTCGTGATCCACGCCGTCATCCAGAGCGACACCGAGCCCGTCACCCGCGGGGGAGTGGCCCGCGCCTGGCAGTCGGTGCTGCAGCAGGCGCAGGAGTGGGAGTTCGCCACCCTCACGGTCCCGCCCATCGGCATCGGGGCCGGGAACCTGTCGGTCGAGGACGCTGCTGGCATCATGGTGCAAGTGCTCAAGGCACATCTCGGGAGCGCCACCTTTCCCGCGAACGTATCATTCGTCGTGGAGACGCCAGCCGAGCGCGAAGCCTTCGAGGCAGCGCTGCGCCGCGGCGCGGCCGCCGAGTCGTGACGCGCCGTCGCTGGGCGGCCGCGATTCTCGTGGCGTGGGCCGCGTCGCTCGGCTGGCTGGTGCGGCGGGAACTGTTTCAATCGACGGGCGCGCGGCTCGCCGAGGCCGCCCTCAGCGTGAACCCGGGGGCGGCCTATTACCGGCTCGCGGTCGGCGGACAGCAGCTGGGGCTCGCGACCACCACCATCGACACGCTCGCGAGCGGGATCCAGGTGACGGACGCCTTGGGGCTCGACGTCGCCGCGCTCGGGGCCCTGCATCGCACCCGGGCAATGAGCCGGGCCACGGTGAGCCCGGGGTTGCGGCTCAAGAGCGCGGACACGCGATTCCAAGGTGACTTCGGCCGCTTCACCGCGCACACGGTCGTGAGTGGCGACACGCTGCTCACGGTGCAGGTCGGGACCGGCCGCGACGCCGCGACGACGCACCTGTCGCTCGCCCATCCCGTCGCGCTGGCCAGCCTGTTGCCGTTGCGGCTCGCCCTCGGAGGCGAGCTGAAGACGGGTCACGCCTCCACGATCCTCGTGTTCGATCCCTTGCTGCTACGGGTGCGGAGCGTAGCGCTGCGGGTCGCCACCGAGTCCACCTTTGTCATTCCCGACAGCGCCGCCTACGACTCGACCGCGATGGCCTGGGTCCCCGCACACTTCGACACGATCCGCGCGTTCGGGATCGAGGCCGAAGAGGGTGGCGTGCGCACGCACGCCTGGATCGACGGGCAGGGACACGTCGTGCGGGCCGAAAACGGGGTGGGGTTCACCATGGAGCGCGCCGCGTTCGAGATCGTCTACCAGAACTTTCGCAAGCGCGATACGGTGCGCGCCATCCGGGCGAGCGCCGCGCCGGGCCTGGGGGCGATCGTGCCCTTGACGGCGCTCGCCGCCGGCGTCCCCCTGTCGCCCGAAAACCGGGACCAGTGGCGCGTGCGCCTCGGTGGGGTCGGCGTGGCGGGGCTCGAGCTCGCGAGCGCCCGTCAGCAGCTCGTGGGGGACACACTCGTCGTGCGCCGCGAAGCGGCACCCGAGCTGGCGGCGCGCTACCGCCTGCCGGCGCGGGATACGGCGCTGCGCGATTTCCTCACGCCTGACCCCCTGATCCAAAGTGACGACCCCGCGATCATGGCGGCGGCGCGCCTCGCCGTCGGCTCCGAGCGCGATCCGACCGCCGCGGCGCGGCTGTTGCTCGCGTGGATGCCCGCACACCTCCGGCGGCGCCATGCCCCTGGCGACCCGGACGCGGTGCACGCGTTCCGTGCGCAACAGGGGGACTGCAACGAGTACACCGTGCTGTACGTGGCCCTGGCCCGGGCGGTGGGCCTCCCGGCGCGCAGCGCCGCGGGCCTCGTGTACCTGCGCGGTCGGTTCTACTATCACGCCTGGCCCGAGGTGTACTTGGGAACGTGGGTCGCCGTGGATCCCTTGTTGCAGGAGTTTCCGGCCGACGCGGGACGCCTGCGGTTCGCGGTGGGGGGCCTCGCCCGGGCCGCGGAGCTCGCGCCCCTCATCGGACGCGTCAAGCTCGAGGTGCCATGATTCGGCTGGAGAATCTCACCAAGCACTACGGCAGCTTCGTCGCCGTCGACGACATCTCGCTCGAGGTGCCATCGGGTCTCTTGTACGGGTTCCTCGGCCCGAACGGCGCCGGGAAGACGACCACGCTGCGGATCATCGCGGGGATCCTGCGTCCCACGGACGGGCGCGTGCTCTTGGGCGGCGACGACGTCCACCGGAACGAAATCGCGGCGAAGCGCAAACTCGGCTTCATTCCGGACCGGCCCTTCGTGTACGACAAGCTCACGGGCGCCGAATTCCTGCGCTTCGTGGCCGGCCTCTATGGACAGGAAGGCGAGGTGGTTGAGCGCCGCATCACCGAGCTGCTCGAGGTGTTCGAGCTGGTGAGTTGGAAAGACGAGCTGGTCGAGGCGTACAGCCACGGCATGCGGCAGAAGCTCATCATCTCGAGCGCCTTGATTCACCGGCCGCAGTATATCGTGGTCGACGAACCGATGGTGGGGCTCGATCCGAAGGCCGCGCGGCTGTTGAAGGACATCTTCCGCCAGTTCGTCGCCCGCGGCGGTACCGTGCTCATGAGCACGCACACCCTGGAGGTAGCGGAGGCGATGTGCGACCGCGTCGCCATTATCCAGCACGGCCGGATCGTGGCGGAGGGCACGGTGGACGACCTGCGGCGCCAGCACCGCGCGGGCGACGCCAGCCTGGAGGAGTTGTTCCTCAAGCTCACCGGCGGCGCCCAGGTGCGGGAGCTCGCGGCGGTGCTGGGTGGCGCGGACGACGGCGGTGAGGAAAGCCGGTGAAGCAACCGTCGCTGTGGCGGGTGCTCGAGCCCAAGTGGCGTACCGCGCTCCGGCGCCTGCGCGAGGAGCGGGCCCGCGGCGGCACGGGCAAGCTGGTGACCATCATCGTCGTCGGCCTGGCGTTCTGGGGCGGCGTGTTCGCCGTCCTCTACCGGATCCTCAAGTATTTCCGTGGCGTGGAGGAGCTCGGCCCGCTGCTCGCGGCGAAACTGCTCGGGCTCGTGCTGCTGTCGTTCATCGCGATCTTGGTGCTCTCGAACGTCATCACGGCACTGTCCAGTTTCTTCCTCGCCCACGATCTCGACCTGTTGGTCTCGGCGCCGGTCGACTGGCTCCGCATTTACCTCGCCAAACTGAGCGAGACGCTGCTCCATTCCTCGTGGATGGTCGCGCTCATGGCGGTGCCGATATTCGCCGCGTACGGCGTCGTGTACCGCGGCGGCGTCTGGTTCGCGCCGTATGCGGTGCTCACACTCGGGCCGATGCTCGTGCTCCCGGCGGTCGTCGGCTCGGCGCTCACGCTGGTGCTGGTGAACATCTTCCCCGCACGCCGCACGCGGGATCTCCTGTCGATCATCGCCCTGGGAGCTGCGGCCGGCGTGATTCTCTTGTTCCGGATCATCCGGCCCGAGCGATTGGCGTCGCCCGAGGGGTTCCGCAACCTGCTCGAGTTCATCGCGGTGCTCCGGACGCCCACCGCACCCTTCCTGCCGAGCGAATGGGCAGCCCGGGCGACGATGAACTTCCTGCGCGGCAGCTTCGATCCCTTGCCCCTGGTGCTGCTGTGGACCACGGCGGCGGCGTTCGTGACGCTGGGCGCGCTGCTGCACCGCGGGTTGTACGCCGCGGGGTTCACGAAGGCGCAGGAGGCGGCGGAGCGGTTCGTGCGGGGGGGCGTGTGGCGCTGGACCGTCGGGACGCTGCTCCGGTTCCTGCCGGTGGCGAAACGGGAATTCGTCCTCAAAGACATCAAGCTGTTCTTCCGGGACACGACCCAGTGGAGCCAGCTAATCCTGCTCGCGGTGCTGGTCGTCGTGTACCTCTTCAACATCAACGCGTTGCCGCTGCACCGCGGGGAGCAGGTGAGCTTCTTTTACGTGACCCTGGTGTCGTTCTTGAACCTCGGCCTGGCGGGATTCGTGCTCGCTTCGATCGCCGCCCGCTTCATCTTCCCGGCGGTGTCGCTGGAGGGGCGGCACATGTGGCTGTTGCGCTCGAGCCCCCTGAACCTGCGGGCGCTGCTCTGGTCTAAGTACTGGGTGGGCACGCTCCCGCTGCTCACCCTCGCTCTGCTCCTCACGGGCGTCACCAACGTGCTGCTCCAGGTGCGGCCCTTCATGATGGTGATGGGGCTGGCGACGATCTGCGGGCTCACCTGCGCGATCGCCGCGCTGGCGCTGGGGTTCGGCGCCCTGTATCCGCAGTTCGAGACCGAGAACGCGGCCCAGATTCCGACGTCGTTCGGCGGGCTCGTCTACATGATGGCGACAGTGGCGCTGCTCGCGTGGGTGATCGTGTGGCTGTGGCAAGCGGTTTACGCCTACGCGCGCGCCGGCTTCGAGGGACGCCCCGTGGTGGTCGACGCCTGGATGATCTTCTGCTTCGCCGTCGCCGCCCTGAGCTGCGCGGCGGCGACGGCGCTGCCCTTGTGGTTCGGGTTGAAGCGGATGGAAAGCTTCGAGTTCTAGCTACAAGGGAAAGTTGAGTCCCGCCTCGAGGTTGAACGAGGTGGTGCTGGTGAACACGAACTTCCCCTCGAGGAACGGCTTCACCGGCCGCGCGCGGCGGCCCTCCCACCCCGCGAACACATCGCCCCCAGCGCTGCCCGCGCCCGCCGCGTGCTCGTAGGCGAACCCCCCGCCGATATAGAACAGGCCGTAGAGCGTGGGCGGGTGGAACTTGAGGTCCACGTTGAGACGATAGGGGGAGCCGCCGAGTCCCGGGTAGAACTCGGCGGACGGTGCGAGCGCCCAGCGCAACCCCACGGGGAGGTTGAACTGCCCACCCACGAACGCATGATCGGCGTTGAAGTCGTAGCCGACCCGGGGGCCGACCGACGGCTGCTCGACGAGCACCGCGCGCCCGCCGCGGATGCGGCGCTGCGCCTGGACCGTCGTCGCCGCGACGACCAGTGCGGCGAGCGCGACCGCGCCGCGTCCCATGAGCCTCATCACACCAGCGCTCCTCGGTTGCAGGTCGCACACTCATAGGAAGCCGGGTCGGGAAAAGCAAGGCCGCCCGGGCCGCCACGGCGGCGGCGGCCACGGGGAGTATCGCCGCGGCGCGGCTCGGGGGTCCGCGGCGATGCCCGCGGTACAGCACGCGGGCGTGCCGCACGCGCGGGTGTCGCCGCCGCGCCACAGGACGTCACGCGGCCGCCCGTGGTCGCGGGCTGCGTCGGGCCGCATGGTGCGGTATGTTGCAGGGGCACCCTGCGCAGGAGCACCCCCATGCGTGCCGTCGTCCTATCCCTCCTCGTGGCGTCGATGATGGTAGCGAGTCCGCCGTCGTCGCTCCACGCGCAAAAAGACAAGGCGCCGAAGCGCCCCGATCTTGGGGCCAGCGCCGACACCAACGTCGCCCTCGCCTACTACACGTTCGGCGTGTCGATGTTGGAGCGGAACCCCCAACGGGCCGCGGAGGCGTTCTACTGGGCGGCGCGCCTCGACCCCACCTGGGCCTTGCCGCCGTACGCGCGCCGCATCGCGTTGTTCATGGCCGACCCGAGGTTGCTCGTGGGTTACATGAACCGCACCCGCCGTTTCACCGAGTCCAAGGATGCGCGCAGCCTCGACTCGCTCGAGCTCCGGGCGTTGATGCTCAATCCCTTCCTGACGCGCGAGCTCGACAACCTGCTGCTCAGGGCGTACCTGCGAGCGCTCTACGGCGTGGGAGACGGGGCATCGTCCACGCGTTTCGACTACTTCGCGGACCAGTACCTGCGCAACGACGCCAAGAACCGCGTGCGCGCGCTCGCCGCCGTGAGCGAGGGGCGCTGGACCGACGCGCTCGATCTGTACCGTAAGGCCGTCTCTGAGGAGCCCGACGAAGCGGCGCAGATCCACGTGGAGCGGGCGCGCGTGTTCCGCCGCGTCGGAACTGACGACAGCACCCGCGCGGAGCTGGCCTTGGCGCTGGACAAGCTCCGCCACCGCGATGAGAAGACGTTCATCTACGCCTACCAGTCGAAGGCGCTGCTCGAGCATTGCATCGGCCTGACCTACGAGACCCTCGGTCAGTTCGAGCCGGCGCGCGAAGCGTATGGCCGGGCGCTGCAGGAGGACTTGAGCTATTTCCCCGCCCACGTGCGGCTCGGCTCCGTGGCCCTCGCGGTGGGGGACACCGCGAGCGCGCTCAGCGAGATGGACTTGGCGGCCCAGCTCCGCGGTGACGATGCCTGGGTGCGCGCCACGTACGGCGCGACGCTGGCGCAGGCCGGGCGCTGGGCGGACGCCGTCGTGCACCTGCGGAAGGCGGTCGAGCTCGAGCCGTTCTTCGCTACGCCGTATTACCTCCTCGGTCGCGCCGAGGAGCAGCTGGGACGGACGGCCGAGGCGGCGCAGGACTACCGCGGCTACGTCGCACACGCGAGCGACCGCGACACCCGCGTGGCGGATGTGAAGCAGCGCCTGGCGGCGCTGGGCGCACCGCCGGGGACGCGCCCGTGACCCGGGCGCCGCTCGTTGGGCTGGTCCTCATCGCCGGGGTCGCGCCGGCACAGCAAGCGCCGCCGAGTCCGCTGCGCAAGCGGACGGCCTACGAGGACCTGCAGATGTTCAGCCAGGTCCTCAACCAAATTCGCGTCAACCATCCCGACTCGATCGACACGCACGACCTGTTCATGGCGGCGGTCACGGGCATGGTGAACGCCGCCGATCCTCACTCCTACGTGCTCCCCGCGACGCGCCTCATCCCCGAGAAGGAGGCGGCCCTGCGCGCGGGAAAACTCTACCCGGTGCCCATCACCTTCGCCTTCTCCGGTGGCTCGCCGGTGGTGCGGAGTGTGGCGGCCGGTTCAGCGGCGGCTGGGCTCGACATCTGGCCGGGCGACGAATTGGTGACCGTCGATTCGCTACCGGTCCTCGCCGAGAGCAGTGAGGAGCTCGACATCAGCCTCGCCGGTGCCAAGGGCTCGACCGTCACGCTCGGCCTGCAGCGCCGGCGTCTAGACGGTTCCCTCGTCACGCTGGAGCGCGCCGTGCAGCGAGAGCGGGTGGAGGAGCGGCCAGCGGTGCCGGCCGCGTTCTTGCTCTCTCCGCAGGTCGGGTATATCCGCCTCACGACCTTCGCCAGCGACCGGGCGGGCGATGACCTGCACGCGGCGCTCGGCCGTCTGGAAGGGCGCGGCATGAAGCGGCTGGTGCTCGATCTCCGCGATAACGGGGGCGGCAGTGTGAACGAGGCGGCGCACGTGGCGGGGGAATTCCTGCCCAAGGGCTCGATCATCTATACCGCCGAAACCCGCAAGAAGGCGGAAGGTGACAAAGACACG
>DATBCS010000063.1:0-2055 GCA_036270315.1 Gemmatimonadales bacterium
GTCGAACCCGGCGACCCGCGCCCCAAAACGCCAGATCACGCCGCCCCGCGCGAGGACGCGCGCCGTATCGAGCGCGGCGCGCCACTGCCCGCCGTGCCCGGCGAGGGAGAGCGATGCGTCGAGCAAGACGAGTGGCGGCGCGCCCGCCGGCTCAACGCGCGCCACTGCCGGGTTCCAGAGGACGAGCACCACGGCGCCCACGCCGATGACGCGGAGCAACGCGAGCCCCAGGGTCACGCGGCGCCGCATGCCAGCGCCTCGGCCAAGGTGAACCGTCCCTCACACAGGGCGCGCCCCACGATCGCGCCGGCGAGGCCCGCGGCGCGGATGCGGTTGAGGTCGTCAAGCGAGGCGACCCCACCCGACGCGATCACGTCCAGGCCGAGCGCCGCGATCGCGCACGCTCCGGCCACGTCCGGCCCCGCCAGCATTCCATCTCGCGTCACGTCGGTATAGATGACGGTGCGGGCGCCTTGCGTCTGGGCGCGCCGCGCGAGCTCGAGGGGCGTGGTGTCGAACACCTCGGTCCCGCCCCGCATTACGACCCGACCGTCCTGCGCGTCGATCCCGAGCGCGAGCCTCGCGGGCCCATGGCGGGCGAGCAACCGGGCGACAAGCGCGGGATCGGTCGCCGCCTTGGGGCCAATCACGACGCGGGTCGCCCCCCAGTCGAGGAGCTCCGTGATATCTGCTTCCGTGCGCAGGCCGCCGCCCACCTGGATCGCTGGGCCCGAGGCGGCGAGCAGTCGCCGCGCCACGGTGCGGTTGTTCCCCGTGCCGAAGGCACGGTCGAGATCCACGAAGTGCACCCAGCGCGCGCCGTCGCGCGCGAACTGCCGGGCGAGGGCGACTGGGTCCTCGGCGTAGGCGGTCGCGCGGGCGGCGTCACCCTGACGCGCACGCACCACCCGCCCGCCCTGGACGTCAATGGCGGGGTAGAGCTCCACAGTTGTCCGAGGAACCTAATCGCGCGCGGCGGTGACGGCCGGGGCCATCCGGGGTTTGGGCTCGAGCTGGGCGCGCAGGCCGTCGCGCGCGGCGTCGTAGGCAGGCGCCAACGCCCGCGGAACGGGGGTGCCCGCGCCCATGTCTTTGCGTTGCGGGTTCGTGGGCCGGCCGTCCACCAGAAACTCGTAGTGGAGGTGTGGGCCGGTCGACAAGCCGGTGGAGCCGACGAAGCCGATCGTCTCGCCCTGCTCCACGCGCCCGCCTACGCGCAACCCGACCGCGAAGGCGGACAGGTGGCCGTAGCGCGTGCGGATGCCATTGGCGTGGCGCAACTCGATCAGGTTGCCGTAGCCGCCCACTTCGCGACCCACGCGGGCGACGAGCCCGTCGGCGGTGGCGCGGACGGGCGTGCCGTAGGGGGCCGCGAAGTCCACGCCTTCGTGGGCGCGCCAGCGGTGCAGTATCGGGTGGAACCGGCTGCCGAAGCGGCTCGAGACGCGGCGGAACGCGAGCGGCGCTCGCAGGAATGCGCGCCGCAGCGACCGCCCCCGCTCGTCATAGAACCCCGCGAGGCCCGTGGCAGCGTCCTCGAAGTAGAAGGCGTAGCTCGGCGCGTGGGCCACGTCGACTTTGCCGGCGAGAATGCGGCCGAAGCGGCGCTCGCCCTCCGGCGACTCGAGCCGCTCGAGCACCACGGTGAAGCGGTCGCCCGCGCGGATGTCCCGCGTGAAGTCCACCTCCCAGTCGTACACGTCGGCGATGGCCCACGCGAGTGCGCGTCGCTCCCCGGTCGGGAGGAAGGTGTCCGCGACCGCCTGGTCCAGGGCGTCGTACAGCGACGATTCGATGACCGCAGTGACGCGGAGCCGCGTGACGCTCCAGGGAATCGTCTCGACCGTCTCCGTCCATCCCGTGGCGCCGCGCCTCAGGGTGAGCCGCTCGGTGGGGGCGAGCCGTACGGTCACGCGGTCGGCGACGCTCGCGGTCTTCAAGCGGCGGAACCGGAAGACGAGCCCGGGGCGGAGGCGCCGCACGGGGAGGTGGCGCGCGGCGGCGAGCAGGCGCGTGTAGTCGCGCCCCGTGATCGCGGCGCGGCCCAGCACGTCG
>DATBCS010000064.1:0-5934 GCA_036270315.1 Gemmatimonadales bacterium
CCCTGACCTCGTGAATGCCATTCACGCGCTCTCCCAACTGAGCTACGCCCCCGTTATATTGGGCCCCCGCTCACGCGCCCCGGCGGGAACACGGCATGATATCGGGACGTTGTAGGTGTGTCAAGCGATGGTGCGCCCGAGCGTGAACTTTTTGCCCCGTACCCGGTATCACAGGGTGATCCGAGACCCATAGACATGGCTAAGCATACCCGACGGAAGGAACCCACCTCGCCCGCCCGGGCGAAGCCCCGCACGGCGGCGCGCCACGCCCCGCCCGCGGCGGCCGCGCCCGCGGCGAAGCCTAAGCCCGCGAAGAAGCGCGGGCGGCGCCGGGGTCTGCTCGCCGGGCTCGGGAGCCACGAGCACGAGCGTGACATCCTCGACCAGTACCTCCACGAGGTGTCCAAGACCCCCCTCCTCACCCAAAAAGAGGAGATCGCCCTCGCCCGCAAGGTGCGCGCCGGGGACCAGGAGGCGATGCAGGAGCTGGTGAAGCGCAACCTGCGCTTCGTCATCTCGGTCGCCAAGAAGTACCAGAACCGCGGCCTGCCGCTCACCGACCTGATCGGGGAGGGCAACGTCGGGTTGCTCACCGCCGCCCGCAAGTTCGACCCGGACCAGGGAGTGAAGTTCATCTCCTACGCCGTATGGTGGATCCGGCAGGCGATCCTCGCAGCCCTGGCGCGCCAGGGCCGCACCGTGCGCGTACCCCTCAACCGCACGGCGGACCTGTCGCGCATCGTCCGCACGGCCGAGTACCTGCGCCAGACGCTGCGCCGTGAGCCCACGCCGGAGGAGATCGCGGACGCGACGAAGCTGTCGCTTGAGGTCGTGCAGTCGCTCGCGGCCCTCAACACGGGGGACGTGCGCCTCGACGCGCCGCTAGATCCCGACGGCGACCGCTCGCTGATCGAGCGCTTCATTGCCGAGGACCTGCCCGACACGGAAGACCAGGCGATGGACCGTTTCCTGTCGGACGAGATCGAGTCGGCCTTGAACACCCTACAACGGCGCGACGCCAAGGTGCTGCGGCTCTATTTCGGCCTGGACGGCGGCCGCGAACATACGCTGGAGGAGATCGGCGGCATCTTGGGGGTGACGCGCGAGCGCGTCCGCCAGTTGCGCGATCGGGCGCTGAAGCGGTTGCGCGACGGCGACGTGGGGAAGGCGCTCGCGAGCTTCGCGGCCTGACCCCGCGCGCCCGCGGCGCGGGTGCGGTTGACACGAGGTGGCCGGGGCGCTTGACCGGCCACCTCGTGCGTTGTGACCACGTGGCGGGTTGCCCCGTCGCATCCTAGCTTTGAGCCCGTGATCGAACAGGTCGGCCGGGCGGCCGCGGAGGCCATCAAGGCCGCCGGCCGTTTCGGCCAGTTCGTCGCGGACATGGCGCGCGCGCTGCCCGATGTCGCCGTGTGGGGCCGCCTGACGCTCGTCCAGATGCGCCGCGTCGGCGTCGACTCGCTCCCGGTGGCGCTGTTCATCGCGGCGTTCACGGGGGTCGTCCTGGCCCTCCAGGCCTCGTATACCTTCACCGGCACCGTCCCGCTCTACTTCGTCGGCACGCTCGTCGGCAAGACGATGATGCTCGAGCTCGGCCCCGTCCTCGTCAGCCTGGCGCTCGCGGGACGGGTCGGTGCGAGCATGGCGGCCGAACTCGGCACCATGAAGGTGACCGAGCAGGTCGACGCCCTCGAGACCCTGGCCTACGACCCACAGAGCTTCCTGGTCCTGCCGCGCGTGATCGCCGGCACGGCGATGTTCCCCGTGATCGTCGCCCTCGCCGTCCTCACGGGGATCGTCACCGGGTGGCTTGCGAGCTTGGCGTTGCTCGACCTCTCGACCCAGGAGTTCCTCAAAGGACTGAAGCTGTTCTATCGCTTCAAAGATACCTGGTTCGGGCTGTTCAAAAGCGCGACCTTCGGCGGCACCATCGCCCTCGTGGGGTGCATCGTGGGCCTCGGGACGCGCGGCGGCGCGGAGGGCGTCGGGCGCTCCACCACCCGCGCGGTCGTGTACGCCGCCGTGCTGCTCCTGGTGCTCGATGCCTTCTGGGCCCTGGTGTTGTTGCGATGATCCGGTTCCAGGATGTCCACAAGGCGTTCGGCGACCGGGCGGTGCTGACCGGGTTCACCCTCGACGTGGCGGACGGCGAGACGGTCGTGATCATCGGGTACTCGGGCACCGGCAAGAGTGTGGCCCTGAAACACGTGGTCGGCCTGTTGCTGCCCGATGCCGGTGACGTCATCGTTGACGACCACGCCGTGTCGACGCTCGACCGCACGGCGCTGACCGCCTTACGGCGCGACATCGGCTTCGTGTTCCAGTTCGCGGCGCTGTTCGATTCGATGACGGTGTTCGAGAACGTCGCCCTCGGCCTGCGCCGCCGCGACCTCTCGGACGATACGATCGCCGAGCGGGTGCGGGATGCGCTGGCGCTCGTGGACCTGACCGGGACGGACGACCGGCTCCCGGCCGAATTGTCGGGTGGCATGCGCAAGCGGGTGGGCATCGCCCGCGCCATCGCTCTCGCTCCCCGCTACATCCTGTACGACGAGCCGACGACGGGCCTCGACCCCGTCACGGCGGCGGTGATCGACCAGTTGATGGTCCGCACGCAGGAACGGCTCGGCGTGACGGGGATCGTGGTGACGCACGACATGCGCAGCGCCTATACGGTGGGCGATCGGGTCGCCATGTTGTACGAAGGGCGGGTCCGGCAGGTGGGCACCGTGGCGGAGATCCAGGAGACGCAAGACCCCGTAGTCCGGCAGTTCATCGAGGGACGCCCAGCGTGAAGCGCGAAAACGAGTTCGCGGTAGGCCTAGTCGTGATCGCGGCGTTCGCCGTCGTGGTGGCCGGCGCGCTGTGGCTCTCGGGCACCCATTTCGGCCGCACGGAGGCCGTGTATGCGGCGCGGTTTCGCACCGTGGGCGGCTTGAGCGTGGGCGATCCAGTGGTGCTGCGGGGCGTGCGCGTCGGCCGGGTCGAGGCGATCCGCCTGGCGTCGGGCAATTGGGTGGAGGCGGAGCTCAAAATCTACGCCGGCGTGCAACCCCCGGCCCGGCCCGCCGTCATCGCGGCCTCGGCGTCGCTGTTCGGCGAGTGGGCCGTGTCGCTCATCCCGCTCGATCAGGTGCCCAACGACCCGAACATCAAACAGGCCCTCGCCGAGGCGCAGGCGGCGGGTGGCGGGAAATGGCCAGGCGCCACGCTCCCCGACATCGGCCAGCTCACCGCCCAAGCGAGCCGCATCGCCAGCGACATCGCCACGGTGGCGACCCGGATTCAGACCGCCTTCGACTCCGAGGCCGTCATCGAGCTGCGCCGCTCGATCCGGGACTTCGGCCAGGTGGCCGACAAGCTCGCGAAGGTCACGAACGAGGAGGCCGGGGTGATCGGCTCGGTCGGGTCGAACCTGCGCCAAGGTTCGGACGTCCTGGCCAAGGCGGCGACCAACTTGCAGGCCACGCTGGGACGTGTGGACTCGGCGACGAATCAGGGCCAACTCGCGACGATCCTCACCAACTCCGCCACGACGAGCACCAATCTGCGCACCGCGTCCCAGGACTTTCGCGACCTGCTCGGCTCCGCCCACAAGAACCAGGAAAGCATCGTGCACGTCCTCGTGGCCGCCGATAGCGTGATGACGCGCCTCGCGAACCGCAGCGGCACGCTCGGCTTGCTCGTGTCGGACTCGACGCTGTATCGCGAGACCACGCTTACCATGATCCAGTTGCGACAGCTCTTGTCCGACATCCAGGCGAATCCCCGGAAATACTTCTCGTTCAGCGTGTTCTGAGGAGCGCGCGGCATGCCACGGCGGCAGCGGCGGGCGCAGCGTGAGACCAGCGCCGGGGGCGTCGTGTTCCGGCGCGGCCCCGACGGGCGGCCCCGCGTCCTGTTGATCCGCGACTCCTATCAGAACTGGGGGTTTCCGAAGGGGCACCTCGAAGTGGGCGAGCCGCCGGCCAACGCGGCGCGCCGCGAGGTCGTCGAGGAGACGGGGCTCGAGGACCTCGTGCTCCACGGGCCGATCCGGGTGATCGACTGGTACTTCCGGTTCCGCGGCAAGACGATTCACAAGTACTGCCACTTCTTCTTATTCGAATCCGCCCGCGGTGAGCCGGTTCCGCAGGTCGAGGAAGGGATCACCGACTGCGCCTGGCACCCGCTCGAAGACGCGCGGCGCATCATCTCGTATGAAAACGCTCGCGTCGTGCTGGAGCAGGCGGCGGAGATGGTGCAGGCGCTCGATCGCGAAGCGGAGGAGCCGGCGTGAGCACCGTGGTTCCCGTGTTTCACCCACGGCGGGAGCCGCGTCGCGCCGTGAAGCAAGGCTACCCGCGCGCCGCCGGCAGTGTGCGCCTGTGCCGCACGCTCGCCGCCGTGGAGCGGTTCCTCGGTCAGCGGCTGGTGGACGCCGTCGTGCTCGACGTCAAGACGGCGCCCGCCGCTGCGCTCCGCCTGCCGGCGCGCTTTCCCCGCATCCCGATGTTCGTGCTCTCGGCCTTCCGGCCCGACGACGGGCCGCTGCTGCACGCGTGCCACGCGGCCGGGTTCGCGGGCATCCTCGTGGAAGGCGTCGACAATGCGATCGCGGGAGAGTGGATCGCCGCGCGCACCGCCCAGGCGGCCCGGCGCCAGGCGCTCGCCGACGCCCCGCGGCTGTTGCGCCTCACGGACCGGCTGCAGCTCGCCGCCTGGGACGAGGTGCTGCGCCGCGTCGGCACGGCGACTCAGACCGGGCAGGTCGCGGCCGCCTTGCGTGTGACCCGCGAGCACCTGTCGCGCGAGTTCGCGGCGGGCGGCGCCCCCAACCTGAAGCGCGTCATCGACCTGGCGCGCACGGCGTGCGCGGCCGACCTCTTGGGCAACCCGGGCTACACGGTGCGGGCCGTGGTGCGGATCCTCGGGTACGCCTCACCGAGCCATCTCGCGGGGGCGGCGCGCCGCGTCGCCGGCGCAACGCCGCAGGAACTGCGCACCGTCGGGCCGCGCGGCGTGTTGCAGCGCTTCCTCCGGGGACGGACGCGATCCCGGCCGTGACTTTCGCCACCCCGCACTATGTGATATTTTTCACAATCTCCCGAGCGTGATGCCATGGCGACCGATTCCATCCTACGACCCGGCGAACTCAAAGAGATCCTCCTGAAGGAAATCCAAGCGGCCGATCTCGCCGAGATCGACGTCCGCGAGGTGGGGACGGTGCTCGAGGTGAAGGACGGGATCGCGCGCATCTATGGCCTCACCGCGGCGCTGGCGGGGGAGATGCTCGAGTTTACGTCCTCCGAGACCGGGGACAAGGTGGTCGGCCAGGCGTTGAACCTGGAAGAGGACAACATCGGCGCCGTGATCTTCGGCAACTACTTGGTGTTGCGGGAGGGCGACGAGGTGCGGCGCACGGGGCGGGTGCTCGACGTCCCCGTGGGGCCGGCGCTCGTGGGGCGGGTGGTCGACGCCTTGGGGCGCCCGGTGGATGGCCTCGGGCCGATCCAGACGAGCGAGCGTCGCAAGGTCGACATCGTGGCGCCCGGCATCATCAAGCGCCAACCGGTGAGGGAACCGCTCCAGACCGGCATCAAGGCGATCGACTCGATGATCCCGGTCGGCCGCGGGCAGCGCGAGTTGATCATCGGGGACCGGGGCACCGGCAAGACGGCCATCGCGGTGGACACGATCATCAACCAGAAAGGCGAAGGGGTGATCTGTCTCTACATCGCGATCGGCCAGAAGAGCTCGACCGTCGCCGCGGTGGTGGAGCGGCTGAAGCAGCACGGCGCGATGGCCTACACGATCGTCGTGATCGCGTCCGCCTCCGAGCCCGCCCCGATGCAATACATTGCGCCATTCGCGGGCTGCGCGATGGCCGAGTATTTCATGTACCAGGAGAAGGGGGCGACCCTGTGCATCTACGACGATCTGTCGAAGCAGGCC
>DATBCS010000065.1:0-7716 GCA_036270315.1 Gemmatimonadales bacterium
CAAGGCCTCCCCGGCCGCCGACGTCATGATTAATGGCGTGCGGCTCGGGGCGGAACCGACCCCCCTGTTGCACGGAGACAAGGTCGAAGTCGGGACGCACGAGCTGACGTTCGTCGATGAGCGGCGCTCGGGGAGCACGCAGTTCGTCCCGGCGTTCACCCCTCCGCAGCCAGGGGCGCCGGGCAGGGCTCCGGCGCAGGCTCCCGCGGTCGGCACCACCGGCGGACGCGTGGTCAGCCTGACCGACGGTCGGGAATACCTCATCACGGGCCGCTCGCTCGTGTTCGGACGCGAGGCAGGCTGCGACGTGGTGGTCTCCGGGAAGGACGTGTCACGCCGCCACGCGGAGATTGTGCAAACGCCCAAGGGGTACCTGCTCGTGGATTCGAGCACGAACGGGACGCTCGTGAATGAGACGCTCGTCGCGGGGCAGCGCATCCTGGTGCGCGGCGACGTCATCCGACTCGGGGAGGAGCAATTCCGCTTCTACACGGATTTGGCGCCGGCTACCGCGACGCCGCCCCCCGCGGCGGGGCCACCGGGGCCGGCCGCTAGCGCGCCCGAGGCCCGGCCCCCCAGCCCCCCACCGGCGGGCGCGCGCGGAGCCGCGGCGCCCCCGGCGGGGGCCGGCGAACGGCTCAAGCACACGCTGCACGGTATGGAATCGGCCACGCCCGCCCCCGCGTCCTTGGTGGCGCCCCTCGCCAACTTCCTCGTGCGCACCGGCACCCTTAAAGGCCAACGACTTCAGGTGAAGGTCCCGGTCGCAAACATCGGCCGCGCCGACTACAACGACCTCGTGCTCCCCGACCCCTCGGTGTCGACCACGCACGCAAAGCTGCAGCGTCGCGAGGGCATCTGGGTGCTCGTGGACCTCGAGTCCACCAATGGCACGTTCGTGGACGGCGAACGGATCACCGGAGACTCACCGCTGGCCCCCGGCGCCCTGGTGCGCTTCGGCGACGTGCAGCTGGTGTTCGAGCCCACCGACGACGCCATCAGCGCGGCAAAAGGCGGCGGGACGCAGGTGATCGCGGGATTCAAGACGCCGACGACGGGCGCCGCCCCGGCGACCCCGGCGACTGCCGCGGCCCCCGCCGCTCCTGCCACCCCCGCCCCCCGGGGGACGTCCTCCCCGGCCCCGACGCCCTGGCCTGCGGCGAAGCCCGCCTCCGCGCCGCGGGCCCAGCCCGCCGCGCCCAAGGCGGCGCCCAAGCCCGCGGCGAAGCCCACGCCCAAGCCGGCGGCCAAGCGACCTGCTGCCCAGCAGCCCCCCGAGAAGAAAGGGAAGGGGTGCGGGGCCAGCGCTGCGGTGTTCCTGCTCGGTGGCGCCGCCCTCGCCGCGCTCCTTCACCAGCTGCTCTCCTAGCGGAGTCCTGTGCATATCACCTGCGCCGGTCGCACCGACGTCGGCATCATCCGCTCGGGGAACGAGGACAGCTATCTCATGGTGCCAGACCGCGGCATCTTCGTGGTCGCTGATGGGATGGGCGGGCACGCGGCAGGCGAGGTGGCGAGCGAGATGGCGGTGCGGTTCGTGGCGCGCGAGCTCGGATCGCTGCGCGGCCTGTCCGACGATCAGGTTGCCGATCGGATGCGCACGGCGATTCGCGGCGCCAACGGCGCCATCTTTCAGCGCACCCTGACCGAGCACGACAAGCGCGGCATGGGGACCACGGTCACCGCGCTGGTGCTGTACGACACGCGCTTCCTGGTCGGGCAGGTGGGCGACAGCCGCGCCTACCTGTACCGCGAGGGCAAGCTGATTCAGCTGACGAAGGACCACTCCTACGTCCAGGAGCAGGTGGACGCGGGGTACCTCACGCCGGACCAGGCGCGGTCCCACCCCTACAGCAACGTGATCACGCGGTGCGTCGGGGCCAACAGCGACGTGATGCCGGACATCTACCTGGGGACGGTGCAGCCGCGCGATCTGTTCCTGCTCGCCTCGGACGGGCTGACGGGCATGCTCGAGGACGCGGAGCTCGCCGGGGTGCTTGCCGGCGAGCGCATGCCGCAGCAGCAGGTGGACGACCTGATCGCCGAAGCGAACCGCCACGGCGGCCTCGACAACATCACGGCGATCATCGTCCGGATCGACTCGGTGGACGCCGCGGTCGGCGAAACGACCCAGGTGACCGAGCGCGGCGGCCGGCGGGCCTGACCCGGGCCTAGCGCACCAACCCCCGCTCCCCCGCGAGCCGCGCCGCCACCGCGTCGCGCGGCGTCATGACCACCTCCACAATGGCTTTGGGGGGAACCGGCGTCTCCCGCAACACGAACACGCGCAGCCGGCGGGCCGAGCGGTACAGTTCCGCCGCGACCCGCGGCAGCCCCAGATGGGCCCCGGCTTCCCCGCCCGTCAGTTGGGTGACGGCGCCGCCGCGCTTCACCAGCGGCAGGTCGAGCGCCAACATGTCCCCCTTGGCGGGGAAGTCGAGGAACAACTCCCCCGGCGCGAGGCCCACCTCGCGGGCGAGCTGATCCTCCACCCGCTCGAGCAGGGCCGGATCGTCCCACGGCCAGGACGGCGTCTCGGCGGGAAGCTCCGTCGCCGCGAGATCGAGCGCGCGCTTCGCCAGCCGCCGCTCGCGTAGCCGCCGCGCCAGACCGGTCGCGTCGTCCCGCAGGAGCTCGTGGATCAGCCCGTCGTCGGTCGCGATCGCCACGGCCTCCGGCTCGAGCCGTCGAGCGGCGATGGCACCCCGGACGAGCCGCTTGAACATCGCCGTGGCGCTCCGCACCGCGTGGTGCCAGTACACGTTGCGGTACATCTGATACTTGGCGAACAGCAGCGACTCGAGCGCGGCGAGCCCCTTCTCGTGCAGCGCCAGCGTGGGCCGGCCGCCCGGTCCGGGAGCGACCGTCAGCGATGTGACCAGCCGGTCCACGTCGATCCGGCCATAGGGCACGCCGCACATCCAGGCGTCCCGCGACAGGTAGTCGAGCTTATCGACGTCGAGTGAGCCCGCCACGAGTCCGGCGAGGGGCTCGCGCGCCTGCCCCTGGATCAGCGGCAGCAGTCGCTCGGCGGGGGCGCCGAGCTCGGCCAGCCGCTCCGCCAGCTCGCCCGCGGCGAGGTGCTGCCCGGCGAGCGTCTCATGCTGCGGCAGCCCGGCTTCTTCGAGCGCGTGCGAGAACGGATAGTGACCGATGTCGTGCAGCAGCGCCGCCAGCTTGAGCCGCACCCGGTCGGCGGGATCAGGGCGGGCATCCCCGGCGTCCTCCAGCTGCGCGAGGGCGCGGCGCGCGAGGTGGTAGGCGCCGAGCGCATGCTCGAAGCGGGTATGGGTGGCCCCGGGATAGACCAGGAACGCGTGCCCCAGTTGCCGTACGTAGCGCAGCCGCTGCACCGCCGGGGTATCGAGGACCCGGAGCGCGTCGGAGTCGAGCCGGATGTTGTTCCACAGCGGGTCGCGGACGACCTCGAAGCCGGTCAACGCGCCGGGCCGGCGTCCCGGACTGCGGCGTGCACCTCGTCCTGGAACTGCGCGAAGTTCTGGTGGAACAGGTGCGCGAGGCGCGCCGCCTGCCCGTCGTACGCCGCCGTGTCGCGCCACGTGCCGCGCGGGAGCAGCACCTCGTCGGGCACCCCCGGCACCTGGAGCGGCACTTCGAGGCCGAACACTGCCTCGGGCGCTGTCGGGATCCGGTCCAGCTTGCCCGCGAGCGCCGCGCGCACCATGGCGCGCGTCAGCCCGAGGCGGATCCGCTGGCCCACGCCGTAGGGGCCACCGCTCCACCCCGTGTTCACGAGCCAGCACTGCGCGCCGTGCCGGGCGATCTTCTCGCCCAGCAGCGTGGCGTACGTATTGGGAGGGAGCGGCAGGAAGGGCGCGCCGAACCCGGCGGAGAACGTCGCCTTGGGCTCGGTCACCCCCCGCTCCGTCCCAGCCACCTTCGCGGTGTAGCCGGAGAGGAAGTGGTACATCGCCTGGGGCGGGCTGAGGCGCACAATTGGGGGCATGATGCCGTAGGCATCGCACGTGAGAAACACGATGTGCGACGGGTGCGCCGCCATCCCACCGGGGACGTGGTTCGAGATGTAATGAATCGGATACGACGCCCGCGTGTTCTCGGTGATCGCCGCCGACTCGAGGTCGATCGCGCGGGTCTCGGAGTCGACGACCACGTTCTCGAGCACGGTCCCGAACATGCGGGTGGCCCGGTAGATCTCGGGCTCGCCGTCGGGCGACAGCCGGATGACCTTGGCGTAACACCCGCCCTCGAAGTTGAACACGCCGGCGTCCGACCAGCCGTGCTCGTCGTCGCCGATCAGCGCCCGCTCCGGGTCCGCCGAGAGCGTGGTCTTCCCCGTGCCCGAAAGCCCGAAAAACAGGGCTACCTCGCCCGCCTCGCCCACGTTGGCGGAGCAGTGCATCGAGAGCACCCCGCGCTTCGGCAGGAGATAGTTGAGGATCGTGAAGACCGCCTTCTTCAGCTCTCCGGCGTAGCGGGTGCCGCCGATCAAGATCGTGCGCTGCCCGAAGTGAACGACGATGAACGTCCCCGACTGGGTCCCGTGCTGGGCCGGGTCGGCGTGGTATTCGGGGGCGTGGAGGATGAGCCACGCGGGCGCGAATGCAGCGAGGTCGGGCGCCGTGGGCCGCAGGAACATGTTGTGGACGAAGAGCGCCTGCCACGCCTTCGCCGTGACAAACCGCAGCGGGAGCCGGTGGTTCGGGTCGGCGCCGGCGAACAGGTCGCGCACGAACAGCTCCTCGCCGTTCAAGTGCTCGAGCACGGCGGCGCGCAGCCGCTCGAACGCCTCCGGCTCCAGGGGCTGGTTGACCCCACCCCACGCGATGTCGCCGCTGGAGGACGGCTCCTGCACGATGAACTTGTCGTTCGGACTGCGGCCCGTGTGCGGCGTCGTCACGGCGCAGAAGGCGCCGCCCGCGACGATGACCCCCTCGCCGCGCCGCACCGCGTGCTCGTACAGCTCCGGGGGCGCGGAATTCCAGTGCACGGCCCGCCGCGGCGTGAGCCCCGCGGCTTCGAGCGCGCCGGCCCGTCGGCCCTCGGCGGGACGCGTGGCGTGGGCCGTCATGCGGGGTGCGAGCGCCGCCCGTGCTCCTGGGCGTCCACCGCGGCGATCACCGCCATGTTCACGATGTCGTTCACCTCCGAGCCCCGCTGCAGCACGTGCACCGGCTGCGCCATTCCCACGAGGATCGGGCCGATCGCCTGCGCGTTCCCCAGACGGTCCAGCAGCTTGTAGGCAATGTTCGCCGCGTCGAGGTTCGGGAAGATGAGGACGTTCGCCGGCCCGCGGAGCTTCGAGAAGGGGTAGGTCTTCGTCAGAAGCCGCTCCACCACGGCGGTATCCGCTTGCATCTCCCCATCGACGGTCAGCGCGGGCTCGCGCTCGTGCAACAGCGCCACGGCCTGCCACACCTTCGCCGCGGCGGGATGGCGCACCGAGCCGAAGTTTGAGAACGAGAGCAGCGCGACCCGGGGCTCGATCCCCAGGCGCCCCACGAACTCGGCCGTGGCCGAGGCGATCTCCGCGAGGGTCTCCGCGTCGGGATCGATGTTCACGGTACAGTCCGCGAAGAACAGGGTCTGCTGCGGCAGCACCAACATGTAGATCCCGCTCACGTGACGCCGGCCTGGCTCGGCGCCGATCACCTCGAGCGCCGGACGGATCGCGTCGGGATAGTACATATCCACGCCCGCGACCACGGCGTCCGCCTGGCCGGACCGGAGCATGAGGAGGGCGTGATACATGGGGTCGAGCACGCGGGTCCGCGCCTCCCGCAGTGTGATGCCCTTGCGGCGGCGCCGCTCCCACAACTGTTCCGCGAACATCGCCAGATGGGCGCTCGCCCGGGGGTTCGCCAGCGTGATGTCCTCGAGCGTCACCCCGGCATCGTCCGCCTGGCGCCGCATCGCGTCGGGCTCGCCAAGCAGGATCGGCTCCGCGATCCCCTCGTCCGCCAGGATGCGTGCGGCCTTGAGCACGCGCGGATCCTCGCCCTCGGGAAAGACGATCCGCTGCGCCGCCTGCTGCGCCCGGCTGGAGAGTCCGCGCATCACTTCACGCGCCCGCCCAAGCCGGGCGTCGAGCTCCGCACGGTACTCGTCCACGTCGATGACGCGCCCCGCGACGCCCGTGCCGACCGCCGCCCAAGCCACCGCCGGCGCCACCCACAAGAGCACCCGCGGATCGAACGGCTTGGGGATCAGGTACTCCGGCCCGAAGCGGAGCCGCTCGAGCCCGTAGGCGCGCATCACCGCGTCGGGCACCTCCTCCTTGGCGAGCGCCGCCAGCGCCCGCGTCGCCGCCATCTCCATCTCCTCGTTGATCTGCGTCGCCCGCACGTCGAGCGCCCCCCGAAAAATGAACGGGAAGCCGAGCACGTTGTTCACCTGATTCGGGTAGTCGGAGCGCCCGGTCGCGATGATCGCGTCGCTCCGCGCCCGCCGGGCTTCCTCGGGCATGATCTCGGGCGTCGGGTTCGCGAGCGCGAACACAATGGGGCGCGCGGCCATGCCCTCGAGCATTTCCCCCGTCACGATCCCGCCGACCGAGAGCCCCACGAACACGTCCGCGCCCTGGAGCGCCTGGGCGAGCGTGCGGGCGCTCGTGGGCCCGGCGAAGCGGCGTTTGTAGCGGTCCAGATCGTCGCGCGCGCTGTGGATCACCCCGTGCTGGTCACACAACACGATGTGCTCGCGCGGCACCCCGAGCCGCACGTAGTGCTCGGCCGTGGCGATGGCCGCGGCCCCGGCGCCGGCGAACACGACCCGGATACCCGCCAGGTCCTTGTGGACGAGCTCCAGGGCGTTGAGCAGCGCGGCGCCGGTGATGATTGCCGTGCCGTGCTGGTCGTCGTGGAACACCGGAATGGACAGGGTGGCACGCAGCCGCTCTTCGATCTCGAAGCAGTCGGGGGACCGGATGTCTTCCAGGTTGATGCCGCCCACGGTGGGTTCGAGCAGCTGGCAGAACCGGATCATGTCGCTCGGGTCCTCGGAGGCGACCTCCAGGTCGAACACGTCGATGTCGGCGAACGCCTTGAACAGGATCCCCTTCCCCTCCATCACCGGCTTGCTCGCGAGCGGCCCGATGTTGCCGAGCCCAAGCACCGCCGTCCCGTTCGTCACGACCGCCACCAGGTTCCCCTTCGCCGTGTAGCGGTACGCCTCCGCTGGCCGCGCGGCGATCTCCCGGCACGGCTCCGCCACCCCCGGCGTGTAGGCGAGGGACAGGTCGCGCTGGTTCTTGAACGGCTTGGTCGGCGAGACCTGGATCTTCCCCGGGCGGCCCTGCGAGTGGTAGTCAAGGGCCTCCTGCCGGCGGCTGGACATCGACGACACAAGTCCTTTTTTGTGAAGGAGTTATGCTATCGGCCGGGGCCGGGACTGTCAAGGCGGGGGAAGTACCGTCGCCCGAGTGTGATACAGCACCTCCACGGTGCGACGGTCCTGCTCGCTCGGCGCGGCCACGGCTGGCGTGACGTACATGATGTCGAGCGGGGCTGGGCTTTCGAGAAACAAGCCCAGGACATGTCCCACCTCGTGAATGGCGGTGCGTCGCATGCAGGCCTGGACCTGGGCCGGCGTATATCCACCCAACACGCTGAGATACACGTGGAACGGGCCCCCGAAGCGGTTCGTCGTGGAGTCGACCGCGGGCACCTTGGTGAGCCCTTGGCATGCCGGGACGGGAGGCGCCGTATCAGGTGGTACGTCGGGTGGCACGCTGCCACT
>DATBCS010000066.1:0-13263 GCA_036270315.1 Gemmatimonadales bacterium
CTACCCGGGGCCCCTTTTCCCTCCTGTTCCGATGTGCGTTATCTGATGTATGCAGCCCAAGTCAAACAAGCGATGCGGGCTGTAGAAACCCTAGAGTTAGCGTGAAACCGCCGCTACGCCGCCTTCCGCGCCTTCAACGCCTGTCGCATCGCGTCCACGACGGCCGGCATCCCTTCCCCTTTGCTCACAATCACCTTCACGCCCATCTCCATTAGTTCCGCTGTCGCCTCGGGAGGCATCCCGCCCGTAACGACGATCACCTCGGCGTCGAGCTTGCGACCAGGCTCAAGCAAACGCTGGATCACCTGCGCTGCGTTGAGATCCGGTAGCCCATAGTCCAGCACAATCAGCGATGGCTGCATCCGGCCGATCTCGAGCAGCCCGTCCACGCCGGTAGCCGCCTCCACCACCTCGACATCGAGGTCGGACTTCTCGATCGTCAGCACCAACGCGCGTAGGTAACCCGGATCGTCTTCCACCACCACCACGACGTCCTGGCTGTCGCCCCGCTCCAACTCAGACGGTACCGCCATCTCGTGGGCCCGCAAGAATGCCGCGAGGTCGTCCGCGTCCACACGGCGTCGCCCCGTTGGTGTCTTATGCCCCTTCAGCAGCCCCTGGTCAATCCAGTTGGCTACCGTCGCTGGCGACACCTGACAGATGCGGGCAACCCTCTGCGTGCCCCAATAGCGCCTACTCTTGGCGGAATTCACAGAACCCCAAATACCACTAAACCGCCAAAAGCGCAAGGACCCGAGGAAGCATGGTCGCACCCCGGGCCCACGACGTCTCCTAAAACACTATTCCACAATTGTTTAGCGTCGAGCGTCTGTCCAGCGGTTGGTAGCGTCCAGCACGGCTAACACGGCGCTGCGCTCGGCGCTCTCGCGGATCTCACACGTCCCGGTCAGGAGCTGCGCCTCCCGGCCACCGAGCCCGTGCACCGCCACGAGCACGAACTTGCGGTCGAACGCTTCGATGATCTGCGCACCTTCGAGGGCCACCGAGTTGTCCGGCAGCAACTCGTCGAGACAGAGCGCGGACGCGCGTGCGGCTGTCTCGATCCGGTTGCGAAGGGTGTCCGTTCCCTGCTCCTGGGCTTCGGCTTCCCGGCCCTCGAACGCCAACCGCACCCGCACCAGCACGCGTTGCGGCCGCTCCGAGGGCCGTACCTCGATGCCCTGGAAGGTCACGACGCGCTTGTTGGCCCGCGTGCGGACCGCTTCCTCCTGCATTTCCTCGAGTGGCCGCACGTCCGCCGTTTGCGCAACGCTGATCTTGCGGTGATCGATCTTCATGCCGAGTTGCGCCATCAGCGCCGACTCGATGTTGCGCACGACCTGCTTGGGCTGGACGTCGCTCATGGTGAGGACGTGGATCTCGCTCACCTCGCCGAGCGGCGTCACCACAACCCGGGCCGACAAGACCCCCGTCAGGCTCGCGATCAGGTTCTCGGCGCGCCTCACCCCCCACGGATCGGGGCCCGGTCCTCCGGGGGTGAGGGGCAGCGGCTCCCGCTCCCCGTCGCCCTGTCCCATCTCCGCGGGTTTGGAAGGTCCCACCTTAGCGTCCTCCGGTTGCGACCTGGTTGCGCCCTGAGGCCTTGGCGCGGTACAGCGCGCGGTCGGCCGCCACCAACACATCTTCGGTCTCGGGGCCCCGGCCCGGGACGAACTCCGCCACCCCGATGCTCACAGTCACCAGCCCCTCAGGATAGCCGAGGCGCCGGCCCGTCCCTTCTACGCTGGCCCGCACCTTCTCCGCTACGCCGCGCGCGCCCTCCACCCCGGTGCGCACCAGCACCATCACGAACTCATCACCGCCGTAGCGCGCCGCCAAATCGGTCGAGCGGATGTGGGCACCGCACTCCCGGGCCGCACTGCGCAGCACCTCGTTCCCCGCCTCGTGGCCGAACTGGTCGTTCACCTGTTTGAAGTTATCTAGGTCCACGAACAGGACCGCGAACGGATCCCCTGCCCGGTCGCTGCGCGCCACCTCGCTCGCCAGCCGGTCCCGCAGCACGCGGTAGGTGGCGAGCCCGGTGAGGCCGTCGACCGCCGCCTGAAGCTGCGCGTGCTTGGCCTGCTTGTCGAGGTAGGGGGGACACGACTTGAGGGTCGTGCGCCCTTGCGCCGCCGCCTCTGCGAACCCGCGACAGGTGGCATAGCCGCACGCCCCACAGTCCCACGGCTTGCCGTTGGGCGCGAGCCCGATCTCTCCGAGGATGCCATCGATGAGTTCCGCGGGCGGCCGGTGCCCGTTGCGGGGAATCGGAAACACTTCGCCGACGCGCACCCGGTCCGCCACTCCTGCGTCGACCACCGGGCCGCGCGCCCGGGCCGGCTCCGTGGCGCCGACGATCTCGCGGCGCAGGAACAGCTGTTCCTTGGGCCCCAGCAGGGGATGGTCGAGGCACCCTTCGCACGGGAGGATGTCCACGAACCCCAGGTCGATGTGGTCCACTGCCACGGCCCGCGCGATCCCCCCGAGCGCCGCCAGCCCGCGCATCTTGCGGAACCGCCGGCTCGCGTGGGTCTCCTCCATCAGCACTTCGAGCGGCAGGCCCCCCGCCGTGCTCCAGTGGCGCCGTCGTTCTTCCGGCACGCGGCTGAAGTACGGGAGCTGCTGGTCGACGGTGACCCCGCGGCGCGCCAGGATCGCGGTGAGATCAGCGAACGTGATCGCGGCGTCCACGTCCGGACCCCCCTCCGTGATGCACACACCGGCGTACACGACGGGCGTCGCGCGGCCGTACAGTTGCTTGAGATAGCGGGCCTCGGCAGCGATCGGTGTGGCCACCGGGGCGAGGTACGGAATGAGCTCCGGGTACTGCCGCCGCACCGTCTCGACGATTACCGGGCACGTGCTCCGGATCATCGTGCCCCAGTCCGCCTCACTCCACAGCGACAAGTACTCGTGCGCCACCAGCTCGTCGCCCAGCACGCCGCGGTGCACCACGCGGAAACCGGCTTCGTAGCAGGCGTTCACGAGTTGCTCGGGCGTCGCCGGGTAGAAGTACGCCGCCGATTCGACACTGAGGATAAGCGTAGCGGTGCCGCTCGCCGCGAGCTCCAGCCCGCGCGCCGCGTCACCCAGCGCCTCAATAGCATCGTGGGGGCAGGCGGGCAGGCACAGGCCGCAGCGGGTGCAGGCCTCGTCCACGATGCGGACCTGTTGCCCTTCGACGGCCACGGCGTCCGCGGGACACACGCGCACGCACGCCATGCAAGCCACGCAGTGGTCCGGATCGATCCTAAAATCCACGAAGTCTTCGGCCGGAGCGCAGCGGCGTGGTCAGAGAGGTGGCAAGGGGCGTCGTAACATGGACCGTCCGGCATACCGTGTCAATAGCGGCCGGCGAGACAAACTATTGGCAGCGCGCCGTTTATGCGATGGCGTATTCCTTAATCTTGCGGTACAGCGTGCGCTCGCCGATGCCCAACACCTCCGCCGCTTTGCGGCGGTTGCCCTTGGTCTCGCGCAGGGCCGCCTCGATCGTGGCGCGCTCCACCTCAGCCATCGTCATGCCGGGGCGGTACACCACATCACCTTCGGGTGCGGGCTCGGCCTCGACGGGCGTCGCAGGCCCGAGGGTCGATCCGGGCCCGACCTCGATCACTTCCACGCGCTGGGGGTGCTGGTCGAGGCGCCGCCGCAGCTCCTCGACCTGCAGCTTCAACTCGACCAGGCTGCGGAAGATGAACTCCAACTCCTGTCCCGCGACCTCGCGGGTCGCGCTTGGTAACCGCATCGGCAGCCCGCGCCCCCGCTCCCGGATGTCGCGGGGGATGTCCTCCGCGCGGATCTCCCCGTCGGGCGCGAGCACCACCATCGATTCCACGAGGTTGCGCAGCTGGCGGATGTTGCCCGGCCACTCGGCGTCGACCAGGATTTGCAGCGCCTCCGGGGCGATCCCGCGGAACGGGCGGTGCTGCGCGGCCGCGAACTCCGCGATAAAGCGCCGCACCAACAGCGGGATGTCGGCCTTGCGGTCGCGCAGCGGCGGCAGATAGATGGATAGGACGTTCAAGCGGTAGTACAGGTCGTCGCGAAACCGCCCGAGGGACACTTCGTCCTTGAGCGCCTTATTCGTCGCCGCGATCACGCGCACGTCCACCGTGATCGGCTGCACCCCGCCGACGCGGAAGAACGTCCGGTCCTCGAGCACGCGGAGCAGCTTGACCTGCGTGGCGGGAGGCATCTCGCCCACCTCGTCGAGGAAGAGCGTGCCGTCGTCCGCCAACTCGAAGCGCCCCAGCCGCCGCTCGGCGGCGCCGGTGAAGGCCCCTTTTTCGTGCCCGAACAACTCGCTTTCGAGCAGCGTGTCGGGCATCGCGGCGACGTTCACGGCGATGAACGGCTTGCCACGCCGTGGCGAAAGCTCGTGGATCCCCTGGGCGACGAGCTCCTTGCCGGTGCCGGACTCCCCTTCGATGAGCACCGTCGAGGAGACGGGCGCCATCTGTTCGATCTTGACCAGCACTTCCTGGATCGCCGGGGACTCGCCGATGATTCCGGTGCGCTGCTGCAGCTTGCGCCGCTCGATCAGCCGCCGCACCGTGGCCGCGACCTCCGGCGGATCGACGGGCTTGCTCAAGTAGGCCGTGAGGCCGAGCCGGCGTGCCAGCCCCTTCGCGTCCGGCTCGGTCCCCTCGACCGTGCCGAGCGTCGAGATGGCCCGGTCGCGTGCCAACGTCAGGAGTTGGGCGGCGCCGGATTCGTGCAGCCCGCCCGTCACGACGATGCAGTCGGGCGGCGGGTCGCGCCGCAGGGCCTGACGCGCCTCGTCGAGCGACGCGAGCGTGGTCTGGAACCCGGCGGCTTCGAGGGCCGCGTTGCTCCGGACCGCCTGCTCGAGATCATCTGTGGTGACGAGGATCCGGTCGGCCATCAGTGCTCCGTGCGTGCTCCCGTGACGAGCTCGACCGCGTGATCGAGCAGGTCCTCCAGCGCGGCCAGACCGTCCCGCACGCCGCCGCTCGAGCCGGGGAGATTCACGATCAGGGTTCGGCCGCGGGTGCCCGCCACCCCGCGCGACAGCCAGGCCCGGGGAAAGCGCGGTGCCGCGCCGGCCCGGAGCGCCTCCGCAATCCCGGGTGCCTGGCGTTCGATCACGGCCGCCGTGGCCTCGGGGGTGACGTCGCGCGCGGTGAGCCCGGTCCCGCCCGTCGTGAGCACGACATCGACCTCACCGGAGTCCGCCCAGCGCGCCAGTTTCCCCGCGATCCGGTCGGAGTCGTCCGCCACGACGCTCCGCACGACGAGCTCGTAGCCGTGTCGCTCGGCCCACGCCGCGATCGCATCGCCCGACGTGTCGGGGCGCTCGCCGATGGCGCCCAGATCGGAGATCGTGAGGATCGCGACGCGCATGACGCGTCCTACGCGGCGCGCCCGCCGGGCGCCGGTTTGGTGTGGCGCGGCACGAACGGGAGCCGCGCCACGGTGGCGCCCGTGCGTTTCCCCCGCACGTCGATCTCGAACGCGGCGCCCGGCGCCGCGTGCCCCACCGGGAGGTATGTCATCCCGATCGCGCGGTTCACTGTGGGCGTCACCGTCCCGCTCCGCACGATGTCCACGCTCGTTTCGTCGCACCACACCGGGTAGCCGTGCCGCGCCACCACTTTCGGCTCGCTCACGGTGAACCCCACCAGGCGGCGCTTCACGCCCTCGAGCTTCTGCCGTTTGAGCGCGGCCAAGCCCGTGAAGTCGGCGCCCTTGTCGAGCTTCACGATCCAGCCGAGCCCAGCTTCGTAGGGGGTCACCGTGTCGTCGATGTCGCTGCCATAGAGCGGGTAGCCCGCCTCGAGGCGGAGCGTGTCCCGGGCGCCGAGGCCGCACGGCTCGGCGCGCCCCGTCCCGGCGAGCGCGTGCCACAGCTGCTCCAGGTCGGCCGCCCGGCAATACAGTTCGAACCCGTCCTCCCCCGTGTAGCCGGTGCGGGACACGAAGCACTGCACGCCCGCCACCTTGCCTTCGACGAAGTGGTAGTAGGGCAACAAGGCCACGCCGACGGGTGTGAGCGGCGCGAGCAGGCGTTCCGCCCCCGGGCCCTGCACGGCGAGCAGCCCGGTCTCATCTGAGATGTCGCGCAGCCGTGCGTTCGCGCCGCGCTTCTGGTCCACGATGTGGTCCCAGTCGCGCGCCCGGTTCGCCGCGTTCACGACTAGCATCACTCGGTCCTCGAACCGGTACACGAGACAGTCGTCGACGAATGTGCCGGCGGGTGTTAGCAACGCGGAGTACTGGGCCTGGCCGGGCTTGAGGGCTCCCACGTCATTGCAGGTCACGCGCTGCACGAAGGCGTTGCGGTCGGGCCCGGTGATTTCGAACTCGCCCATGTGCGAGACGTCGAAGATGCCGACCGCCTCGCGCACCGCGCGGTGCTCGGCGCTGATGCCAGCGGGATAACTCACGGGCATCTCGTAGCCGCCGAAGGGCACCATCTTGGCGCCGAGGCTCACGTGGATCGCATGCAGCGGGGTCTGCTTCATCGTCACGTGATCAGGGTCGCGAGCAGCGCCTTCTGGACGTGCAGCCGGTTCTCGGCCTCGTCCCAGACGCGGGACTGCGGCCCCTCGATCACTTCGGTCGTGACTTCTTCGCCGCGATGCGCCGGGAGGCAGTGGAGAAAGATGGCCGCGGGGTCGGCCCGGGCCATGAGCGCGGCGTCCACGGTGTAGCCCCGGAAGGCAGTGCGCCGCGCCTCGGCCTCCGTCTCCTGACCCATCGAGGCCCACACGTCGGTGTTCACCACGTGAGCCCCCTCCACGGCCTCCTCGGGGAGGTCGGTTACGAGGAGACATGCGCCGGCGGCCTTGGCCCGCTCGAAGATGCCACGGTTGGGCTCGTACCCCTCCGGACAGGCGAGCCGCAGCTCGAAGCCGAGCACCTGGGCGGCCTCGATCCAACTGTTGGCCATGTTGTTCCCGTCGCCGACCCACGCGACCCGCTTGCCGTCCCACCCACCCAGCGCCTCCCGCACCGTGAACAGGTCCGCCAGCACCTGGCACGGGTGCGACAGGTCGGTGAGACCATTGATGACGGGGATGGTGGCGTGGCGCGCGAGCTCCACCACCTCGGCGTGGTCGAAGGTCCGGATCATGATGGCACTGACGTAGCGCGAGAGCACGCGCGCGGTATCCGGGATCGGCTCGCCCCGGCCGAGCTGAATGTCCCGCGCCGACAGGAACAGGGCTTGCCCGCCCAGCTGGTAGGTCCCGACCTCGAAGGAGACCCGGGTGCGGGTGCTCGACTTGGCGAAGATCATCGCCAGCGTCTTCCCGGCGAGCGGCGCGTCGCGGTACGCCCCCGCCTTCATCCGTCTAGCCAGCTCGTACAGGGCGAGGATCTCGTCCCGCGCGAAGTCGGTGACGGCGAGGAAGTCGCGTTTGGTCATGGATTCCCCGGGGCGGGCGGTCAAAACGGCGGGCTGCGACTGCTAAGTGTACGCGCCCCGGCATCGCCGGACAAGGCAGGCGACTACAGGATGTAGCGACGCAGGTCCTCGTCGTCGACGATCTTCGCGAGGCGTTCGCGCACCTGTGGCGCGTCGAAGGCGATCTGCTTCTCGGCGAGTTCGGGCAGGTTGAACAGCACGTCTTCGAGCAACGTCGTCATGACGGTGTGCAGCCGGCGGGCGCCGATGTTCTCCATCCGCTCGTTCGCCTTGGCGGCGATGCGGGCGATCTCGCGCACCCCGGCGTCCGTAAAGGTGAGCGTCGCGCCCTCCGCCGCGCACAGCGCGGCGTATTGCTTGGTGAGCGCGTTCTCCGGCTCGGTCATGATGCGAACGAAGTCCTCCTCGGTGAGCGGCTGCAGCTCGACCCGGATGGGGAAGCGACCCTGGAGCTCCGGGATCAGGTCCGAGGGCTTGGCGATATGGAACGCGCCGGCGGCGATGAACAGGACGTGATCGGTGCGTACGTAGCCGTAGCGGGTCTGGACGGTTGAGCCCTCCACGATCGGCAGGAGGTCGCGTTGCACCCCTTCTCGGGATACGTCCGGCCCCACCGTGCCGCGCTCACCGGCAATCTTGTCCAGCTCGTCGATGAAGATGACGCCGTGGTTCTCGACGCGCTCCAGCGCTTCGTTCACCACATCGTCCATGTCGACCAGCTTCTTCAGTTCCTCGTCGACCAAGATGCGCCGCGCCTCGTGCAGGTGCACACTGCGGCGCTTCTTCTTCTTCGGCATGACCTCCTGCAGCCACTCGGTGAGGTTGAAGTCCGGGCCCTCCATGCCCTGCGGCGGCTGCATCATCTCGAGCATCGGGAAGCCCTGCTGCTGGACCTCGATCTCCACGTCGCGCTCCTCGAGCTTCCCGTCCCGCAGCTGCTGGCGCAGCTTTTCGCGTGTGCGGCGCCGCCGCTCCTGGGACTCGACGTCGGCCTCCGGGCCCTTTGGGGTGACGTCGCCCTTCGACGAGACCACGAACAGCGGGCGGCTCTCGGCCCGTCCCTCGCCCTTCTCGCCGGATGCGACGGCGGGTGTCGGTGGAGTGGGCGTGGTCGGCAAGAGCAGGTCGAGGAGCCGTTCTTCGGCGCGGGCCTCCGCCTCGGGATAGACGTCGTCCTCGCGCTCCGTCCGCACCATGTTGATCGCGACGTCGACGAGCTCGCGCACCATGGACTCAACATCCCGCCCCACGTAGCCGACCTCGGTGAACTTCGACGCCTCGACCTTGAGGAACGGCGCCCCGGCGAGCCGTGCGAGCCGGCGGGCAATCTCGGTCTTCCCCACGCCCGTCGGGCCGATCATGATGATGTTGTTCGGCAAGATCTCGTCGCGGATGTCTTCCGGCGCCTGGGCGCGCCGCCAGCGGTTACGCACCGCGATGGCCACCGCCTTCTTCGCCACCTCCTGGCCCACGATGTAGCGGTCGAGCTCGGCCACGATCTTGCGCGGCGGTAGCTCCTCGAGCCACGGAAGCTCCTGCTCCGGCGCCGGCGCGGGGGGCGTGGCCGGAGCCGGCGGCCCGGTGGGCGCGGGGGGGACGGCATCGGTCGGGGTTCGGGTAGGGTCAGCCATCACATCTCCAGGATGGTAATGTGCGTGTTGGTGTACACGCAGATCTCGGCCGCAATCTCGAGCGAGCGTTGCACCACATCCCGGGCCGGGAGCTCCGACGAGCGCAGCAGGGCCCGCGCGGACGCCAGGGCGTAGCTGCCTCCCGATCCGATTGCCAGTACACCGTCGTCCGGCTCGATCAGCTCGCCCGAGCCCGAGATCACGTACCCGTGCTCCTTGTCGGCCATGACGAGCAGCGCCTCGAGTCGGCGCAGCACGCGATCCGACCGCCAGTCCTTCGCCAGCTCGACTGCCGCCCGCGGCAGGTTACCGGGGTAGCGCTCCAGCTTCTCCTCGAACTTCTCGAACAACGTGAAGGCGTCGGCCACCGCGCCCGCGAAGCCGGCGAGGATCTTCCCGCCCTTCAGCGTGCGCACCTTGTTGGCGTTGGCCTTCATCACCGTGTCGCCGATCGTGACTTGCCCGTCGCCGCCCATGGCGACGTGCCCGTCGCGGCGGACGCACAGAATGGTCGTGCCGTGTATGTGCTGCATGTCCCTCACGCGCGCGGATGGGCTTGATGATAGACCCGCTTCAAGCGTTCGACCGATGTATGAGTATACACCTGCGTGGTGCTGAGCGAGGCGTGGCCGAGCAGCTCCTGCACCGCCCGCAGGTCCGCTCCGGCGTCGAGCAGGTGTGTGGCAAACGAGTGCCGCAGCGAGTGCACGTGCAGATCGCGGCCCCGCGCCAGCGTCCCGAACAGGCGCTTGATGGCGAACTGCACGCCGCGCGGTGTCAGCCGGCGACCGCTTCGACCCACGAACACCGCCCGCCGGTCGGCCGTTCCCGTCACCGCCAGGGCGTCGCGCACCCGGTAGTAGTGCCGCAGCGCCCGCCCGGCGTGGCTCCCGACCGGCACGATCCGCTCCTTGCGCCCTTTGCCCCGGACCTTCACCTGGTCCGACACGAGATCCACGTCGAGGTCGTTTAACCCCGCGAGCTCCGCGAGCCGGATGCCCGTCGAGTAGAACAGCTCGAGCATCGCCCAGTCGCGCGCGGCCGCGAACCCCCCCGCCTCGGCCCGGCGCTCGGCGTCCGCGACCAAGGCCTCAATCTCCGTCCGGTCCAGGTAGACAGGCAGCGTGCGCCCCACCTTCGGCGTGCGGGTCGCCTTGGCGGCGTTGACGACCACGCCCTGGGTCGCGTCCAAGAAGCGATAGAACGTGCGCAAGGCGGAGAGCGCCCGGGCGGCGGAGCGCTTCGCGATGCCGCGCTGTTGCAGCGCGCCGAGCCAACCCCGAATCGCCAGCCGGTCCACCCCCGCCCAGCGCCACGGTCCACCGTAGAAGCGGTCGCAAAACGCCGCGAAGTCCGCCACGTCCCGCCCGTACGCCTTCACCGTGTGGGGGGAATCGTGCCGCTCCTTCTCGAGGAACGCGACGAAGCCTGTGATCTCGGGGATGGCGGTCACGCCGGCGCCGGGGCGCCGAGGCGCGCGGCGAACGCGTCCATGTCCGCGAGGGCGCGCGCGACCAGCAGTTCCTGCCGCCGGGCCTTGGCCTTGGGTGCCCGTTCGAGCGGCTCGAGCAGCCCGAAGTTGGCGTTCATCGGCTGGAAGCGCTCGGGGTCGGCCGTATGGACGTAGCGGTACAGCGCGCCCAGCATCGTCGTGGGCGGCGGCACCGCCGGCTCGTCGCCCGCGAGCACGCGCGCCAGGTTGATCCCGGCCAGGATCCCGGTGGCCGCCGACTCGGTGTACCCCTCGACGCCGGTGAGCTGCCCGGCGAACAAGAGGGTCGGGTCGTCGCGGGCCGACAGGTGGGCGCTCAGGGCGCGGGGCGCGTTGATATAGGCGTTGCGATGGATGCTGCCGTAGCGCAGGAACTCCGCGCGCTCAAGCCCCGGGATCATCCGTAACACGCGTCGTTGCTCGGGGCTCCGCAGCCTGGTCTGGAAACCCACCAGGTTCCACATTTGGCCCGCGCGGTCCTCCTGGCGCAGTTGCACTACGGCGAATGGCTCCCGCCCCGTCCGCGGGTCCGGGAGGCCCACCGGCTTCATCGGGCCGAAGCGCAGAACATCGCGTCCGCGCGCGGCCATTTCCTCCACGGGCAAGCACCCCTCGAAGTAGGGCGTTCGGTCGAACTCGTGGTGCGGCTGGTACTGCTCTCCCGTACGGAGCGCCGTCACGAAGGTGTCGTACTGCTCCTCGGTGAGCGGTGCGTTCCAGTAGTCCGCGCCGCCGCCCTTACCATAGCGCGAGGCGCGAAACAGGCGGCTGGGATCGAGTGACTCCCCCGCCACGATCGGCGCGATGGCGTCGAAGAAGGCGAGTGCTTGCGCGTCAAGTCGCTGCGCGATGGCCGTCGCGAGCGCTTCCGAGGTGAGTGGGCCGCTCGCCACCACGCCGGGGGTGGGGAGGGCGGTCACCTCGCCTCGGATCAGGGTGACGTTGGGGTGACCCGTGACGCGCGCGTGCACCGCCTCGGAGAATGCGGCGCGGTCCACCGCGAGGGCCGCGCCGCCGGGGACGCGGGCCGCCTCGGCCGCGGTGAGCACGACGCTGCCCAGCCGCTGCATCTCGGCTTTGAGCAGCCCGTGGGCGTTCGTCAACTCGACCGATTTGAAGGAGTTACTGCAGACGAGCTCGGCGAGACGATCGGTGCGGTGCGCGGGGGTCGCGCGAGCGGGTCGCATCTCGTGGAGCGTGACCGCGATCCCCCGCTCGGCCAGGGCCCACGCGGCCTCGCTCCCGGCGAGGCCGCCGCCCACGACGGCGGCGGTCAGCCCGCGACCGACTCCGTCGGCGTGGGCTCCTCGACCGTCACTTCGTGTCCGCACTTCAGGCACTTGCGCGAGACTCCCTTCGCCTTGGTCTGCTTCTCTTCCATCCCGAGGAACCCGCAGCTCGGGCAGGCGACCGGGACGGGGCGGTTCCAGGTCGAGTAGTCGCACTCCGGGTAGCGCAGGCATCCGAAGAAGTTGCGTCCCTTCTTGGTGCGGCGCTCCGCGAGATCGCCGGTGCCGCATTTCGGACACTTCACTCCCAGCGGTACCGGGCGCGTGTGCTTGCAGGCCGGATAGCGCGTGCAGGCGAGGAACTCGCCGTAGCGTCCGGTCTTGATCACCATCGGGGCGCCACACTCCTGACAGATCGCGTCGCTGGGCCGATCGGGCACTTTGTCCCGCCGCAGGGGTCGTGTGAACCGACACTCGGGGTAGCGGGCGCACGCGATGAACGGCCCGAACCGCCCGCTCCGGACCGTCAGCCCGTTCCCGCACGTCGGGCATTTCTCCTTGGGCAGCTCGGACAGGTCGTGCACGTCGTGGATGATCTGCTGGACGTCCACCGCGTCGAGCGCCTTCGAGAACGGTCCCCAGAAATCCCCCAGCACCTGTTGCCACCCCAGGTCGCCCTCTTCGACCTTGTCGAGTTCGTTCTCCATCTGCGCCGTGAAGCCAACCTCGAACACCGCCGGGAACGAGCGCTGCATCACGCGCCACACCACTTCACCGAGGGGCGTCGGCGCGAAGCGGCGATCCTTGGCCGTCGCGTACCACCGCGTCTTGAGTGTCGAGATGATGGTCGCGTAAGTCGAGGGGCGTCCGATGCCCAGGCGCTCGAGCTCCTTCACGAGGCTCGCCTCGCTGTAGCGCGGCGGCGGCTCTGTGAAGTGCTGGTTCGGCAGGATCTGCTTCACCGGCACCTGGTCGCCCTTCGCGAGCGCCGGGATCGGCGGCAGGTCTTCCAGCGTCTTCCCCTCCTCCGGCTCGTGCGCCTCGTGGTAGAGGACATGATAGCCGTTGAACAGCATGCGCGATCCGGTCGCCCGGAACACGTAGCGACCCAGGTCGAAGTCCACCTTGGTGGTTTCGAAGACGGCGGCCGTCATCTGGGAGGCCACGAAGCGCCGCCAGATCAGCTGGTACAGCTTGAACTGCCGCGCGTCGAGATGCTGCTTCAGATCGTCCGGCCGCCGCAGTGCATCGGTGGGCCGGATCGCCTCGTGGGCGTCCTGCACGCGGCTCTGGCTCTTGCCGCTTTTATGGACCGCCGGGGTGTCGGGCAGATAGCGCTCGCCGAACTCCCGACCGATGAAGTCCCGGGCCTGGGCGATGGCCGAATCCGCGACCCGGACCGAGTCGGTGCGCATGTACGTGATCAGGCCCACCGGGCCCTCGGCGCCCACCTCCACGCCTTCGTACAGCTGCTGGGCGATCCGCATCGTGACCGCCGCCGAGAACCCCAACTGC
>DATBCS010000067.1:0-8304 GCA_036270315.1 Gemmatimonadales bacterium
GCCCGCCCCCGCGCTCCCGGCGCCCCTCGAGCCGGCGCCGGTCCAGGCTCCCAAGTGCCCGACGCCGCCTGCGGGGACGCCGGTCGACTCGCTCGGCTGTGCGCTGCCCGTCGCAGTGGAGGTCAAGCCGACGCCGCCGCCCCCGCCCCCGGCACCACCCAAGTGTCCCCCCGCGCCACCCGGAAGCCCGGTGGACGCGAACGGCTGTCTCGTGCTGTTCGCCCGTGAGTCGACGCCCCCCGCCCCCGGCGCCCCACGGCCCACGGTGATTCTGCGCGGCGTGAACTTCGAGACCGCGCGCTCCGCGCTCACCCAGGACTCCTACGCGGTGCTCGACGCCGTGGCGGGCTCGCTCGTCGCGAACCCGGATATCCGAATCGAGATCGCCGGGTACACGGACAACACGGGGAAGCGCTACTTGAACATGCGGCTGTCGCAGGCGCGGGCCGCGCTGGTCCGAGCGTACCTCGCCCAGAAGGGCGTGCTGCCCGCCCGCATGATCGCGCGGGGGTACGGCGCCACCGGCTTCATCGCCCCCAACACGACGGTGGACGGCCGCGCGCAGAACCGCCGCGTGGAGTTGCACAAGCTCGAGTAGCGATGGCGGGGCGCGACGCCGGGAGCGGGCGGTCGGGCGGAGGCTGAGTCCTCCGTCGGGCCGCCCGTCGCATTCCCCGGTCAGGCTCGGTAGTTTTCCTCCCCCGATCAGCCCCGAGCCACCTATGCCCGTGCGCCCCCTGCCGTGCGTCGTCCCCCTCGCGCTTCTCGTCGGAGCCGTCCCCGGGCTCGCCGCCCAGGCCCCCCACCCGTTCCAAGCGACCGATTACCACCGCCTCACGGTGGTCGACGACCCCGCGCTCGCCCCCGACGGGCGGCGCGTCGCCTTTACGGTGACGACGGTCGTCGAAGACAAGGACCGGCGCCATTCCGAGATCTGGATGACGGCGACCGACGGGTCCGCAGCGCCGTTCCGCTATACCACCCCGGCTGCTGAGGCGTCGACCCCGGTGTGGTCGCCCGACGGGTCCCTGCTCGCGTTCGCGAGCAAGCGCGAAGGCTTCGACGACGACGTCTGGTTCCTGCGGACCGGGGCGCCGGGGGGTGAGGCGTTCCAGGTCAAGGGCGTGCACGCCTTGCCGCGGTTCGCGCCCGACGGCAAGTCGCTCCTGTATGTGTGGCGGGGAGCCGAGCCGGACAGCCTGAAGCAGCAAACCTGGCGGAGCCGGGTCTCGCCGGTGGCAATCACGCGGGCCCCGGACGTGAAGCGCTTCGACGGCCGGGTGTACACGTCGCTGCCGTTCGTGGAGGACGAGCACGGCCTGGTGGCGCCCCGGGAGCTGCGGCGGCCGCGCCACTTGTACCTCGTCGCGGTCGCCGGCGGCGAGCCGAAGCCGCTCACGAGCGGCCCCTTGAGCCAGTTCGACGCGGCCTGGTCCGCCGACGGGCGCGCGATCGCGTACGTGCAGGATTCGACCGAGACCGACGAACTGCGCCCGCAGGCCCGGCCGCAGCTCTACATCCTGACCCTCGCCGACGGCGCCACGCGTCGGCTCCCGACATCCTACGTGGAGAGTTGGGCTCCGGCGTGGTCGCCCGACGGCAAGTCCATCGCCTTCAACTGTTCCAAAGGACGCGGCGAGCGGGACGAGGTGTGCGTGGTCCCCGCCGCGGGCGGCCCGGTCCGCACGCTCACGGCCGAGTGGGACCTCGAAGGCCACAACCCCGCCTGGGCGCCGGACGGGCGGACCGTCTACGTTCCCGCGGAAACCCGCGGCAACATCCATGTCTTCGCCGTGCCGGTGGCGGGCGGCCCGGTCCGCCAGGTGACGACCGGCGAGCGCCAGCTAGGCGGGTTCGACCTGAGCCACGACGGGCGCGCGCTCGCCTACACGGGCAGCGACATCACGCACCCCGTGGAGCTCTTTGTCGCCCCGCTCGGGCCCGGCGGCGCGGGGCCCGACCGTCGGCTCACCACGTTCAACGACTCGTTGCTCGCCCGGCTCGTGCTGGTGCCCGCGGACACCTTCTGGTTCACGAGCGCGGGCGGCCTGAAGATCGAGGCGTGGCTGATGCGCCCGGCCGGGTACCGCGCAGGGCAGCGCCATCCCCTGATCCTCTACATCCACGGCGGCCCACACTGGAACTACGGCAACGTCTTCTTCCCCGAATTCCAGATGCTCGCCGGCCAGGGGTTCGGGGTGCTGCTCGTCAACCCCCGCGGCTCGAGCGGCTACGGGCACGCGTTCACCTTCGCCACGCGCGGGCGCTGGGGGATGGAGGACTACCAGGATCTGATGAAAGCGGTGGACGTCGCGATCGCGCGCGGCGGGGTCGACACGACGCGGCTCGGCGTGGCCGGCGGCTCGTACGGAGGGTTCATGACCAATTGGATCCTCGGGCACACGACCCGCTTCGCCGCGGCGGAGACCGATCGGTCCATCTACGACTTCTACTCGTGGTACGGCTCGTCTGACGCCCAGGGGCTCACCGACTACGAGTTCGGCGGCTCGCCCTGGACCGCCGACTCCGTGTACCGCGCGCTCTCGCCGATGAGCTACGCGGCGCACTTCCGCACGCCGCTCCTCATCGTGCACAGCGAGGACGACCGGCGGACCCCGATCGCCGACGCGGAGCAGCTCTTCGTGATGCTCCGCAAGCGCGGCGTGCCGGCCGAGTTCGTGCGCTACCCCCGCTCCTTCCACGGGTTGTCCCGCTCGGGCCCGCCGTGGCTGCTGGTCGACCGGCTGGAGCGAGTCCGCGGCTGGTTTGCGCACTGGCTCGGCACGGGCGACCAAGCGCCTGCCGCCGGCGTGGTGAAGTAGGCGGTGCGCGCAGGCGCGCTCTTCGTCGGGCTCGCGGCGGCGGTCGCCACCCCGCAGCCCGCGCGAGCGCAGCAGCCCCGCGCCCGGGCGCCCGCGCGGCGCCCCGCACCGGCCGCCGCGGCCGCGCGCATCCCCGCCCCCCGGTCGGTGCTCGGGTTCGACCCGGGCGAGGACAAGAAGCTCGCCGACTGGCCGACGCTGGTGCGTTACTACCAGGCGCTCGCGAAGGCCAGCGACCGGGTGAAGTACCGCGAGCTCGGCAAGACGACCCTGGGCGCGCCGCTCGTCGCGCTCGTCGTGTCGAGCCCGCAGAACTTGCGGCGGCTCGAGTCCTACCGCCAACTCAATGCCACCCTCGCTGACCCGCGGACGCTCAAGAGCACCCGCGAGGCCGACCAGGCGGTGCGCGACGGCAAGGCGATCGTCCTCATCACCTCGGCCATTCACTCGAACGAGGTCGGGGCGTCGCTCACGCCCGCCGTCCTCGCGTACCGCCTGGCGACCGATACGAGCGCCACGACGCGCCGCATTCTCGACAACGTCGTGCTCTGGCTCGTGCCCTCGCTCAACCCCGACGGCGTGTCCATCGTTACCCGCTGGTACAACCGCACGCTCGGCACGGCCGCGGAAGGCACCGATCCGCCCGAGCTGTATCACCACTACGTGGGGCACGACAACAACCGCGACTGGTACGCGTTCACGCAGGTCGAGACGCAGCTCGTCGTGGACTCGCTCCACAACCGGTGGCATCCGCAGATCGTCCACGACATTCACCAGCAGGACACCGACGGCTCGCGGCTCTTCCTGCCGCCCTACCTCGATCCGATCGAGCCGAACGTGGATCCGTTGCTCGTGGACGGCGCGAACGCCCTGGGGACGGCGATGGCGTGGGAGCTCGCGGGCCAGGGAAAGACGGGGATCTCGATCAACGCGATCTTCGACGCCTGGACCCCGGCACGCGCCTATCAGCACTACCACGGCGGGGTGCGCATCCTGGCCGAGGCCGCGAGCGCGAACCTCGCCTCGCCGATCGAGGTGCCGTTCGATCAGCTGGCAATCCGGGCGCGCGGCTTCAACCCGCGCGAGCGCTCGTGGAACTTCACCAACCCCTGGCCGGGCGGCCGCTGGACGCTGCGCGACATCGTGAGCTACCAGACCGACGCGGCGTACGCCCTGCTGGAGAACGCCGCGCGCTACCGCGATCGCTGGCTCGCGACCTTTCTGGCGGTGGGGTGGCGGGCGGTGCGCGGCTGGAAGAGCTGGCCGTACGCGTACGTCATCCCGCGCCAGCGCGAGGACACGGTGGGGCTCGCCACGTTGCTGGCCATCCTGCGGCGCGGCCAGGTGGAAGTCCGCACGGCGCTCCACCCCATCGCGCTCGGCACCCAGCGCTTCCCCGCGGGGAGTTACGTCGTCGTGCTGCGCCAGCCCTACGCGGCGTTCGCGAAGGCGCTGCTCGAGCCGCAGCACTACCCCGACCTCAGGCTGTACCCCGGCGGGCCCCCGCTCGCGCCCTACGACGTCACGGCGCACTCCCTGCCCCTCTTGATGGGCGTCACGGCGGTGGCGGTGCGCGATTCGCTGAAGATCGGGCTCTCGCCGCCGGTGGACCCGCCGGCGGCGCAACCGGGGTACCCCGGGTTCGCCGGGCCGGACGCGCCGCGCATCGGCCTGTACCGCTCCGCCGTCAACTCGACCGAAAAGGGCGCGATCGACGAGGGGTGGACGCGCTGGGTGTTCGACACGTGGAAAGTGCCCTACGTCTCCCTCGGCGACTCCGCGGTGCGGGCGGGCAAGCTGCGCGACAAGCTCGACGTAGTCGTGCTGCCCGACCAGGAGCCGCACGACCTGCTCGACGGGCTCCCGCGGCAGTACCCCCCGCCCTACGCGGGCGGGTTGGGGGACGAGGGCGTGAAGGCGTTGCGCCAGTTCGTGACCGACGGCGGCACGCTCGTCGCCCTGAACGACGCGAGCCGCTTCGCGGTGGCGCAGCTGCTCCTGCCGGTGCGCAACGTGCTCGAGGGTGTGGCGGACGACGAGTTCTACGCGCCGGGCGCCATCTTCCGGCTCGAGCTCGACACGAGCGCGCCGCTCACCCGCACCATGCCCCCCCAGAGTGTGGCCTGGTACGAGAGCGGCCCCGCGTTCGAGGTGCTCGACTCGACCGCCGTGAAAGTGATCGGCCGCTATCCGAGCGATCCCGACCGGGTCCTCTTGTCGGGGTGGGCGCTGCACCCGGAGCGGGTGGCGGGCCAGGCGGCCCTGGTCGAGGTCAAGCTGGGCACCGGCCGGGTGGTGCTGTTTGGGTTCCGGCCCCAGTTCCGAGGCCAAAGCGTCGCCACTTACCCCTTGCTGTTCAACAGCTTGCAACTGACCCCGCGGTGACGTGACGGATGGGCTTGTCGGATTTAGCGGCGCTTCCTATCGTGTAGCCCCCTATGAATGTGGTCCGGCAGGCAAGTGCCCTCTTGCTGGCCGCGCTCTTCACGAGTCGCGGCCTTTTTGCACAGAGTAGCGCCGCCGACAGCGCCACGCCCGCGACCCCGCCCGATCAGGTGAAGGTGTCGCTCCGCCCGGCCGAGATCCGTTACGTCCAGCAGGAATCGGTGCTCTTGCCGGCGAGTGGGACCATCAAGGGGTTGTACGTGAACGCGTGGGCCTTCGGCTCGCCCAAGTTGTGGCAGTTGGTGCGTCTCGCCGACGAGACTGAGATCAACGCCTTCGTCATCGACGTGAAGGACGATACGGGGTGCCTGTTGTACCCCTCGGCCGTGCCGACCGCCGAGCAGATCGGGGCGAACCAGTGCGTGCGGACCAAGGACGTGCGCTCGCGGCTCGACACCCTCATGGCGCACGGCATCTATCCCATCGCGCGCATCGTGGTCGCCAAGGACCCGCGCTTGGCGGCGCGGAAACCCCGCTGGTCGGTGCAGGATCGCGTGAACGGCGGTCTGTGGCACGACCGGATCGATCTCGCCTGGGTCGACGCCTACAACGACTCGGTGTGGATTTACGCCGCCCAGCTGGCCGCGGAAGCGGCGCACCAGGGATTCGCCGAAGTGCAGTTCGATTACGTGCGCTTCCCCGACGAGCCGCGCGAGCGGATGGCCACCGCGCTCTTCCCGGCACATCGCGCCGGCGAGACGCAGCGGGCCGCGGTGCGGAGCCATATTGCGCTGTTGCGCGACCGCCTGAAACCGCTTGGGATACCGGTCACCTTCGATATCTTCGGGCTCACGGCGTCGGCCACGGACGATCTCGGCATCGGGCAGGTGTGGGAGGACTTCGCGAGCGTCGCCGACGTGGTGCTGCCGATGGTCTATCCCAGCCATTACACCCGCGGCGCGTACGGCTTCGCGTGGCCCAACGGCCAGCCGTACCGCGTCGTGCGCACCGCCCTCACCGCGGCGCTCGAGCGCTCGCGCCCGCTCGCCGGGGGGGCCGAGATCCGTCCCTTCCTGCAGGCGTTCACCCTGGGGCGCCGCCTGCCGCGCTACACACCCCACGAGATCCGCGAGGAGATCCGCGCGGCCGAAGACGTCGGGATCACGTCCTGGGTGTTGTGGAATCCGCGCAGTGTGTACCAGCGCGATGCGCTGCGGCCGAAGCATGGCGGCCCCGCGCCGGTGGCGGTCGGGCTTACGTTGGGAAGCGGCGGCCGCTAGGCCGCTGTCGGCTGCACCCCTTCTGCTGGTTCTCCACCACAGCTGGTCCCCGAGGAAGGTTTAGGCACTCCTGAGCGGGGGGGTCGCACCGTGATCGGGCGGCGGCGGGGCTAAGGCCTGGAGAAACCGGCGCGGCGCGTCGTCGTAGCGGTAGAAGATGGTGTGCTGGATGCCGAGTTGGCCCAGACTGAGCAGGATTCCCGCACTCCGTGGCGTTAAACTCGTGTAGAGCACGACGGGGATTCGCTCGGCACGCAACCCTCTGATGTACTCTACGGGGCTCCTCGTGCTGTCGGCGAGCGGGTCCACGAGGATCGCTGTCACGGGGCTCCATTCCACGACGTGTACCAACTCGACCCAGGTCGATGCCACACGCAGCTGCACGCGTCCATGCAGAGCGCGACGCACCCGCTCTTCCATCTCCCTATCCGAGACGATGGCGGCGACGAAGGGAGCCGCGTCAGGGGCGACCACGACGCGCCGTCGTACCGGCACGACCCGGAGCGCGCGCGGCTCGGGGGGTGCCCGCGGGCGCTCATCGCCCCGCCCCGGCACCACCCATCGCCAGCACACCCAGGCGCCGACCACCACGATGACCATGGTGACCACGAGCTGACTGGCGCTGACGAGCAGCAGGAGCAGCGCGCCCACCGCCGTGACGACGACCTCGACCAATGGGCGGTTGTCGAGGAGTGTCTCCCGTCGACTGGGCCCGGGCGCGCGCCGTATCAACGGCAGCACCCTGGCCCGCACCGTGGTGCGCGGGCGCTTCCATCCGAGGCGGGGTGTCACGGCCGCGGCGTTGGGTGCCGGCGAGTGCACGAGCGCGCGCCAGCGTTCCAGATCCGACGGATCGCCACCGCGATAGCGACGTTCCACCGTTCCTCCGCTTATTCGGTAGGCGCGAGAGCCAGACCCGGCTGCCACTCGGTGATGTAGCCGGCGATGGCCGAGGCGGCGACGGTGTAGGGGTTGGCGAGATAGAGCCGCCCCGGACCCGAGCGGCCGGGGAAGTTGCGGTTGATCGCACTGATCGTCACTTCATCGCGCGTCTTCGAGACCCCCGGCCCCGCGTTGATGCAGGCCCCGCAGGACGGCTCAAGGAACGTCGCGCCCACGCGGCGGAACAGCTCGAGGTAGCCTCGCTCCTCGCAATAGCGCTTCACATCCTGCGAGCCGCATTGGATGTACATCCGGACCCACGGCGCCACGCGCGCGCCGCGATCCGTCGCCTCCTGCAGCACCCGGGCGTACATGTCCATGTCGGCCTTCTTGCCGGCCGTGCACGAGCCGGCGTACGCGATGTCGACGCGCACCCGCTCCGGCGCCTCGCCCAAGGAGAGCCCGTTCCCCGGGTCCCCAGGAAGCGCGATCATCGGCCGAATCGCGCCGGCGTCGATCTCGATCACCTCGCAATACGCGGCCCCGGGGGCGCTCGCCCAGTCCGCGCAGCGCCGCTCGGCTTCGCGCCGCGACAAGCCGCGGTACTCCATCAAGTACTCGACCGTGCGCGCGTCGGGGGCGACGTACCCCGTGAAGCCTCCCACCTCGGCCGTCATGTTCGTCATCGTGGCCCGTTCATCCACCGACAGCGATTCGACAGCATCGCCACAGTACTCCACCAGCTTGCCGATCGCCTGGCCGCTCTTCACGTAGGGGTGGCGCAGGATCGCGAGCATGAAATCCTTCGCCGTCACGTTGTCGGGTTTGCGGCCGCGCACCACGACCCGCACGGTCTCGGGCACCGTGAGCCGTACGTCCTTCGTGATCCACGAGTTGAAGATCGCCGTCGTGCCGACGCCGAACGCCACGCACCC
>DATBCS010000068.1:0-1614 GCA_036270315.1 Gemmatimonadales bacterium
GTGAAGGCGAGCGCGACGCTGGGATACGCATCGGCCAGGTCGGTGTTGTCGCGGATCGCAGCGTCATGCCCCGCGCTTTCGAGCTCGGTCACGAAGCCTTGGAGCACCACGCGCACCACCTTCTGGAGCCGGTCCCCACACGCCCGTCGCCGTCGCTCCCCCTCATCGCTCGGCGGCTTGACAGCCGCCGGCTGCGTCGCCGTGCGCTCCGCGTAGCTCTTCAGGAGGAGACGCAGCTTCTCAGTGTGCTTGTCACTCATACACACGGGCGCGCCTAGGAGGCCGCTGCATCGTCACACGTCCAAGCGCTTCTCGTATGGCACCGACTCGCCGTGTTCGACGTACCGCGTGCGCACCCGGCGATACATCGCCCAGCAATAGCACGCGATGCGATCGTGCTCGTTGCCGACGGGCCCCCCGGTGTGGTGGAACCGCACCTGGGTCGTGCAGGTCCCCGCCGCCAGGCGGAACCCCACCCGGGTCCCGAGCCAGTCATCCGCGGCGCGCACGAGTTCGAGTTCGAAGGCCTCGGGGGGCACGCACTCGGTCACCCGTGCCCGCCACTAAAGTTGCCGCCCGAACCAGGGCTCGTACGTGGCCCCGGCCCGGGGCTCGCCCGCCGACTGCTTGGTCCACCACTGATCGAGCTCGGCGGGAAGACTCACGGCCCGAAACACCCGCGCCGGGGGCGCCTTGATGGGGACGTCGTGGACGAGATCGGGCATGGTTCGGAGGTCGCTGGAGCCGAGGGAAGCTTAACGCGGCGCCCGGGTGCGAGCGACTCCGCGCCCGCGCTGCCCTCGCACGAAGCGCTCGCCTAGTCCGACGGCGGTCCCACTCGGTCCACCTGCCGATGTTGGGCCAGGAGGCGTTCGGCAAAGTCGAGGCGGTCCTCCACGTCGGTGAGCCTCCGCTGCAGTTCGTCGACCTGGCCGAACCGGCGGTGCACCTCGTCGAGCAGCGCCTGCTGCTCCGCGGACTCGGAGGCGGAGTCTGGCGTGCCAGCGCGCCGACGGGCCCGTGCGTTGAGCAGTCCGGGGAGCGTCTGCTTGAGCGATTCCGCCACGGTCGCCCCGATCACGAGCGTAGTGACCAGCACGCCGATGCCGAGGGCTCCGACGATGATCAACACCCGAGTCTGTCGCTCACACGGTGGCGTCCCCCGAGGAACGTGCGTGGGTGGCGTGCACACGCGTGCGCAGTCCGCCGCGGCGCGGGCATCGGGGCCCCAACCGCCCGCGTGCGCATGGTCGGTGTCCGGCGGCCGTCGCGTGCACCACGGGGCCTGACGAGTGCCCGGGGCAGGACTCGAACCTGCATGGGAGTTGCCTCCCTTGGCATTTTAAGTGCCATGCGTCTACCGATTTCGCCACCCGGGCGTGATCAGCTCCTCGGTGGAGCGATCCGCTCCCCGTCCCGTTGCTGAGCGAGGAGGCGCTCGGCAAAGTCCACGCGCTCCTCCAGCTCGGCGAGCCGTGTTTGTACGGCGTCCAACTCGCGCAGCCGTCGCTGCACGTTTCCGAGGGCGTCGTCGGGCCCGTCGGGTGGCGTGCTCCGGCGCCCGCGCTCCGCGACTTGGGGCGGTAAGAGCCGCAGCACGACGGCGGACAGGGT
>DATBCS010000069.1:0-4401 GCA_036270315.1 Gemmatimonadales bacterium
GGGCCCGATTCCACGATAATTCCGACCAGATGGATCACCGCGTCCGCGCCCTGGACGAGGGCGGCGAGCGCGCCGGGGTCGGCGAGGTCGCCAGCCACGAGCTCGACGGCGGGCTCGCCCGACAGGCGCGCACGCGCCCGCGGGCGCGCCAGCGCCCGCACGTGATGGCCTCGGCGGGAGAGCAGGGCCGCGACGTGGCGCCCGACGAATCCCGTCGCTCCGGTCACGGCGATCAGCACAGGGGGAGGGGAGGCGGTCAGTCGCTGATGCCGCCGCCCTCGTCCAGGTATACCAGCGTGTGGCGCCGGGCCACGACCTGGGTTAGCGCATCGTACACGGTGGGGTCGAGCACCGTGCCCGAGAGGTCGGCCATGCGCGCGGTGGCCTGCTCGGGGGTCATCTTCTCCTGATAGGCGCGGGAGGTGCTCAGGGCGTCAAACACCTCGGCGGCGCCGATGATCCGAGCCGCCATGGGGATCTCCTCGCCCCGCAGGCCGTCCGGGTACCCCGTGCCGTCCCAGCGCTCGTGGTGTCCGCGCACTGCCGGGATGATGGCGCCGAGGTGGGCGAGGGGAGACAGGATCTGGGACCCAATGACCACGTGCTGCTTCACGTGCTCGAACTCGTCGGGCGTCAGCGCCCCCTGTTTGTTGAGCACCGCCTCCCGGGTTCCGATTTTGCCCACGTCGTGCAGTCGACCGGCAACGCGGACTTCTTCGACCGTCTCGTCCGGCAGCCCCAGCTGATGGGCGATCGTCGCCGACAGATCGGCGACTCGGGCCGAGTGCCCCCGCATGTAGGGGTCTTTCGCTTCGAGCGCGTTCACCAGGGCTTCGAGCGTGGCCACCGAGATCCGCTCCAGCTTCTGGCGCTCGCGCTGCAGCTCGGCGGTGCGCGTCGTGACTTCTTCTTTGAGCCACTGGTTCAGTTGGCGGTGCTCGAGCAGCATCTCGCGGCGCTTGAGGGCCCGCTGCACGGCGCGGCCTAGGTCGGCGAGCTCGATCGGCTTCGTGAGGTAGTCCATGGCGCCGCGCTGCATGCACAGGGCGGCGCTCGTGGCGTCATTGACGGCCGTGAGCATCAGGATGGCCAGATCGGGCTCGACCTCGATCGCCTGCGGAACTAGGTCCACCCCGCTCGTGCCGGGCATGCGGATGTCGCACAGCATCAGGGCGATGCGGTGGCGCCGGAGTTGCTGCAGCGCGTCCTCGCCCGACGCCGCGGCGTAGACCTCGAACTGCTGCTGCGTCAGGAATTTCTTGAGCGCGTTCCGGATGGGCTCCTCGTCGTCGACCACTAAGACCTGGACGGGACCCGTCATGTCGGCCACGCTGCACTCCTTCGGTAATTGCTCGGAAAATGGCGTCGCGGGGTCCGTCTGGATAGCCCCGGGCCGTGTCTTAGGGGTCGGCGGCGACGAAAGTGACGACGACCGGACTCGGCAGCAGTCCCGCCTGGTGGGCGCGCGCGAGCAACGCGTCCACCGCCTGCCGGCCCCTCGCGCCGTAGTCCACGGTGTAGGCGTTCACGTACATACTCACGAAGCGGTCGGTGCGCGCGTCGTCGAGCCCGCGGCTGAACTCCCGGGCGTGCGCGAGCGCTTCCTGTCGGTGCGCCAAGCCGTACTCGATGCTCGCCTTCAGGTCTCGCGCGATGGCGCGCATCAGGGCGGCGCCTAGGTCGCGGCGCACCACGTTTCCGCCGAGCGGCAGCGGCAGCCCCGTTTCGACGTACCACCACTCGCCCAGATCCGTCCACAGGTGGAGGCCACGGTCCGCGTAGGTGAGCTGGCCCTCATGGATCAACAGTCCCGCATCGGCGCGGCCGCCCGCCACGTAGTCTTCGATCTGGTCGAACGGCACGACCGCGTGGCGCACGGCTGGCTGATACAGCTTGAGCGCGAGAAACGCGGTCGTGAGCTCTCCCGGCACCGCGACGATCAGGTCGGAGCGGGCGAGGGCGGCTTGCGGGTCCGGGGGCCGCGGCGCGCGGGCCACGACGCGCGGCCCGTAGCGGTCGCCGAAGCTCGCCCCGTGGGCCAGGAGCGCGTAGCGGTCGGCGAGGTAGGCATAGGCGTGCAGTGACACGGCGGTCACTTCGAGCTCGCCCTGGAGTGCCCGCCGGTTCAACGACTCGATGTCGGCGAGTTCGTGCACATAGCGCCGCTCGCCCGTCTCGATCTTCCCGGCCGCGAGCGCCCAGAACATGAAGGCGTCGTCCGCATCGGGGCTGTGGGCGAGATGAATGGTGCGGGTACGCCTACCGGGCACGGGCCCACCCGGTGGCGACCTGGGTCGCTTGCGCGGCGAAGGCGTCAAGGTTCTCGGCGTGCTCGGCGTACTCGGGCCGGTCGCGCCGGCGCTCCGCCGCCTGGTACCTAAGGAAGTCACGGTACGCCCGGCGGGCGCCGGTCGTGTCGCGCGCGAGCTCGAGGGCGCGGGCGCGCAGCATGAACCCGAACAGGTGTGTGGGAACGGCGCGACGGATCGTGTCCGCCTGGGCCAGCGCCGAGCGGGCGTTGCCGCTTGTCAGGTCGAGCACGCCGATGTGGTGGCGGGCGTCCGCGTCGAGTGCCGGCAGCATGCCGTACGCCGACAGTGCCATCGGCAGGAAGAACTCTGCGCTGTCGGCCTTACCCTGGGAATGCAGCGTCATGACGCGGTTGTACAGCCTGGCGGCGCGCGCCTCGGGGGACATCTGACTGATGTCGATTAAGGCGGCCCCGCCCGCCCCGACGGTTCGGCCCGTCCCGCCCTCGATCGCCGCACGCGGGTCACCCGGACCGGCGCCGACCGGGTCGCCGCCGTCGCCGGTCACGCGCAGCGCGAGCACGGCGAGAAGGGCCCCGAGCGCTGCCCCGGCGATTCCCCAGGGCAGGCCCGCGCGCCAGCCGGGCGACGGCGTGGTTGCCGCCGCCCCGCACTTGTGACAGAACCGCGCTGCCGGGGCGACCGCGGCGCCGCACGCATGACACGTCATTGCAGGCGGGAATCTAACTGGCAGGAATGGACACCGGAGCGCATAGTGTACGACATGAGCGCCGCGTTCCCGGGCCAGGACCGCGCCAAACACATGGGCGAGCTGAAGCGCGGCGATGAGCGCTGGGAGGTCTTCATCGAGATGCAGCCCGACGCCGAGGTGGGCGCCGGTGCGGTGCGTGGGCGCCTGCACTTTGTGAGTGGGGAGCGCCACCGCACCACGAGCTGGGTCTTCCTCGAACTGTCAGAGCGCGAAGTGCAGGAGCGGTTCGCAGAATTCTCGGCCGTGGAACTGTGGCACTTCGTCGCGGCGCTGGATGGCTGACACGGTGTGTGGAAAACTGTGCATATTGTGCACAATTCTGGAGACATCCGACCACTAGACCCCACCGCAGGGAGCATCCGCTGGCCTCGATGTGGCAACACCGACACGGAATGGTTGACGTCGAGCAACAGGGGGGGTACGTTCCCCGATGCTCGCGTTCGCCCCGCCGTCACCCGCGCCGTGTTGCCCCGCGGTCGGACGGGGCATCAAGCTTGCGTGCCCCTGATCCTCGAGCGACCGCCCAGGAGACGACCCCATGACCGCGACGTTGGACCCGACGACCACCGCCCCAGGGGCGAAGCCCGCAGCGGGCGCCACCCCTGGCGACGTGATCCGGAAGGCCAAGGACGCCGGGGTGCAGGTGGTGGACGTGAAGTTCACGGACCTCCCCGGCACTTGGCAGCATTTCTCGGTGCCTCTGAAGGAACTCACCGAAGACCTGTTCCGGGAAGGCCTCGGATTCGACGGCTCGTCGATCCGGGGCTTTCAAGCGATCAATGAGAGCGACATGCTGCTCATGCCGGACCCGGCGAGCGCGTTCGTGGATCCGTGCCTCGAGGTGCCGACACTATCCCTGACCTGCGACGTCGTCGACCCGGTGACGGGCGCGCGCTACTCGCGCGACCCGCGCTACGTCGCGACCAAGGCGGAGCAATACCTCGTGAAGTCGGGGGTCGCGACCACGGCGTACTACGGCCCCGAGGCCGAGTTCTACATCTTCAACTCAGTGCGGTTCGACCAGAACGCGCACGAGGGCTACTACCACATCGATTCCGAGGAAGGGATCTGGAACTCGGGCGCTAACGGTGGCGTGCCGAATCAGGGCCACCGGCCGCGGCACAAGGAGGGCTACTTTCCCGTGCCCCCGGTCGACCGGCTCCAGGATCTGCGCTCCAAGATCATGCTGGCACTGATCGCCTCGGGGATCGACGTCGAGGTGCATCACCACGAGGTGGGCACGGCGGGCCAGACGGAGATCGACATGCGGTTCACGACGCTCACCCGCATGGCCGACCAAATGATGATGTACAAGTACATCGTCAAGAACGTGTGTCACCAGCACGGCTACACCGCGACCTTCATGCCCAAGCCGCTGTT